>JABGWU010000221.1 GCA_018645475.1 Opitutia bacterium
AGTGGTAAATGAATATTCATGAAAATAATCCAGTAAGGTCATTTAAGGTAGGCAAAAACACCATATATGACTGTGGGAAAATCGAATTAGAAAGTAACGAGATGCTTTCTTTTAAAACACACTCTGGGCGCGAATATGACTTTACCGCGAAGCCATGGGGTTTTTACGCCAGCCCGTCAATCAATGGTCGACTAAAGCACGAAGGATTCAAAACTGCCTTGGTTCAAAACTCGAAGGGTCGCATTTTTTTGATGTGTGTAGAAAAAGACAAAGTCGATGCTTTTCTCGACTATCTCCGAGAAGATCAACAAGAGGTTTTGGAATGGCTACATGAAAGAGACGCCTCTTCATGAATGCCAACTGCCCTTTTTGTTCTTCGATGGATCTGGATTTTAAAACCACCATCACCAAAAAACCCGAACGAGAAACAGACTTCAAGATTCCCACGCATGAATATACAAGGTCTATCTATCAGTGCAATAGCTGTCAGGTTTACATAGCTGACCACTCTTATGACTTCGAAGAACTCTACCGAGGTAGCTATAATTCTTCGACATATAAAAATCGTATCACCAGAGCCTACCAAAGAATCATCAACTTGCCAGAGGGAGAATCCGACAATCACCTCCGTTGCATGCGTGTACATAAAAAGCTCGGGGCACTTCAGTTTAAACCTGGAGCAACTCGAATATTGGATATCGGGAGTGGGCTTTGTGTTTTTCTAAAGAAAATGCAAGACTTGGGATATCCAGGATTTGCCATCGACCCAGACCCCATTTCGGCTCAACACGCGTTAGAAACGGTAGGGTTACAAGGCGCCTTTTGCGGAAATCTTCAAGATTTTGATTTAGCCGAACGATTCCAAGCCATTTCCCTAAACAAAGTCTTAGAGCATGTAAAAGACCCGTTGCTCATGCTTCAACAATCTCTTGAACATTTAGAAGTGGGAGGTTTGTTTTACATTGAACTTCCTGATGGTTGCAGGGCCGAAGCATATGGAGGCTTGGTCGATAGGGAAGAGTTTTACATCGAGCATTACTACGCTTTTTCAAAAAAATCGATGAAAGCATTAATGGAAGCAGCCGCATTGACCGATATACACATAGAATCAATGTACGAACCCAGCGGCAAATACAGTCTTTTCGGATTTGGCATCAAGGCATAACATGTTGGATGAAGTTTTTTTGATCGACACTGGGATTTGTAATCTCACCTCCGTCGTCAATGCTCTCAATAAACTGGAAGTGAAAAACAGCACTTTCAAAAAAGGGATAGACTTAACTCAGGCCTGTAATGACAGTCAAAACTATGGCCTCATCATCCCTGGTGTAGGAAGCTTCAAAGATGGTATGACAGCTTTAGACGAAGCTGACTTTATAGCGTCCCTTCATTCAGAAGATGAGAAAGGAACACCTTTATTAGGCATATGCCTCGGTATGCAGTTACTAGTCGAGAGCAGTGAAGAAAGTCCTGGAGTTGATGGACTTGGCTTGATTCCGGGCCACTGTAAAAAACTCCCCTCCAATCCATTGGAACCTGTTCCAAATATAGGATGGCACCCCATTCAATTTAAAAAACATAGCTATTTTACCGATGGTGAAAATGCAAATGCTAGTTTTTACTTTGTTCACAGTTATGCCGTGGAAACGAATGACGCTTATATCACAGGCAGTATTCAGCACTGCCAAAAAGACTATAGTGCCATCATCGAGAAAGATCAAATTTTCGGTGTTCAATTTCATCCAGAAAAAAGTCAGGACTGTGGTTTAAAGTTAATAGACCAATTCATTAACTGGAATGCATCATGAAGTTCCGCCGCGTCATCCCCTGCTTATTGTTGAAACATGGCTTGATTGTAAGAAGTCAGCTTTTTAAAGTTCATCAAGACATTGGCAACCCCATGAGTACTGTCAGTCGTTTCAGTGATTGGAACGTAGATGAGCTTATTGTTTTAGACATCAGCTCAAAAGTTGATCGCCACGATTTAAGACGCGAAGATTTACACCAATCTTATTCTGGCAGTAATACCGTTGATGTTTTGTCCGAAATTGCCAAAGTTTGTAGTATGCCACTCACATTTGGCGGGCAAATCCGAACACTAAAAGATATAGAGCAGCGGCTTCAAGTCGGCGCTGATAAAGTCACGATAAATTCCGCGGCATACCTCAACCCTCAATTTGTAGAAGAAGCCGTTGCGCGTTTTGGTAGTCAATGCATCGTTGCCTCGATCGATTGTGAGTTGCTTGAAGGAAGCCATACTGTTAAAATAAATTCTGGCCGAACAGACATTCAAACTCCTCCTGAACAGTGGGCAGAGAAGCTAGAGTCATTGGGTATCGGAGAGATCCTGCTAAACTCCATCGACCGTGACGGTTCAGCGCGAGGACTTGACCACGGCCTGATATCCAAAGTGGTGGATGCTGTTTCCATTCCCGTAGTCGCTATGGGTGGCATAGGAACCTTTGACCACTTTGCCGAAGGTTTCACTCAAGGGCAAGCTGATGCTGTGGCTGCTGCTAATATCTTTCATTTCCAAGAATTGAGTTACCACCATGCCAAATACGCTTGCACACAAGCTGATGTGCATATCCGCCCCAGTACCTTGGGTAGTAAATACTTAAGGCGTGAACCCATCTATGACCAAGTCTTAGAAGCCAAAAAGCGCGAAAGTAGAATCGAACAATCCAAAATCAAAGACTATTCTAAATGGAAACAAGACATTCCCAGAGTCACCTGGTGTTCTAAATGTCTTTACCCCAGTCTCTCTGCTACCCCTTTAGAATTCGATGAGGAAGGGGTCTGCACGGGCTGCCAAATGGCAGAAGTTAAAGTTAAAATCCCAAAACACGAATGGCAGCGACGCAAGCAATTACTTATTGAAACATTAGAGAAGTATCGTTCCAAAGACAAATCTAGACATGACATCATCATCGCGGTATCGGGTGGCAAAGACTCTTATTACCAAGCCCATGTATTAAAAGAAGAGTTTGGCATGAACCCCTTGTTGGTAACCTATGACGGCAACAACTGGTCTGATGTGGGCTGGCGCAACATGGTCAAAATGAAAGATGTTTTCAATTGTGATCATATCGTAGTCCGACCTTCGGTCAAAACTCTCAAGAAACTCAACAAACAAGCCTTTATCACCATGGGAGATATGAACTGGCATGGTCATATAGGTATCATGTCAGTACCCATGATGGTGGCTGTAGAAAAACAAATTCCCTTGGTGTTTTATGGAGAACATGGTTACTTGGATTTATGTGGGCAATTTTCCATGAACGACTTCCCCGAAGTGACATACCGAGACCGATTAGAGCATTATGGTAGATGTTATGAATGGACTTATTTCGATGGCGTCGATGGCTTAACAGCAAGCGATTTGGTTTTATATCGCTATCCAAGCGATCAACAAATTCTCGATCTGGATCTTAGAGGCCTCTACTTAGGAAATTATCTTCATTGGGAGGCGAATGAGCATACTCAATTTGTCATAGATCACTATAATTTTGAAGTAGCAGATCAAACCTTTGATCGAACTTATCGAACGATGTCCAACTTAGATGATATTCATGAAAATGGTGGACACGATTATTTAAAATACATTAAATTTGGCTATGGCCGATGCACAGATCACGTTTCCAAGGATATTCGGGCAGGTATCATGAGTCGTGAAGAAGCAATAAAGCGCGTCAATCACTATGACCCTGTTCGACCCAGTGACTTGGAACGTTGGGTCAACTACTCAGGAATGACACATCAGGAATTTGATGATATAGCCGATACATTTAGAGACCCTAGGGTTTGGGCATATAAGAAAGGGAAATGGCTGAGAAAAGAGCTAATTGTTTAAATGAATAACCTATATACAGAATATCATCTGATTGAATCAAAAGTTAAAAATAGATCTGTTTTCTTATTTGGCGCAGGTGAAATTTCATCTCGTACTAAACGCAGGCTTCATGTCCCTTACACCTGCATAGTTGATAACAATCCTGAACTTCATGGTATGACAGAAAATGGATTAAAAATAATTCCCTTCTCGTCGATAACCAATGAAGAAACTCCTTTCTTTATAATTTGCACAACTTCATTTCCAGATATTGCTACACAACTTAAAGAACATGGATTTATCGCTGGAGACGATTTTGTTGTCTCTCCGGCACTTAATAACTACCAAATTGTTGAAAAGATACTATCTTTAAAATCGCGTTTTATCTTTTCAAGTGGATATCCTGTTGATAGTGCTAAAGATAGAGGTGGGGGGGTGTATTTAGTAGAATTAGATGGGCAGAAATGGGATTATAAAAAAATTTACAGTGGTATATGTCATGGTATTCTTTTACATGAAGAAGATATATTGTTCGTAGACCAAATAAAGGGCATTGTAAAGATGTCAAAAAACCTAGATGTTAAAAAGACATATTCTGTTCCAAATGGTAGTCGATGTCATGGACTTGCATTTAATAATTTAAGTAAAAGATTCTATTCATGTGCAAGTCATAGTGAAATGGTCTACGAATTTGACAGCGAATTTCAACTTATAAATCAATATCCTATTTCAGATAAACTAAAATATGATGGTGTTCCTTCTCATCATATAAATGATATATGCTCCGTTGGATCGAGTATATATGTGAGTATGTTTTCCTATACAGGAAATTTTCGTCGTGAAATATTTGATGGGGTTGTGGTAGAGTATAGTACCACTGATTTCAGAGAAAGAGGCATTGTAATTGATAATTTATGGATGCCACATAACGTAGAGTACCTAGCTGGTTCGCTAACTGTTCTTGACTCTCTTCGGGGAAATCTAATTAGAAATAATTCCCTTAACGTCGGCAAATTTCCAGGATTTACTAGAGGTTTAGATTATAACGATGGTTTATTTTATGTAGGGCAAAGTCGAAATCGGAATTTCAGTAAGGTTTTAGGTGTATCAAACAACATATCATTAGATTCTGGAATCACTGTATTTGATGAAAAAAGCAAAGTTTCTCGAAATCTAAGTTTACCACCAGCTATCTCTGAAATTCATTCTATTCGGATACTAGATTAAACTTATACAGCGGGCTAATATCTCAGTTGAATAATAATCTTCTAACGGAATAAAAATCAGGGTTGTTTTTGAGCAAGTAATCTTAAATTCCCTTCACCGAATTTTTCCTTACCAAAATTATGATTTTTTATAGTATCATGATCATAGTCACTTGAATATCCTCCCACTAATCTTCTAAAATTGCAAAAACCATACGATTCTAAACGATTAGTTAATTCATCATATGTAGTAAATCTATAAATAGCATTAAGCCCATCTCCCAAATGATACCTTTTCCCCGTTTCTATATTCATATACTCTAAAAAGGAAATAATAAAATCATATGGTATTTCTGAAAGGATTTCCTTGGCAGCATCCCATAATTCATTTTTTATACAACCTGATCCATCAGAATAAACCCAAAACCATCCACCTGGTTTAAGTATTCTGTGAACCTCATTGTAGGCCATGTCTTCATTTTCAAGATGATGAAAAACTCCATTTTGTATAGCAAAATCAAAAGTATTATTATCAAACGATGTATCATATACCGTTTCAACGCTAAATTCAATTTGCTTCTTAGTTATACCTAATCTGTCTCGTGCTTTTTTCGCATAGTTTATGCTTCCTTTACCAAAATCTATTCCGTGATGATAATCCCCCCCAGCTTTTAGTACCGCATGTAGAAAATTTCCATGCCCACATCCAAAATCAATACATTTAAAACCCTTCAAAAATCCATCGGCAAGTCCGTTGATTTGCAATCGGTAAAAGTATCTATCTATTCGTTTATTATAATCCTCCTTAGAAAAGTTTACCCATAGCTTTTGAAATAATTCCTGATGGCCCTCTTCTAATGATATTTTATTAATCTTTACTATTTGTTTATCATCATCTTCGATAAATGAAATAGATTCCATTGCTGACAAATAATCTCGAATATTCTTAATTAGTTGACTGACTAATTTATATGGATGCGTTTTAAGATTAGGATTTTCTGAGATTTTTTCATATTGAATATTTAACATAATCATAGAGGAAACTTTTGCAATTGCCATCATACGTGAATTTGGTATTGCATGAGCTTCTTCAATCAAATTATTCAATTCTTCTAGGTATATTTTATCCATTGCAAAATGTTGTATTAAAAGTTTGTTAATTTGTTAATTAAAGTGAGATTTATTGGATTTGTTACTATTGTTCACGAACTAGTTGCTGGTCAATTCTTTTTAACTACAGTAGTTTGCTAAATACCTTAAATAAATTCTGTCGACGATTTTTACTTCACCCTGCTCATGATATTTTTCACGTGGTGTCTCATAATGTGTAAAGTATTTCTTAAACCCTGACTGGATTTTATATCTTGATTTTGTATGCGCAATTACTGCTGGGTCTTTCCAGTTGAATTAGTATTTGATCGAAATTATTGATCATGTAGTCGTCGAATACAATCTACTATTTGTTTGCATTTGAATAATTATCGAAATTGTACAGGTTAATTTTGTAAAGGGCATAATGCAGTTGATTTACTTGACTCCTTCTTCTTGTGCAAATTCTCACGGAGTGGACGTTAATAGAGAAATACATATCTGCACTTTTTCCTGATGTTTTTAAATTATTCCTTCCATTCTGCGTAAATTTATATTTGACAAACTATTACAACTCCGTCTACTTAATTAACTATATTCTTTTCTTAATGTATATTTTAAATCTGTTAAAACGATATATTTTAAAGAACTCCGATAGATGCTATTAATCTAGATATATATAAGAGTTAATTACATTCCTTGAGTCCTAATATTTATTACTAATAGTTCGTCACAGAAAATTCTATTATTTTTAACCTAGTTTATATTTTACAAAGTAATTAGAACCTCAATTAAAAAGCATAGTATTTACATTTTATAGCATATATACAATTATTAATACTATAACTGTATATTAATTGACTGTCAAGTATATGTCTTTAATTTCACATCCAGATTCTCATGGAAATTTGCAATGTTAACCGATTTTACGGGCATTCCCACATCATTAAAGAATATTGTGGCTATAGCCAAAAGGAACCTATACCTTTAGCGATTCATCACGGTGTTTCTCGAAATCAATTAACGCTTCAACATGAACATTTCTCAGAACCTTTATTTGACTACTGGATTTTCTCTGATTATATTAAAAGTAATGCCATTAAGCACTTAGGGATTTCAGCTGACTCCCTTCATTTGCTCGGATCCCCTTTTGCGTATCTTACCAGACTTTTAAAATTTGATGAAAATACGAATCAGGAACGCCATGGTACCATTGCCTTTCCTGAGCATTCCTTACCCAGCAATGTAATTACTGATAAATATAAAAAATATGCAGAAGAAATCGCAGCTCTTCCATCTAAATATCACCCGATCACAGTCTCGGTTCATCCTCACGACATTAAATTAAACCACCATCGGACTTTTCTTGACTGTGGTCTTGAGGTAATTACATGCGGTGACTCTTCTCCTTTTCAAATCAACTACCTTCACAACTTCATACATTTTTCTAAAAATAAAAAATACGTAACAGCCAACTCTTGGAGTTCTGCCTGCTGCTATTGTATGTACCTTGGACTTAAATTATTTATCACTGGATCAAAACCTACATATTCTAACATGAAAGAATATGAAATGGATGATACATCTCAGCGTGAATTACAGAATATATGCAACCAGTTTAGCATTGATGCTCTTCCTGGTTTTATGTCCAACGATGAACAACTTAAATTTGCCCAGCAAAATCTCGGTCACGATCACTTGCTACCCCCCGGGGCCTTACTTGAATATCTAAATGAAATTCGCTCATCTCGACTATATATAGATACAATCAAACCTATTTTTGAAATACATTCTAAACAC
>JABGWU010000222.1 GCA_018645475.1 Opitutia bacterium
AATTCTCTTATTGATGAAGTTAATGCACAAAAAGAGGCTTTGGAAAAAAGAATTTCATCTTTAGAGGATGGTTTTAAGGCTTCTTCTGAATTAGTGGATGAACCGCTTGGTTTGTTAGTGGAGGAATTGAGTAAAGTGGATGATAAACTCGAAATCGCTCAGGATCGTTTAAACACTTTGGAGCAGGAAGAATACTTGGAAAAACTGGGAAGAAAGCTCAATGGGGATTTTTCAGAAGATGACCTAGATAGTAAAAGTGGTTCGGCGAGTTCTCATGCTCCGAGTACACTTCCCTCTTCACTTGAAGATGCCGTGTTAACAACAGAATTAAAAAGCAGTGAATCTGTAACTTCTTCACAAAAATTTTCACCCCCTACACCCATTCTTATGAAAGCTCCTGCTAACCGAATTGAAACTGAAGAAGAAACAAGTGGAGAAAGCATAACTCGAGTTTCTGATACTGAAGTTGCTCCCAAAGAAGCCAAACCTGAACAGTGCTCTCCATCGGCTGTTCAAAACCTTGAAGAGTGTGCGAATGCTTTAGGGATTGAGCCTGACTTTCTTTTAAATAAAGGACTGCAAGCTGTTCTGCGTATGATAGCAAGAAATGGAAACAAAATTAGTTTCCCGCTTGAAGTCGAACAGGTTGATAAAACATAAATTTTAAAATTATTTTTCAAAGTGGCCCTCAGGGTCACTTTTTGTTTAGGAAGGTCAGTAATTTTTTTTAAAAATCAAAACATAAGTTTTACTTGCTTAAAATCATTTAATAAAACGAAAATGAATACAATGAATATATCTCACTTAAATTTAATCTTCATTTTTGGATTATTATCATTTTTCCCTTGGTTATGTTACGCTGAAAGAGACGGAAAAACTGAAAGCAATCTTCATAAAGATAAGAATTCGACTGACATAACAAAAGGTCTAGCAAAGAATAAGGAGTTAAAAACAGTGAAGGTGGTTCGCCAGAAAATTCGGGTAAATTTAAATTTAAAAGGTTACTTTGAGGACCCTGATGCAATGCCATTTAGTATAAACACTCAATCATGGAGCGAAATAAAAGTCGTTACTCCTCCAACACATGGAAAAGCTGTCAAAAAAGGAGATAGTCTCCTCAAGATAGATTTAAATAATATTCAAAAAAAATTACGCGAACTCGATCATGAACTTGCTATTCTTAATTTGAATCAAGAAATTCTTGCCGTTGAGTTAAAAAGGGATGAAGAAATAAATAAGATTGAGCTCAAGGAATTAGACCGTTTGGAAAAATTCAATCAGGAAAATTATAGTTATTTTAAAAAGATCGACTTACCTTACGAAAAAAAATCTGCTGCGTATGATTTGAAAAAGCAG
Organism: Opitutia bacterium; assembly: GCA_018645475.1. Taxonomy (GTDB): domain Bacteria; phylum Verrucomicrobiota; class Verrucomicrobiia; order Opitutales; family Seribacteraceae; genus Seribacter. Next base: position 1,357 of record JABGWU010000222.1, read on the forward strand.
GAGGAGAACCTCTCCTATTTGGTTGAAGAATTAAATCAACTCAAAAAAATGTATGAAGCTGACGATTTAACCGAAGAAACAGAAGAAATAATTTTAATTCGAACTCAAAACGAGGTTGATCGATACAAGTTTGCATTAGAGGGTGCGAAAATTCGTAAAGACAAACGTCTGAAACTCGAAATCCCCCAATCAGAATCTACTAAAAGTGATTTGTATAATAAGAAGAAACTTTCTCTCAAAACAAACCGAGTCATTAAACCAACAGAAATAAGCAAGAAAAGATTGGAAATAAAAAAGGTTGAGGAAGAGAAAAAGAAACTGCTTGAGAATAAAAGTAAATTAGAAAAAGATTTAAATACATTGAAATCATCTTCCCCTACTACGGGAAATTTATTTGTGGGTACCTTTGATTTGGGTAAGTGGTCGGGTGCCAAAATATTCGAACCAAAATTAAAAACTGGCGGACTACTTAAACCACATGAAAAGTTTTTAACCATATGTCCCGGTAAAAGAATTCGAGCCAGAATTAAAGTTCCTGAAAAAAACCTTATTGAAATTTCAAAACTTAAAGACGGCTTGATTATTCCTGGAACGCATTCCAAATCGAAGTTAAAAGCCAAAATTACTGAGGTTCTAAAATTCCCAACTTCACCGGAAATTTATGATGCGATTGTAAATATAGAATTCCCCGAAAACCAATCTCTTCCCTTGCCCGGAACTTCCTGTACTTTTCAAGTGGTTACTTATGAGAAGAAAAATGCATTAACTCTTCCTGTAGAGTCAGTTTTCAAAGAAGACTACGATGCAGAAATCACTTATATTTACATCCTTAATTCGAATCAAAAACCTGTTAAGAAATTCGTAGAGACTGGCAAAACTATTGGTTCAAGAATTGAAATTTTAGATGGTATTCGAAATCAAGCCAAAGTACTTAAGGACAAACCTGAACTTTAAGATACAATAGGATTATTTCTTCCGCCCTATCTTTACGGATGAATCAAATTCTACAATTTCTCTTTCTGTTTATTTTGTCTTTTTCTTGCGTTGCTTCTCAGGAAATAATTGAAAATGGAAAGCCGTTTGAATTAAATATAGATTTTGCTATTGAAAAAGGGTCTAGTTTCCTTCAACAAAACCAAAATAAAGATGGTTCCTGGGGGTCACCCCACCAAACAAAAGGCCTTAATATTTTTGCTCCTATTCCAGGGGCACATCGAGCTTTTCGGCTTGCTGCAACTGCTTTGTCGTTAAATGCATTGCTTCACAATCAGTGCAATAACCCGGAGTATAAAGAAACCATTACAAAAGCTAGGAATTACATCCTTACAAACCTTGGGCAACTTAGGAGAGCTACTCCAATGGCAATCTATAATGTTTGGTCTCATGCTTATGGAATTCAAGCTTTGGTTATGCTACACCAAACTCCATACGGTTCTAAAACTAAAGAAAGTATTAGGGCACTCATAATTCAACAAATCTCCATGCTTGAAAAATATGAATCCATAGACGGAGGTTGGGGATATTATGATTTTAACGCACAAACCAAACAACCTTCAGGATCTTCGATATCTTTTGTAAATGCCACCGTCTTGATTTCCTTAAAGGATGCACAAAATATTGGAATTGAAGTACCCCAAAAAGTAATCAAAAAAGCGTTGGATGCAATTCGAAGGCAGAGATTACCTGACCATAGTTATTTATATGGTGAATACCTAAAATACAAACCCAGAAGGGGTATTAATCGGCCGGGTGGGAGCCTCGGCCGATCCCATGCTTGTAATTTAGCACTTCAAATTTGGGGAGAAAAAAGTATTACAACTGCAGTCCACAAAATATGCTTGGATCGCTTAATCAAAAGAAATGGCTGGTTAGATGTGGCAAGAAAAAGACCAGTACCGCATGAATCCTGGTTCGCAGTTGCTGGTTATTTTTTTTACTATGGCCATCTTTACGCATCTCTCTGCATAGAACAACTTCCAAACAATGAACGTCTAGCGTATCAAAAAGAACTATCCAAAATCTTAATACCGTTACAAGAAAAAGACGGTTCTTGGTGGGACTTTCCTTTTTATAATTATCATCAACAATATGGGACTGCAATGGCATTGCTCAGTCTCAAGCAATGCATTCCTTAGAAATATTTGATTTCAAATTTTTGGTGATGAGCTTCACCACATTTGACCTCTTCCCATTTGGTTGTCCAAAAGTCTTTTAAATTTCCGTCCATTTCTTCTATCATTTTAAGAACTGTGCTTTCTCTTCCCTCCACAAGTGCCTCCACTTTTCCTGTTGGGAGATTTTTTACATAACCTGAGACATCGTATGCTTTAGAAATATTGAGAACATTCCATCTAAATCCAACACCCTGTACATTTCCGGAATATGTAACCAGTTTTCGAAGCATCTCTGAAGTGACCATAAATTAAACACTAATTTAAAAATAATATTTGACCTATTCATGGATATAGTGGGAAAGTGGTTTTGTAAATCGCCTAACAATTATCAACGCAACACATCAGATATGAGCCAATACGAGTTTGAAAGTAACAATGAAGGTGAATGGGAAGAAAATGGTGATGTTGCTTGGAATGAAGCAGATTGGCAAAAATTTCTAAGAAATGCGGATAAAGAAGTGTCCAAGTTTATTTCAGCATACAATAAAGTAATTGAAGACCCGGAACGATTAGATGCTGCTGCGGCAATTATGGGGTGGCATCGGGAAGATTGGTCATCTTTAGACGAAGAACTTAACGAAGAGGAAATTAAACAATTACGCCCGATCGAGATGGAAGAACTCAAACAGATGGATCCATATACGATTCATCGGCACCCCATCTACATATCTTCCTCCGGACTCTATGCCTACCTAAGAAATTCGTGGGAACACTTCATGCGAAATAATAGCAACCAACCTGCGTCTCACTTAGCATGGAGTTATTGTGCCAGTCTTGCCGATGGCGAAAGACACTCTCTACTCGCCGCTAATTGTTTGGACCTAGGCGATTATTTATTAGCAGTTTGTCACTTCAAAAAAGCCCATGCAGCTCTAAATGAATCACTTCGCTTAAATCGTTTGTTTACCCATCAGTCTGAAAAAGTTTTAAATAAATACCAAAGTGAATCAAATATTCGGTTACATGATCTTCGCGAAATTTGGCTTAGAGTTATGCATGACTGTCGGAAATAAATAACTTCCCATAATTCAAAATTTCAAACTCGTCTCTTGGGCGAGTTTTTTTGTGCATTAAATACTTCGTTTAAAGATTTTAAGATTACTAGAGATTACTCATTGCCAAAAAACCATACTAATTTAAAGGATTAACATTATGTATAATATAAAGAATTTTCTACTATTACTGTTACCCTTAACTTTAGTTTTCCCCATTTGCGGGAAGCAAAAGCCTAACATACTTTTTATTTTCGCCGATGACCAGTGCTTCGAGACCGTTGGACATCTAGGATTAACTGATATTGAAACCCCTAACCTCGACCGTCTAATGAAATCTGGCACCAGCTTCACCCGTGCCTACAACATGGGGTCATGGAGCGGTGCGGTGTGTGTAGCAAGTCGACATATGCTCAATACAGGGCGCTTTCTTTGGCGAGCTGAAAAAGCATCAAGAACTGCAGAGGCAGAACGAGAAGCAGGTAGGTTTTGGTCTGAAAACATGAAAGCCGCAGGATATAAAACATATATGACCGGCAAATGGCATGTTCGTGCAAAAGCTGAGAACTGCTTTGATGTAACGAGCAATGTACGAGGGGGTATGCCCAACCAAACACAAGAGGGATACAATCGACCTTTACCAGGGAAATTAGATCCATGGAGTCCATCCGACCCCAAATTTGAAGGATTTTGGAAAGGAGGAAAGCATTGGAGTGAAATCGTTGCTGACGATGCACTAGAATTTTTATCCCTTGCGAAAAAACATGTAAATAATAAACCCTATTTTGCCTATATTGCATTCAATGCTCCGCATGACCCCAGACAAGCCCCCAAAGCTTATGTGGATAAATATCCCCTTGATCGGATTAAAATGCCCTCAAATTTCTTACCAATGTATCCACATAAGGACGAAATTGGCTGCAAACATAGCCTAAGAGATGAAAAACTTGGTCCCATGCCAAGAACTGAACATTCTGTAAAAGTTCATAGACAAGAATACTATGCCATTATTACCCACATGGACGAACAAATTGGTAAAATTCTTGACGGCTTAAAGAAATCTGGTTTGGAAGAAAATACTTATATCTTTTTCTCAGCGGATCATGGCCTTGCAGTCGGGCACCATGGACTCTTCGGTAAACAAAACCTTTATGAGCATAGTACTCGGGTGCCCTTTATTATAAAAGGTCCTGATATACCCGAAGGGAGAAAAGTATCCGCACCCATTTATCTGCAGGATATAATGGCAACTAGCTTAGCAATTGCTGAAATCAAAAAGCCTGAGCATGTAGAGTTTACCAACATCCTTCCCCTGGCATTAGGGAAGACGAAAAAGTCACCCTACAAAGAAATCTATGGAGCCTATTTAAATGTTCAAAGATCGATCACAAAAAATAACATAAAACTTCTCGTTTATCCAAATGTGCCACTCATTCGTATCTTCGATATTACCCAAGACCCCGAGGAGAAAAACGACATATCCAATACAACCATAGGTAAAAAGCTAAAACTTAAATTATTTCCCCGTTTACTAAAGCTACAGGAGCAAATGGGCGACCAATTAGATCTCGCGAAATTATTCCCTACATTAACTGTTAAATAGAATATTTTTGTAAGGTATTAAATTAGTATTCAAAAGAACCTTATTTTTATTTAGTCGAATGAATTGAGATCGAGGCATATCAAACGCCTGCTATCTCTAGCAACGAGAACTCCACCTGCGATTGCGAAATGACTTTTCACCCCTGTACCCAGAACTTGCTGACTATATAGAATCTCAAATTTTGAAAATTCAGCTGAAAAAATTACCAATTCTCCCTTCTCCGTGATCGTTAAAATTTTATTTGCAACTCGAATTAAATTTCCCGACCCCATAGAACCCTTCGACCACTGAACTTCAGCATCCTTTAGTCGCACACAACGTAAAACTGGGGATCTCTCCTGTCTTCCATGAAAACCGAATAAATAACCACCATGACTAACGGGAGTTGAATAATGACAATCTAAAACATCATTTTTTCTCCAAAGCTGATGAAACATTTTCTGTTCTCTATCGCTCCCCTTTCTATATTCCCATAGACCTGCACCAACTTCGTAACACGAAGAAATGAAAACTTTATTTCCCAAAACCAATGGGCTAGCCGCATTTACGGACGAATCGATCGGTGAACGAAATGGAGCGAAATAATTCTTTTGCCCCGTTTTTAAACTAACCGCCAAAAAACCATCTCTCATGAATGCAAGACCTAATGCCTGTTGATCATTCAAGAATGGAACAGGAGAAGAATAATCATTTCCATGAGGTTCGCTTGCCCAAAGAGTCTTACCAGATTTCAATGATAGTGCGACTAAGCCACATAAAGGACCTCCCACATCTAAAATTACTTTGTCTTCAAAAATAAGGGGGGAAGAACAACGTCCAAAAAAACCCTTGGGTGATGAAAAATCCTTTTTTAGGTCACGCATCCAAATTAGTTTCCCATCTTTTACTGCGACTGCATGAACCAAACCTTGAGGTCCATGACTAACCATTACCCCCCTACTCAAAGCAGGTGTTGACCGAGGTCCATCTGACATACCAAAACTATCCCTATATTCAGACAAATAAGAAAAGCTCCATCGTTCATCACCTGTATTTAAATCAAAAGAATCAATATATTCTTTCCCATTTTTTCGATCATGTAAATATACTGCATTTTTATCTATAATCGGGGAAGACCATCCAATCCCAATATTTTTTTTCCACCTTACAATATATTCCTTTCCACTTGGAGGGATTGTAACATCCATATTTTCAATTGAACCATCATGGTTTGGGCCAAGCCAATTACTCCACTCATTTGCTTTAATTTCAGAATGAGTAAAAAAAAGCATAACAAGACCTATCAAACAAAACATTTCAATTTTGAAATCATTAAGTACGCTAGTACGAAAAGGCCTAATAAACATCGAATACCCGAATTTTGTTCATTTCTCCAAGACCTAATTCTTTAGCATATTTAAAAAGTAAAAGCGTACTCTCATCTCTTTCAATAAATCCATTCTTTTTGCGAATATTTTTGAATATACTTAATGCCGTGTAATCAAGTGAAATTGGATTTTCACTCAATAATAGACTTGGATCAGAATCTAAAAATTCAGCATCAAATTGCCCACCGTTGGCGAATTGATATTGGCTCATATCTAAGATCGAATAGACTCTTTTTTCCCAAAATTCCGGTATAGCTAAGATTTCAGTTACCGCAGCAGGAGCAAGGGTTGTTTTTTTCAAGAATCGTTGATGATTGGATATTGCACCTGTCGTCATATTTGAAGCTGCCCCATCAATACCTAAGTTAACATGGTCTGTGGCCACTGAAAGATTAATCCAAAAAACATCTTTTAGAAACAGGATCGCAGGAAGGTAACTTTTTCTTTCTTCTTCTAATCGCTTTATTCTATCATTTGGATATTCAAGGAAAAACCGGGAGCGATCATGAATGGTGGGGGGCATAGGACTATCATGAAACCATTCCGGGTCATAATAAGTATCACTCGATGATGAAAAAGTTCTATATTTCCCATAAAAACCAATTTTCTCTCCTGTTGAATAAAATCCTCCCCGGATAAGAGTTTTCTCATCCCGGTCAACAATCATAATTTGATCGGATCGAAACCCACGACCTGATAAAAAGCTCAACAGTGCGTCCAATAAATCTGCACTTACTTGATGACCCGGAGCATGTGCTGTTTTTACCTTAATTGCAATATGGGGAAATTGAGAAGGAGACAAAAATGGTCCGCTTTTTTTTTCTGCCTGCAAAATTAGTTTATTTAGATAGTAGAAATACTTTCCATTGACTCTTTGTGCTCGAAAGACATCGTCTGACCTATTATCTTTCGAAATTACTTTTACATTCCCCATCTCAGGGATGGAAAAATCATCTGCCCCGAAAATACTATTTCCAATAAAGGTGAAATTTAGAAATAAAAAATAGACCCTTGCTTGACGTTTTACTATCCTTTGAAAAATATTAATCATGTGTTTTACTAAAATATGCTTAAGGATCGTTTCGTCAGCGTCAATCTCGCTGATTATTTTTAGTTGTGGTGAAGAAAAGATTGATAATTCTACAAAAGAACCCGCAGACGAAAAAAAAGTATTCCCTGATCTCACGGAAGCCATTCAAAAAAGAGTTGAAAATAAACCTGCAGAGGCAATCGAACTTTTAAGAAAGTATAATGAAGAATTTCCTGACTCCCCTAAAATACTGATTCAACTAGGAAGATCTCTCATCGAAAATAAACAGTATTCACTTGCTGCTTTTCGTTTCGACCAAGCGATTTCGTCAGATGCATCCAAGGATTTACTTCTCGAGTGTGCTCAAGCATATAAGTTGGCCGGTGACCTAGACGCGGCGGTAAAAAGATACTTTGACTACCTCGATGTCTACCCCGAAGATAAAAAAACGAGGATCGACCTAGCTAGAACACTGGCACAAAATGGAAAAGATACAGATGCACTTAATACATTCGAAAAATCAATCGATTTAACCGATGCGAAAGACAGTCTGCTCATTGGAAACCTTTATCTTAACAAAAAAATTTATGTAAAAGCGGAATATTGGTTTCGAAAATCAGCAAAATTAGAAAGTTCACCTACTGCCCCCCCTCTCTTAGGCTTACTTCGAATAAAATTCGAAACCGGAGATGAAAGTGCTGTGGAAACACTTCTATTAGCCATTGAAAAATCTTTTCCGGGCACTTTAAACAATGTACCTCAAACGGACCGATATTCAAAACTTCTCATTAAAAGAAGGCTTGCCGAATTTAATCAGAGGGGAGTTATTGCTCAAAACCTATCAACAAGTGAGCTCATCCAAGAACTTTTTCCTAAAAAAAGAACAACCGAAGACCCCGTTGTTTCAAGCGGACCCAAACTTGCTCCTATTCTCTCCGAAACACCGGATAATATTCCCGAAGAAAATAGCAGGCCCAATGCGATCGAACCTTCTCCTACTCCTGCAACAAGTCTAGCGGATGTATTTGCTAGCAAAGAAAAGGAAGTCATTCAACCAACTGCCTTAGAATTAGGCTGGAACTCATACCTCAAAGGAAATTACTCCACCGCATTATTACATGCTCGCAATTCCTTGAAAAACGACGGGGCAAATTCGGAAGCATGGCGTTTATCCTCACAATCACATTTTCAGCTTGGAGAAATTCGGGAAGCAGAAATGACCATTCTTGAAGCGATTCGGCATGACCCCAGGGACTTACAAATTCGAATTGATTACCTTAATATTGCCCGAGACACCCTATCCTCTGCACGTTACCTCAGGGAATTAGAAAAAACTCATGAAAGGTTTCCTGATTCTGGAGAAATTCTATGGCAATTAGCTCGGAGATATCACCTTGTTGAAAGAATGCCTGTAACTGCTGGAATATTATACCGAAAACTCCTTACCATCGTGCCTAAAGGAAGTGGGTTATATCATCAAGCTGAAATGGAATTGATCAAAATACAAAATCTTTGATGGAACTATTTTGATCATGCCCATGTTTGCTGAAAACTTTGTTGAAGAAATCAAAGATCGGGTCGATCTATTTGATTTAATCAACCCCTATGTGCCCTTAAAAAAAAGTGGTTCTAAATGGGTTGGACTGAGTCCATTTAATCAAGAAAAGACACCTTCTTTTTATGTAGATTCTGCAAAAGGTTTTTTTCATTGCTTCAGTTCTGGTGAAAAAGGAGACGCCCTGTCTTTTGTTCAAAAAGTTGAGAACCTAACCTTTCCTGAAGCTATTGAATTTTTAGCGAATCGATTTGGCATTCAAATCAGATATGCAGAACTTGGAATTGGGAAACAACATACTTATCGAAAATCAATAAAATCCGAATTATATAACGCAAATGAAATGGCTATGGATTGGTTTGCTGAACAATTTAAACTGGATAACGAAGAGAGCAAAGTTGCCCAAAATTATTGGTTAACCGAAAGAAAATTTTCTCTCGAAGATGCCAATACATTTGGAATTGGATACGCACCAGTAAATCGATTTTCTCTAAGTAAATACCTCGAAAACAAAGGGGTTTCTGACACGGTTCTTGGCAAATCTGGTTTATTTAACGAAAAGAAACAATCCGGACAATTTGCATCACGATTTTGCGGAAGGTTAATGATTCCTATCCGAGAAAAAATTGGGAGAGTCTGTGGATTTACTGCAAGACAACTTTCAGTTACTCCAACTTGGGGAGACCGGAAATCTCCTAAATATGTCAATTCTCCCGAAACCCCAATTTTCTTAAAAGGTGACTTGCTATTTAACCTCCATTTAGCGAACAAAGAAATTAACGAAAATAAAGAATTTCTTCTTGTAGAGGGACAACTTGATGCGATTCGCTGTTGGCTAGAAGGATTTAAAACAGTTATTGCCCCCCAAGGAACAGCCTTTAAAGAATCGCAGGCAATGTTGCTGAAGAAATCAAACCCAAAGGGTGTAGTCTGCCTTTTAGATGGAGACGCAGCTGGTCAGAAAGCAGCATTTAGCTATATTCCAACTTTTTTGAAAGCTGGGCTTGATGCTCGGTTTACGACATTACCGGAGGGAAAAGATCCGGATCAAATTCTGTTGGAACAAGGAGGCGACAGTCTGAAAAATATTATTGATAGAGGGGTTTCCTCCATCGAATTTGCTGTACGATATAAATTAAGAGGAAAACATAATCCTCAAGCCTCTGAGATTCAAGCAGTGAGCAGCTTGATCTTTTCCTCTATCTCTGAAGTTGACTCCTTAATTATGAAGGATACTTACCTCAAAGAATTGAGTCGTCATTTGAAAGTTTCGTTTCAAACGATGAACGAAGAATTTAACAATTTTAACCGATCAAAAAAACCTAGGTACAAAGGGATTAACCATCAGTTGGAAGAAAATTCTTCAAAAAAACCTTCTCAGCGTTTGACAACTGCTGAAGATGATTTATTGTTCTGCCTTTTGCATGATAACAGAGTTGCAAGCCCGCTTGCCCAAATTTTCGATCCAACTTGGCTTAACCTCGATATACCAGCGGGGAGGATTTTGGCTAAAATCATGGCAGAAACAAAAGCAGACGGTCCAGTTGAGACTACCCGAATGGAACAATTCCTTGAAGATGATATGGAAAGAAATGCATATCAGCAGAACTTCTTTCAAGAAGTTTCTTCTTTTGACGAAAATTCTTTTCTCCAACATACAAACGAATGCCTCCTCGCCTTGTTTATTCGCTCCATCAAACAAAAAGAAAAAGAGATCTTGGATAACCTCGATCAACCAAACGGAGCAGACGGTACAACAGAGTCGCTCAGAGAAAAGCTTCAACAAATTCGAAAACATCGTAAAAATCCACCTAAATTAATTTTATCCGACCAGCACACCCGTTACTCTCATGCCTAGACCTAAAAGTTCCACAACCACTAAAAAAACACCGGTGAAGAAAGCTTCTACCGCTAAAGCTAAAGCTAAGAAAGAACCAGCTTCAAAAACATCCAAAGCCAAAACTCCTACAAAGGTAGCAACTAAGACAAAAGCTGTTAGCAAAACCACTAAGACAACCAAGACTTCATCGTCCAAAACCAAAGTTACCGCGAAGGAAATCGCCAAAAAAATCGATAAGAATATCGAACCCCATGCGTTAAATGATGAAGTTACTGAAAAAGTTAGAGAATTAATACATCTATCTAGGGAACAAGGCTATCTTACTTATAAAAACATTGATCAATCCTTACCTGAAATAGCCAACCAACCCGAGGAACTGCAAAATGTTATTTCTATCTTTAACAATTTGGAGATTAAACTTCTCGACTCTAATGAAGTAGACAAATTTAAGAAGAAGAAAGAGGAAAGCGAAGAAGAGACTGCCCGATCGAACGTGAGCGATATGCTGGATGATCCTGTCCGGATGTATCTTAAACAAATGGGACAGGTTCCGCTTTTGTCCAGAGAAGAAGAAGTTGATATTTCTAAAAGAATTGAAACAGCCGAAAGCTCAGCACTCAAAATCATTTATTCTGTAAGTTTAACTGCTGATTTCCAATTGGATATTTGTAAAAGATTAATTGCTCGAGAAGAACGATTTGATCGCGTGGTTTTGGACAAAAAAATTGACAGTCGAGAGTCTTATTTTAAAAACCTTGCCAAACAAGTAATTGCATTGGAAGACACGGTTCGAAAAATTAATAATGCATGGGTCAGTATCGAAAATGCAAATGACGAAACTCAAAAAAAGCGTTCCACTACTCGCTTTAAAAATTACGAATTAACCCTAGCCCCTATCTTTAAAAAATGCTGCCTTAAGCTTAAGGTTTTTGAAGATTTCCTAAGCCAAATTAATCCTGAATTAAAAGCCATTTCGCGTAATTTACACAATGTAGAATTGGCTAAAAAAGACGCAGTTAAAGTCAAACGAAAAGGGGTTAAAATGGACCGGGTTAAAGAGGAATTGGAAAATGCCCGAACTCGTTTCAAAATGGAACCGGAGACATTGGCTCAGTTAATAAAGAATCTTCGGCTTAATATGCGCCAGGCCCATCGTGCAAAAACTGAAATGGTTGAAGCGAACCTGCGTCTCGTCATTTCAATTGCAAAAAAATATACCAATCGTGGATTATCTTTCCTGGATCTTATACAAGAGGGAAATATGGGACTTATGAAAGCTGTTGAAAAATTTGAATATCGAAGAGGATACAAATTTTCCACTTATGCTACATGGTGGATTAGGCAAGCAATTACACGATCCATTGCAGATCAAGCTAGAACCATAAGGATTCCAGTCCACATGATTGAAACCTTGAACAAGGTCATGCAGGTTCAAAAGCAACTAATTCAGGAATTAGGGCATGAACCAACTCCAGAAGAAGTGGCTATTGAAATGGGGTTACCCTTAGAAAAGGTACAGGGAATTATGAAAATGGCACAACAACCCATTTCCTTGCAAAGTCCTGTAGGAGATAGTGACGATACCAATTTTGGCGATTTCATTGAAGATAAAGGAGCAGAAAATCCTTACGATATGACTGCATATTCCTTACTTCGTGAAAAAATCATTGATGTCCTTGACTCCCTTACAGAAAGGGAACGCAATGTATTATCTCTTAGATTTGGTCTTAAAGATGGTTACAGTAGAACTCTAGAAGAAGTGGGGCGTCAGTTTAAGGTCACCCGTGAACGAATTCGTCAAATCGAAGCAAAAGCTCTACGAAAAATGAGGCACCCAACTCGTATAAGACAACTTCACGGTTTCTTTGAGGCTGATCAAAGTTCCGTAAATAAACCCAAGCCTGAAGCTCTCAGGCAGCTTGGACTTTAGATAACTCTTAAATAAAGAATTCATTATAACAGACAAAAAAGTTGCTTCAACTCGTTACTAATTATACGATATTGAAATGATCACATCTCCAATTCATTCACTTGCCTTCATCGGAAATTTCGGTGGCGGAGAAATTATACTCATCTTTCTCATCGTTCTTCTTTTATTTGGAGCGAAGAAAGTACCCGAGTTGTTCAGGTCATTGGGAAAAGGAGTCAATGAATTCCGAAAAGCTAAAAATGATTGGGAACAGGATATAAATGAAGTTATGAATCAGGAACCTATAGAAGATCATGACTTTAGTAAGACTGAAGATAATAAGAAGGAAAACTCCGACTCTGTTTCTAGCGAAAGTGAGAAACAAACAGTAACATAATTTCTATATTATCCACCGGCAAGTACCGGTGAAAAACCTGACTCTTTGAGCCAGTGGTAAACTTCATTTCTTCGGTCCCCCTGTAATTCCATTGTATTCTTATTCCAAGAACCACCCGTCCCCAAACTCGTTTTTAAAATTTTCAAGGTTTTTAATTTTTTTGCCTCACCAAGGTAGGTTGGAAATCCTTGAATTGTAGTAACGGTCTTTCCACCACGACCACTTTTTTCACGCCTAATCTCAAGCCTCTCCCCCTGCCCTAACCTATCCATGGATTTGGGTGCATGTTTAGCAGATGTTACTTTGGGGGTTGGAGCTTCAGGTAGACCCGTTGGATCCAAAGAAGAAAAAGGTGATTCAGAAAATTCCGGATTCACAGTTTCAGTCAAAATCTTTTTTTTCTTACTCAAAATATGGGCTATTTACCACAAATCCCCTTTTCTGGCTCACCGTTTTTTAGCCAAATTAATGCTTTTTCGTAACTACGGTTTTGAAGAAAATGTTTTAATCTCGGATTTAAATCAGCGCTAGAATTGTGTGCAATTTCATCCAATACTTTAAGAGCCTTAGGTAAGCTACCTTTAGGAGTTCCTTTAGGATCAACAATTATTTGTAGATGGTTTACAATATCATCCATACACACCTACACAATGAACTTTCTAGTATTTGCCAAGCTCAAACCATTTTGTTAGTTTAGAATTACCAAAAATGAAACACATCGCTATTATAGGAGGAGGAGTTACAGGTCTAACCTTGGCTTCTAAGCAAAAAAAAGCAGGGAATAAAGTTAAACTTTTTGAATCTGAAAATCGAGTTGGTGGAGTTGTTCAATCAAAAAGAATTAATGGATTTTTAATAGATTTGGGAGCAAATACTCTTAATGTTCGTTTAAAAAAAACCAAAAAAATTTTGGAAGATCACAATGCTTGGAATAATTGCGTAGAAGCAAATAAACTAGCGAATAAAAGAATGATCGTAAGAGGCGGTAATATCATTGAACTACCACATGGATTACTCTCCTTTATAACGAGTCCATTTCTTTCCATAAAAGGTAAGATTCGGCTATTTTTTGAACCCTTTATTCCTCGAGCAAAAAACTCGGAGCAGGAAACGGTAGCCTCTTTTATTTCACGCAGGCTAGGAAAAGAAGCACTCATGTATGGAGCGAATCCCTTCATATCTGGAATTTATGCTTCGAAACCAGAAAGTTTGAATTTAAAACAAGCCTTCCCAAAACTTTGGGATATCGAAAAGAATTATCGTTCTATTATTTTGGGCATGCTGAAATTATCGAAAAAGAAAGGTAATCCAAACTTAAAAAAACCCCGCCTCATTTCATACCATAATGGTATGGAAGAACTTGTGGAAAATTTAAGCACATCTATGAAGGATGAAATATTCCTTAGCCACTCCGTTCAAAAAATATCTCCAAGTAAAAATCGTTGGGCAGTAACTTGTAAAAATAAATCAGGTGAAATATTAAAAGAAGACTTTGATGAAGTATTTTCCACAATTCCTTCTCATAAAATCTCTTCCATTGAATGGAATGGGATTAAAGAACAGCAAGACATAGCAAAGCTATCTACTGCTTCAAATTATCCATTAGCTTTAGTGTATCTTGGCTTTAAAAGGGAAAGTGTAAAACATCCTTTAGATGGATTTGGATTTCTTGTACCAGAGGTGGAAAATTTAAAAATCCTGGGTACGCTTTTTTCAAGTACCTTGTTTCCTGGTCGGGCTCCAGATGGGCAGGTTCTATTAACTACATTTGTGGGCGGAGAAAGAAACCCTGAATTAGCTAATTTACCAGAATCAAAAATTTTATCTTTAGTTAAAACGGAATTAGCCCATCTTCTCGATATTCATGGTGATCCTACTTTTGTAGAAATTAAAAAATGGAAAAATGCCATTCCACTACCTGATCAAGGAATGGCCGAAAGAAAAAAAACAGCAGAAAACCTTTCAAAAATGTACCCTGGGCTTTTTTTCAGAGGGGGACATCTGGAAGGAGTTTCTTTACCCAACTGCCTTGACCCCCGATCATTTTAAAACACGAAAAAAGTATCCTTTTACTTGGAAAGATCGAGTCTATAGGGTTTAATGAAAGACTGTCCTGTAAAGCAACTTTAAATTCCATTATCTAACAAAATTATATGTCTGAAAACGAAATAAGCGCATCGGCCAAAACCGCTGTCATCCTTTTAAATATGGGTGGACCCCAAAATCCTGATGAAGTACATCCTTATTTAAAAGAACTTTTTCAAGATCGGGAATTACTTAAGCTGCCTTTCCAAAAGATTTTGGGTAACATTATTGCATGGTGGCGTACTTCCAAAATCAAGAAACGCTATGCGGAAATTGGACAATATTCTCCCACATTAAAATTGATGGAAAAACAAGGAGAGCAAATTTCACGCAAACTTGACGAAATCCATCCTGAAACTGCTCCTCATGTATGTGTTTCTGGATTTCGATACTCGGAACCTCGAACTGGTCAAATGATCAACGACCTAGATAATGCTGAGCGAATTATTCTTTTCTCTCAGTATCCACAACATAGTTGCTCCACAAGCGGTTCATCCCTCTGTGATGCCTATCGCTGGCTCCATAATCAAAACGATCAACAATTACAGAATAAAATCTCTGTTATTGATCAATGGTGGGATCGAGATGACTATTCAAAACTTTGGGCTTTTCTTATTGAAAGGAAATTTGAGGAAATGAAAAAGCGACACGATTTACAAGATGAAGACATCAGAATTATTTACTCTGCCCATAGTTTACCTGAGTCTTACTGCCTTGAAAAAGGAGACAAATACAACGAGGAAATTACTGGTTCTTTCCAAAGGATAGATAAAATTCTCAAAGATAATGGCTTAAAACATGAAGGTGCATTGGCATGGCAAAGTAAAGTTGGTCCTCAACGAACGAAGTGGCTTACTCCAGGTACACCTGATGTCATAGCTGAAACAAAGCAGAAAGCTATCCTGATGGTACCCATTGCTTTTACAACCGATCATATCGAGACACTTGATGAAATTGATATTGAATTCAAAGGTTATGCCGATGAAGTTGTAGATCATTTCGCTCGTGTAGATTGTTTTAATTTAGAGGAAAAATTTATCGATTTGTGTACGCAACTTGTGATCGAACACCTTAACAAAGATTGTACCTCTAAAATTCGTCCATGTTGTATTAACTGTGAAGGCAAGGACTGTTCAGCAATGAGAGAATATTTTCGATCAACGCCTGTTCACCAAACAGCCTGATTTAACTTTAGACCAAAACTCATACTACCTATTTTACTCCCAAAGCCCTGTTCAACGATTAGTATTCTTTTCATTCTTTTATTATGAACTTCAATGAAGCCAGAGATCTGTTATGGATTGCAGGCGGGCTGTACGGATTGGCCTTCCTTGTTGGCTTCCTTAAGACTTTTCGAATAAACTGGGCTCCATTACAAGAAGGGCCACTAGCAGCAATTATTTTAGGATTTATTATCCATACTAAGGCACTCTATTTACGTGGTTTAGAAGTTCATGGATGTCCATTAGGAAATGGATTGGAGAGAATTCAGTTCATCCTCTGGTCCTTGATACTGGCTTTTCTAATTTTAAGGATTATTTGGAAACTCGATTTGCTTGGTTCCTTTTGTGCGGGTCTCGCTTTTGGAGCGGGTTGGTTATCTCTTGCACTGCCTAAAATTGACCCAGCATATTGGCTTGCTCCAAACTATCAAAAGCTCTTCTCTAATCCATGGATTGAATTGCACGCCTCAATCGCCATTTTCAGCTATGGATTATTTTCACTTTTAGCGGTGGTGAGCGTCATGTATTTAATACAAAGGAAAGCTCTTCTTTCACGAAAATTTGATAAACTCGGATCCTACCTCCCTCCAATTCAGGACTTGGAAGTTGCAGGATGGCGACTTCTATCAATTGGAGTTATTTTTCTTACTGTATCTATTATTGTCGGAGGCATGCATTGGACCCGACATCCGGAATTTGTATCAAGTTCCAAGTTGCTCATCACGATCTTGCTATGGATCGGTTATTCAACTGTTTTTTTTCTGCATACAACAAAACATTTATATGGGTCCAAATTTGCTAAAGTATCTATCCTTTTACTATGTATAGCTATCGCAAGCCTTGCCCTCGTTAATTCAAGGAAAGGTGTTAAGCAAAAAGATATCATACCTCCAAATCAAACGGAGACTTTGGGTTCATGAATAACACGACTAACCATTCCTTATTTCTTTTAGGGAGTTCCCACCAAGTTGCCGACTTAGCTGCCCGCGAACGTATTAGCTTACCGGCAGACTCTATCGATGAATTCTATAATGGCTTAGGACAAATTGATGGCTTAGATGAATATCTTTTACTGAACACATGTAATCGAACGGAAATTTATGGAGCTTCTCGCGAAAAATTTTCAATAGATTCATTGCTTTCATACCTAAGTAAATTTCGTAAACTTGAACCTGAGTTCTTAAGTAAGCATTCATATCAAATAAATAATCATGAAGTCATAAATCATTTATTTAAGGTAACCTCTGGAATTGATTCTCAAATGATAGGAGAAACCGAAATTTTGGGACAAGTAAAGAAAGCATATGATGAAGCCTGTAAAAGAAATGCTTCAGGAAAAATGCTTAACCGGCTTTTTCAAAAAGGATTTCAAGCCGCGAAATGGGCACGAACAAATACCGGCATTTCAAAAGGACAGGTAAATTTGGGAAATGTGCTCTGTGATTTGGCACGAAGAATCTTTGGTAAAGTTTCCAATTGTAGATTACTTGTGGTTGGAGCCGGAGAGGTTGCTGAAAGTACCATAGAAGCTTTTAAATCGAGAGGATCGCAAGCTATAACTGTCACTGGGAGAACATTTGACTGGTGCCCTCTCAGTCGTCGAAAACCAGACGAGTTGGCAGAAAAATTTGGCGGATTTGCTCTATCTTTTAATCAGTTTAAAAGTTCCCTGCACCTCTTTGATGTTGTTCTCACATCTACTGCAAGTGGCCGATCAATGATTGACCTGACCGATGTAAAACATGCGATGAGTAAAAGACCGACTCAACCTTTATTTCTGATTGATGCATCTGTTCCCAGAAATATTGAAGAGCAGGTCTCCCAAATAGATAATGTCTTCCTGTACAACATGGATGATGTTTCTGCCATTGCGAATGAAAATTTAAAATCTCGAATCTCAGAAGTAGATCGATGCAGAGGAGCCCTCGCCCGAAGGGCCCGTAAATTATGGGAACAAATGATTCAGGCTAGAGAAGCAACTTGAACCAACCAGTCCACAGCTGATTTTTGGTTCGATGAGGTCAGGCATGCAATTAGTTTTTTCGCATTCCCATCTGCTTTATTTCGTGCCTGGTCATCGCTTAAAATTTGACTCATAGAGTCACTCAATGATACTCCATTTGCATTATGTTGGAGGAATTCAGAGTATGGCGGATTATCTGGCAGTAAAATATTGGCCATTCCTAAATATGGAACTTTTACCAAAATTCGTCCAAGAAAATATGTGAGAGGGTGAACCCGGTAAGCAATTACACCAGGAATTCCAGCTAAAGCACAGGAAAGTGACATGGTTCCTGAACTCATAAGAGCTGCCCTAGCCCCCAAAATAGTTTCACCTTCAACCACTTGAATATTCTCTTTAATTTTATGTCTTTTTGATAAAAGGGAAGATACTAATTTACGAATCCTTAAATCTGGAACAGGAATTTGAGCTTTCAAATCAGGATAAATTATTAATAATTGCTCATAAGCATCAAGTAGAACAGGCAAGATTCTTTCCACCGGTTGAGACCGACTGCCGGGCAAAAGAAGTAACGGTCCACTGGAATCATAATGAACCGGTGATATAAAATTACTCTTGGTAAAAGGATGCCCGACAAAAGAGACTGGTAATTTGGTATCGCTATAACAATCTACTTCAAATGGAAAGATAACTCCTAATCCATCTAAAACCTGTTCCATTATAAACCTTCGTTTTGGCTTCCATGCCCAAAGTTGTGGGCTAATATATTGAATAATTTTCACCTGTCCTCCACCCTTATCGGAAATACCAATTTTTTTAAGTTCTTTTGCTAGCCTTAGGTTAAAACCAGGATAATCAATCAAAAGAACACTCTTTGGTTTATGCTTTCTTATCCATTCAATCGTATTTGAAAAAATTTGTTTAAAAGTTTGATAATTTTTTAAAACCTCAATGACACCAACAACCGCGTGCTCAACTAAAGGATAAACTAAAAAAGCACCTTTTTTCTCAAGACAGGGTCCACCAATGGCAGCACAATTTAAATGAGGGTATGACGAGATTAAATCCTCCATTAATAGAGATCCATGCTGATCTCCTGAAGCTTCCCCTGCAATGATCAAGAGATCAATTGACTGATCAGAAGGTGAATTAAATTGTAAATTTGCAATCAATTCACAGAGTTGCGTTGATTTGCTTCGTGATTAACAAAGCAATTTCCAGAGCGGTTTTTCCGAATGCACCATCAGTCTTCGGAGTTAAAGCTCCGTTAACACACTGAATAAAAGATTCTAGCTCCAATGCCAGTGGTTCCCCCTTCTCAACAGGAACATCCTGTTTGTTCAAAGTAATTCCTTCTTTTTTAATAAGATGTCCTTTTTGGTTCATGAAATCTAGAGATAAATAACCGCTGTCTTGAAAAACTCTAATTTCTCGGGCCTTTTTTTCACTTACTCGACTCGCACTTAAATTAGCAACGCAGCCATTTTCAAAACAAATCCTCGCATTTGCAATATCTTCTGTAGGGGAAAGAACTCGTACCCCAATTGCGTCGACCTTGGAAATGGAGGAGGAAACGAGTGCCATAGCTATACCAATATCATGAATCATCAGATCAAGTACCACTCCTACTTCGGTTCCCCTGGGTTGAAAAGGAGCAAGTCTTTCGACCGTAAGGTATTTAGGCTGCTCAACGGCATCCTCAAGAAAAGTCATAACGGGATTATAATGCTCAATATGTCCAACCTGTACTATAGTTTTATTCTTTTGTGCCACATTTAGGATATCCTCGGCTTCGCTCAAAGAAACGCACAATGGTTTCTCAATTAAAACATGACAGCCTAAATCCATAAGAGGAATAGCTACCTCTGCATGAAGGTCTGTGGGTGACACCACACTTACCACATCGCAACTTTCTCCCAATTCCTTCAAGCTACTAAATACAGTGCAATTTTGATCATTTGCCACGCTTTCGCATACATCCAAATGAGGATCAAAAACGCCAACAAGTTCGCAGGAATTCAATGAATTGTAAATTCTTGCATGATGTTGTCCAAGATATCCCACTCCGGCTACTCCACATTTGATTTTTTTCTGTGATAATTCAGCCATAATAATTATTGGTTTTGCAATGTACCCTTTTTTAAAAAGAGTGAACGGTTTGTTGCTTGAGCGAAAATTGGATTATGGGTCACTAAAATGAGGGCGGCATTTTCCTCGTCACAACTTTTCAGTAGTAAATCCATCACTTCTGCCCCAGTCCTCTCATCTAAATTCCCCGTAGGTTCATCAGCAAGTATCAATTTTGGATTATTAATTAACGCTCTGGCTATGGCCACCCTTTGCCTTTCCCCGCCAGATAATTTTGAAGGCACCTGCCTTTCTTTTTGCCCAACTCCCATTCTGTTAAGTAATTCACGAGCTCGTGTCGTAGATTCTTTTCCAAAGGAACCAGACAATCTTGCTCCAATGAGTACATTTTCTAAAACATTCAACTCCGGAATTAAATAATAAGCTTGGTAAACAACACCGAGAAAACTTGCTCTTATTAAAGCCTCAGCGGAAGCACATTTCGAAGATGCACTCATTTTATGATTTCCCCATCTTATCTCACCGCGATCTCCTGTCTCCAAACGAGCCAATAAATTCAATAAAGTTGTCTTGCCACAACCAGAATCCCCACGAATGCTCATAGATTGACCAGCAGAAATACTCAGATCGATATCTTCCAAAACCTGAAAGCTACGGCCCTCAAAAAGAAAGCTTTTTGCCAAGCCCTTTGCTTCCAGTACAATATCGACCGAACTACTCACCTCTTAAAGCATCAGCAGGTTTTAAACGAGTTGCACGCCAAGCCGGCAGTAATCCGGCTAAAGTTGAAACAAGGACGGCAAAAAAAGCAAAAGATAAAAATGTATGAAAACTTCCAACAGATTCCCATGGATAATATATTTCCAAACTATAAAAATCATAAAATTGAGATACCCCAGCCTGTCCATCCTCTCCTGCAATATTCTTCACTATAAATGACATTAACTCATCTCTGTAATACATAAATATCAACGCAAATCCACACCCTAAAACAGCTCCCATTATCCCAATAATAAACCCCTGCAAACAAAACACCGCACCCACAGAAAACCTGCCCCCCCCCATCGCAATCAATAACCCAATCTCACGAATCTTTCTTAAAACTGAGGTCATCAATGCAATGGCAATGGCAAAAGCTGCAACTAATCCGATCGGAACCATAATTAATATCATAAGATACTCCTCAAATTTTAATAAATCAAAAAACCATGCATTTTCAACAAACCAAGGTACCACGCCCCATCCATCACCAAGAAATTCTTCCAATGCTTGGCAGGATTTTGCTAATTCCCGCTCGTTGCTTGCAACTGATTTAATCGCTCTTAAGTAAAACCCGTCAATGCGACCTTCATCTCCACGCATATCTTGCATAAACCGGATTGTACTGAATAATGCTTCGGTATGAAAACCTTGCCAAGGAACTTCAAAAATTCCTCCGACTCGAACTTCTCTTGGCGGAATCATCTCATCTGCCTTAATCTTTTCAATCATGGAAGGAGAAAAAGCTTCGACTGTTGAACCTTTAAAAACATGAAATTTAAACAGATCTCCTTTTCTAAATATTTCATTTCCAATTACCGGTTTAAAAATAGGGAATCCGATTCCTCTATCGATTGGACCATCGCTTAATAAACATTCAATCTCATCACCTGTGCTGATATCTCGAACACGGTATTTCTGTTCACTTTTGAACTCAACTTCCCACTCGCCCGATTCAACAAAAGGATCCAACCTTGAAACCGAAATCGTCGAAGATACAGAGCTCCTGCTATTATTTACATCATAAAATCGGATTACCGATGGTGGTCTAACACCCAATCGCTTCGCCACTTGAGAACTTACAAAAATAACATCATCCTCGAGAGTATCAATTGTGGGAACTGGGGTTATATCTTCGGCGTCATGAGCATCCATCTTCATTGCCCCACCTGTTAAAAATGAATCAATATCAAGAACCAAGCTTTCTCGATCAGGCTTAATTCCCATTGAAAATGGGATGGAGTGATAATCTCCCTTTTGTAAAAGAAGTTGTCCCTGTAAATAAGGCATTACTGAATCGATAGAAGAATATTCTTCTATTTTCTTTTGTTGTTTTTGCCAATTACTCGAAGGTTTCCATTGAATCACTCGTCCATGTCCCTGTGCGTCAATGATGTCATTTCGAAATTTATTTTGAAAACCTTGCATAAAAATAATGACCACAATCATTACATTTACACCAAGAGCGACACCTACAATGGCCAAAAGTGAGAAAAAAGATACTTTCTTTTGACTTGGGAAAAGTTGCTTCCAAGCCAAATATAAAGGCCAAGGTAATTTCATGAGAAATTCAAATTAATCACTCCCTCGGAGTATCAGTCATGTTTAGTTCCGGCACTTGATCATCTTCGAAAAGAGTAACATTCAAATCAATGGAACGGTAAGGTTCAATCCATTCATTCCATTGATCTACTAAGTCATCATCAATTTTGGGCAATGGATAATCATCCTGAAGAAAAGAAACATAGCCAAAATAAAGGACAACTAAAATCAATGCAGTCATAACCAGCTTTATTAAACCTTTTAAAATGGCGAATAAGAGGAGAACGCACAACAACGCTAATGTAAAACTGAGTAAAGGGTGACTTAAAATTTGCTCTAGTATTTCTTCCATTTTAGCTTTTTTTTAAATTACTTAAATATTCGACTAAAGAAATATTCACTTGGGATGACTATTTGCAGATAAATCGACACGGGGATTAGGTAATTGATAATGAAACCCCTTTCGAAACAGTTTAGCCTCCAATTCCTTCATATCTCTACTTAATAAACGAACAGCTGCTCTTTGTCTCTTTGTCTCTGCATTTTTTACCTTTAACCTTGCTAACCATTCAATCCTCTTACCTTCGGTTATAAAACCTTTATCGGATGGAAAACGATCTTCAATCGCTTGAAATTTCAAAAATTCTGACTCAAGAATTATTTCACTTCGACGTGCCTCATCAGAGCGAATCTGAGCCTCCACAATCAATTTTCTAATTTCCAACCATTCTAGTTCAAGATTTGATGCTTGTAGTTTTTTTTGAATTTGAACTTTTTCTGCACCAAGACCAAGAACCGTATTACCCGAAAAACTGCTTGGATTCTCTGAAGACGATTTGTTCGGTTTACTTGATTGGCAAGAACACAGGAGTAAGAAAAACCCACTCCACGCACAAATAGAAAGGTTTTTTACTTGGAAACCCAATTTCCCGAAGAATTCTTAAACCAATGACCTTTCTTGGCTTTACTTGCGATCGCTTTGGCAAACTTCTTGGCTACATCTTTAGTCTCACCTCCAGTTTTCTCAGCCAAAATTTTAAATAGTGTAACACGGTCCTTGTTTTCTGCTTTGACCAAATTTGCAAGCTCAGTGGATGCCTCATTTCGGACTAGAAGCATTCCATTTAATCCCTCGCCAATAGAACCTGCATCTTTGGCAGCAAGAACACTTGGCAAACGAGCTTTCATCCGACTTGTAAGGTTTGAATCAGCAAATACCGAAGAAAAAGCAATTAATGATATGAAAAGAAGGTAAATAAAATGTTTAAAATTCATAATGAGTATAATTTCAGTTGCTTGATTATTCGGACTCTTTTTCGTCGCCATACAAATCATCCAAAAAATCGTTCACTTCTTTTTCAATTTTAATAGAAATATTATGATCAAGTGTAATGTGATGTTCTGTTTTCATAACTGTACAACCAAAATTGCCGAAGAAAATGAAAATGGGTAATATACGAAAATAAGAGGACATTTATCGAAAATAAGTTTATCTTTGTTTTCCTGCAACCGATAAGTTTTCTACAATTAAAAAAACATGAATCACAAACCTAGCTTATTCAAGTTTAGTTTATGCATAATTTCCGATAAACCTGCAATAATTTTGGGACGATAATCTAATGAGACCTCGGTATTTTTCTTAATTGTGGATTTCCCCCGTATGCTCCCTAGTATTTGTCTTTGCTCTCCATCGACCTCAAAGGAAAGTCTAAGTGAATCAAGTTCAAGATTTTTCAATGCCATCTCTGTCATTTGCATACGCTTAAACTCTTCTGTCCCCTCTTGAATTCCATTTGTCAAAAAACCATTAGATTTGTAACTAAGTTTTGCATTGGCATTTGGATCCAACTGTAAAAAACCACCTTGAAAGTCCCAATTCCCTCCTTGATTTGAAAAGGGAACACGACCAGAAAAACTTCCATTAATATCCAAATCAATCCCCTCAACGAGATTAGCAATTTCCTGACCGTTCATTTTATTAATAACAGTATTTATAAGCATATCATCGGCGTATAAATTAAATCTACTCTCTGAGAATCCAATCTCTCCATCATAAAGTTTTGCAATGCCGTGATTGATGAGAAAACTTCCATCTTGTAAAATTTGGAAACTGAAATTTCCATCTACGATTTCAATGTCACCAAGTTGACAACTTTCAAATATTAATGTTTGGCTTCCATTTGTTTCCAATGGGTCGAGCGAATTAAAACGAATTTCACCGTCTAAACCAAAAATTGAAATCTCTTCATTTGGTAAAACAAGAGAGCTTTTATCGAATTGAAAACAGATTTTCCCAAAATCATTTTCTGGGATTTCAACAATCATATTTGCTGGTCGCATTTCAAGAATAGTATTACCCAAAGTTAAAGTAAGCATATCAATCAGGACATGATTTAAATCCTGGGTCCGAAAGATTAAGGCCAAGTCCTCCAATAACACTTCATCTCCCGAAATAACCCGCCGACCGGAAATAGTTTGAGGCATCTTAATTTGCGGAAATTGATCAATATCTACTATGCCAAAATAAGAGAATTGAACAAAAGAAATGCCCAATTCCAGAAGGGCGGCATCTATTGGAAACATTCTCAAATTTACATTTCGATCCTGTGTAAATAGAAATGAAATATTTCCATTATACAGCCTAAAGAAATTGTCATCGTAGGAAAATTCCTGAAAAGAAAACTTTTTTTCTTCTCCATATGGAATTTTGGACGGATTGCTCATATCAAAATTGATTGTGGGAAATCGTAAACCATGGAGTTCTAATGGAGGAAATTTATTATTCGTCTTCAAATAACTAATCCCTCCATTTAAATCCATGTTCGTTCCATTCTTTGTGACCTTAAGATGAATTTCTTCAGCATCCAGATTGTCTTCGTTGCTAAGATTCAAGTAAGAATTAACAATCCAATTATTTATACTTTCAGGCGTGATAAAAAAAATCGATTTTGGAATTGAGAAATTATGATCACCCCAACCTATTGAAAAATCAGTCCCATTTAATTCTAGAAAAGTATCTATTAATCCATCGGGAACAATTCGCGTTAGTCCATCCAAAAATATATTACCGGTGGAAAGTTTAAACTCTTGGGGTATCATCTTCCTTAACCTTGGATCTGAAAAGACCTCATCAATAAGTCCTGCGGTATTGTTAATTTGAATTTGAGTGGATGCAAATGTAGAATTTTCTTCCCTACTTAAGTTAAATTCTCCGATAATAGAAGTGCCATTATAATCTGCTTCCCACAAAAGGTGAGTCAGGTTCTCCAAAAAATCTATCTTCGCCAAGAAATCTATATTTCTGGATTTATTATTATCAAGTAGAGTAACGCTTGAATCTCTTATTCTTAAATAGGACAAAGGAGGAGGGCTTAAAAGATCTTGAATCATATTAAAGGTTTCAGAAAAAGAACTCTCATTAGAGCTTTCCTTCGAATTCAAAATATGTTCACCAATATCAACTTTAGCTGAAATACCACTCATCGAAATTGCATTAATTTCTCCTAATGCAACGCTTGCAGGGTCGTAAAGGATGTCAACTTGACTGATTTCCAATAAATTCTGATCCGTTCCTGTCGATAAATTCAAAATTTTAGTTTTCCAGGGATCCAATTGAGCAACTTTCATTTGAAAGTCGGGAAAACCGTTATCTTTTGCCGCTCCCTTTATGCCCCATTCTAGAAAAAAGGGCAGACTGTTCCAAATTCCAATTAATAAAATCAGGAAAAATAAAACTACCAAAAGAATAAACCTTGGAATGGAGAACCATTTGTTGAGTATCTGTTGTATTTTCTGAAACACGACTCATACGATGCCAAGTTCCAGGAAAGTTAAAAGCCCAAAACAAAAAATCTGTGGCTTGCGCTTGTAATCTTCTTCAATAATCGAAATAAATAGATCATATGATTAAAGTTGGATTTATCGGTGCAGGAGATATTTCACTCCTACATAGTGAAGGCGTACACTCGGCTGAAAATGCTGAACTTACCGGGATTTGGAATCGAACGCGCGAAAAAGCGGAAGAAAAAAGCAGACTCTTTAATTGCCAGGTATTCGAGACTGTTGAAGATTTAATCGAGGCAGTTGATGTGGTCTATGTTCTGACCAATATGGAAACCCACCATCAGTATGCTCGCCAGGCAATTGATGCGGGTAAACATGTATTAGTTGAGAAACCCACGGCCGTCACCATCGATGAAATCGAGGATTTAAAAAAAGCGGCAAGTGAAAAAGGCGTGCAAGTGGCACCAGTACATAACTATATTTACGAACCCTCCGTTACCCGGGCCAAGGATTTAATTGAGAGTGGAAAAATAGGTGACTTAGTATCCCTCTATGTTCTTTACAATATTCATCATCCAGAATCAGTCGCCGCCCGCTACCCCGGTGTCATTAGACAAATCCTCACGCATCATGCGTACTGCACGCTCTATCTGGTTGGTCAACCTGATAAGATATCCTGTATGAAAGCAACCGTGAACGATGGTACGGTGCCTCAGGAAAATATTGCCATGGTCACGATGAAAATGAAAAATAATGCCTTATCTCATTTATGTGCAAGTTTTGCTGCCGATGATCATGCGGGAGACCCTTGGACATTTATGATTAAAGTTGTGGGAACAAAAGGAGCGACTCGTTACAGCTATCGAGACTGGGTTGAAAACACACCTGCCGTGGTTCACTCTCAAACTTACTCAGCATATCCATACACTATTCGTGAGATGGGCAAACACTTCCTGGAACAGGTAATTGGAAAAGGAGAAAAACCACTTTCCACTTTGGACGATGCCTCCACCTGCATGAAAATAATTGAAGCCTGCGAACAATCAGTAAGCGAAGAAAGACACATCACACTTTAATTTTTACTGTGTCCTAACATGAATGGAATTATCTCGATTTGGAGGGATGCACTTCATCAGGTTCTTGATATTTATGAACGGAAAAGAGGTTCCATCAAAATCTTTTTCCCGCTTCTGTTTCTGTTTTTCATCATCTTAAATATCGCCTGTTATTGGTGGGCGATCTATACGGCTTTTCCCTTCTACATGCAGACACATGAAGCCTCCCATTATATTAAATTACAAATACCGGTGGGTTTTCTCGGTGCCCTTTTTGACAGCCTCTCTTTCTTTGTCACTATTTGGATTATAAAACGAGCCCTCGCTTCCACAAAAACTTCAGAATATGTTTTCCACCTATCTCTGGATCTGATTATTGCGATCCTCGCCACTCTATGGGTTCTATTCGTTTTCAGTTTTGGAGGCTGGTTAATTAGCCTTTGGGAATCTGCCCCGGAGCAACTAGCAGAAAGAGGAAATAAATACACCGCCCGTGCAGTTCAGGCACTTAAAGATCCAACAGGAAGGGAAAATGCAAAAAATATTTACTTCGGTCTTATTATGGGAATTTCCGCGGCACTTCCAACCTGCCTGCATGTAACTCTTTTCATTTCAGCCCTAATACGAAAAATTAAAATTACCTTTTTTCCTAAGAAAGCAACCGAGACTGGTTCGAAAGATCAGGTCTTGGAAGATTGATCTCTTGCTTTTCTCTAAAAACTTCATTCAGTTAATTCCTAATGAAAAGAAGAGAATTTATAATAAACTCGGGTGGGTTATTTTTAGCTCTACCCTCTTTCGCAAGCTCTTCCAAGCTTCCTTACATGGATCAGATTGGAATTCAATTGTACACTCTAAGAAAAGAAATCAATAAAGATTTAAAAGGAACCATTCAAGCAGTGGCCAAGGCAGGCTATAAACAAGTTGAACCCTATGGCTTCCCCTCCCCTCAATCAATTCAGATGATCAAAGAAGCCCGCAAATGTGGAATGAAGGTAAACTCGTCACATTTTGACTGGAATTCTGTATTACATCCCGAATACAAAGGAGTACTTCCTTTTAAAGAAATTCTATCTCTTGCTGGAAAGCATAAATTATCCCACCTCGTGATTCCCTATCTAGCAGAGGGCGACAGGAGAAATTTAGATGCATATAAGAAAGTGAGCGAGTCTCTTAACCAAGCTGCTGAACTTTCTTCATCGGCCAATATTCAACTCGCTTATCATAATCATGCATTCGAATTCAAACCCATGGAGAAGGGGAAAACGGGATACGATATTTTCGTTGAAAATTTTTCTTCCAAAATGGCATTTGAGATGGATGTATTTTGGGTCAAGCTCGGTGGAGTGAATCCCATATCCATGATTAAAAGTTTAAAAGGACGAATTTCACAACTTCATCTTAAAGACTTAAAGAAGGAGTCCATTATTCCAAATTTTGGTAAAGTAAAACCCGATGCATTTGATGAGATTGGAGATGGAATGATTAATATGGAACCCATTATGAAAATTGCTAAAAAAACCGGGATTAAGCATTGCCATGTCGAACAGGACCAATCCTCCAATCCCATGGCTAGCATCAAGAAAAGCATTGAATTTCTAAAATCCAAATCATCATGAACAGACTAATTGGGTTTCTTTTTTTTTCCGTTCTTTTTGTAGATGCGAAAGTTGACAATATTCTCCTCATTGTCTCGGATGATTTAAAAGCAGATGCCTTGGGGTGCTATGGCAACCCGATCGCTAAGACCCCAAATATAGATCAATTGGCAAAACAAGGCACTCTCTTCAGGAATGCATATTGCCAAGGGACTGTATGTCGTCCATCCCGGGCCAGTTTCATGCGCGGGCGTTACATCGGAAAAGAAGAAATTACATGGGGTGAACATTTTCAAATAAATGGCTTTTCAAGCACACGGGTAGGTAAAATTTTCCACATGCGTGTGCCCGGGGATATCATCGCTGGCACAGACGGACAGGATGTCCCCGCTTGTTGGTCAGCCAAATTTAACATGCCCGGGAAAGAAGCCCATACACCCGGAAACTATGCCTGCCTTAACCTGAACAAATTTACCACTAAACTGGAAGGTCGTCAATCCACCCAAATGCCCTACAGGATGTTTGTCACAGTTGATTATGAAGGCGATGGGAGTGATCAACCGGATTGGAAAGCGGCAAGCAAATCCATCGAATTGCTAAAAAAGTTCAAGAAAGATAAGCAGCCCTTTTTTCTGGCCACAGGTTTGGTTCGTCCTCATTACCCCAATGTCGCACCGAGTCAGTATTTCTCAGCATATCCCTTTAAACAAATGAACTTACCCTTCGTGCCTGCAGGAGACTGGGAAGACATGCCAAAAGCGGCCATTTCGGGTTCAAATTCAAAACGCTTTGGGATAGATAAGTTTCAAGATAACCAGAAACGCATGTGGGCAGGCTATCTTGCCACAGTTACCTTTATGGACGAACAAGTGGGTAGAATTCTCCGGACCCTAAAAGAACTTGGTCTGGATCAAAGTACAGCAGTTATGTTCACTAGCGACCATGGTTACCTCCTCGGCGAACATTACTTTTGGCAAAAGGGAAACCTTCGGGAAGAAGTAACTCGGGTACCGCTGATCATAAAGTCACCGATTGATAAACCGGGCATCAGCACTTCTCTGGTCGAACTGGTTGATCTTTTTCCAACCGCATGCGAAATGGTTGGTTTACAATCTCCACCATCCGTACAAGGCTCCAGTCTTCTTCCCATTCTCAAAAACCCGAAAAAAGAAGTTAAGAAGTCGGCACTGTCCTTTATCCCCAAAGGAACTTCTATGAGAACTAAAAAATGGGCATACATGAAATATAAAGATGGGACAGAAGAACTTTACGATATGAAAAACGATCCCAAACAATTTAAAAATCTCGTTTCAAACGATAGTTATTCTGAAGTTTTAAATAAACTAAGAACTCAATTCAAAACCAGAAATAAATCCAATTAGTTTTCGGTAATTGAAATAACCTCCCTTGAGGCTTCAAGAAACAAGTCACAGAATGCATCTACAGTGTCGGTAATAGGCTTGGCATAACCTCCCCCCATAAAAATAAGTAGAGGAATCCCCAAGCTTCTTCTCCATTCAAAAACCTTCTTATTTCTTCGGTCAAGCCCCTCGCGCGATAGGCTAAGCAAACCCAACGCATCCGATGCCAAACCATCTACACCCGCCTGAAAAAAGATCAAATCGAATTCATCTAGAGCTAATTTCTCTAATACTCGATCAAGAGAATCGAGGTATTTTTCATCCTTCATTCCATCTGGAAAACCAATATCCAGATCACTTCTTTTTTTTCGGAATGGAAAATTATTTTCCCCGTGTAAAGAAACCGTATAAACTCGTTCATCACCAGCAAATATTTCTGCAGTTCCATCACCCTGGTGGACATCCAAGTCCAAAATGAGTACGCGGTTTATATTCTTTTGTTGCAAAGCTACTTCTGTACAAACCGCTAAATCATTAAAAATACAATAACCTGCACCTTCGCCACGAAATGAATGGTGTGTTCCACCAGCCATATTACCTGCGATAGAAGCCCCATTCAGCAACTCTCCTAATGAATCCAAAGCCCCTCCCACCAAATGCAAAGTCCTAGGCACAATCTCAGGTTTCCAGGGCTTCAAACCAATTCGGCGGATTTCTTTTTCAGATAGGGAATTGGAAAGAAACCGGTCTACAAAATCCCTCTCATGTACCAATAAAATCTCTTCGCGATTAGCTAACCGGGGTTCCTTAATTTGTATATTTTGTTCAATATCTAACCTAGGTAACTGTTCAGCAAGTAAACGATACCGATCAACAGGAAAACGGGCCGTACGGTCTAATCC
>JABGWU010000223.1 GCA_018645475.1 Opitutia bacterium
AGATTCTCTACGCTCAGCACATGAAGTACCTGAGTCACCGTTCAAATGGTTCCTAAAAGATGAACATAATATGTTTCAAGGACTTAGAGATGACCTTACCCCGGAAAAAGTTAATGAACCTCGCCAAAATTTCCCTCAAGTATTCAATCCAGATGGTTATGTTGACATTGTCAGAGCTTCACATGTTTTGAATTCCACTAATCTTCATGGCGAGAATATGTATGTGTTCGAGTCCCCTAATGTAGCTGAAATTGATACAATGGAAGATTTTGAATTTATTAAATATCAAATAACCAAAAATGGATCCCCATTATTAAAATACTTGAAAACCCTTACTTAAATGGCTTCTAGCAGTTTTTCTCATACACCAATTACCGTCGATAAGGTTGAAACAAAATACAGGAAAATTATCACGCAGATTCCAGTTCCTGAGAGTATTCCATTTATCGAACGCCTTTATAAATTAGAATCTCATTCTATGCATGGGCAAATGCCCATTGTTTGGGACCGTGCCGTAGGCTTTCAGGTTTACGACAAATGGGGAAATAAGTGGATTGATTTTACTAGCACTATTTTTGTCACCAACTCTGGGCACGGAAATCCACGGATTATTCATGCATTAGAAAATGTTCTAAAGAAACCCCTTTTGCATACATATACTTATCTCTCTGAAGAACGCATAGAGTATCTTGAATATCTTATAGAAAATACGCCTATACAGTTTCAAAAAGCATTCCTCTTGTCTGCAGGCACAGAGACTACGGAAGTAGCTCTAAAACTTATGCGCTTGAATGGAGAAAAGTATTCGCCTAACAAAAAAGTTGTTATCTGTTTCGAGGGAAATTGGCATGGGCGTACCTTAGGTGCTCAAATGATGAGTGGGAATCCCGCACAGAAATCTTGGATGGGTTACCATGATCCTAATATAATACATCTCCCATTTCCTTATCCTTGGATTATGGAGTCTGAGAAAGAGCCAAGAAAGTTTTTCAGAGATTCACTAAATGCAGTTTGTGCTGAAAAAGGAATAGATCCACAAAAAGATGTTTGTGGTATAATGATGGAGACTTTCCAAGGATGGGGTGCCATCTTTTATCCCAAAGAATTTGTTCATGAGGTTGAGACTTATACGAAGGAAGTAAATGCATTGCTAGCTTTTGATGAGATGCAGGCAGGTTTTGGGCGAACTGGTAAACTTTTTGGTTATATGAACTATGAAGTTGAGCCTGACATACTGTGCTGCGGAAAAGGGGTAAGCTCGAGTCTCCCGTTATCATTGGTTTTGGGTTCAGCAGAAATCATGGATTTGCCAGACATAGGTTCGATGAGTTCTACTCACTCAGCAAATCCGATGGTATGTGCAGCAGGCTTAGCGAACTTGAAGGCTATTTTAGAGGATGGCCTTTTGGAAAATTCAAGACGGTTCGGTCTCCTATTTCATGTAGAACTCAATAAATTATTAAATCTCTTCCCTGATCACATTTATTTAATTCAAGGTAAAGGTTTAATTGCAGCGATGATCTTTAAAAGCAAGGCGGGCGAGCCTTTGTCAAAACTTTGTGACAAGATCTCAGAGCTTTGTCTGCAACGGGGTCTTCTAGTCGTTCATACCGGTAGGGATTCTATTAAACTTGCCCCTCCATTAGTGATTACTAAAGATGCTCTTTTAGAAGGTATTTCTGTGCTAAAGGAATCAATTAAAGATGCCATTCAGGTTATATGATCACTAAAATTCGTCACACTGGAATCGTAGTTAAAGACTTAAACAAATCTACGAATTTTTACAAAGCTCTTGGTTTCAAGATATCCTCTCGTCAAGTCGAGGCAGGATCTTTTGTCGATAAGGTTGTAGGTTTAGATAATGTAGAAGTTGAAACTGCTAAGTTTTTCTCACCTTGCGGTGGAATGCTTGAGCTCCTTCAATATCATTCTCATCCTGTTGTTGAAGACCTTTCCAAACAGCATTCAAATAAACTAGGTTGTTCTCATATTGCATTTTCGGTCGCTTCAATTAAGCGAACACTGGAAATTATTACTGAACATGAGGGTAGCTTTATTAATCCGCCTGCGAAATCCCAATGCGGAAATTTTTTAGTGGCATACTGTCATGATCTTGATGGCATATTAATCGAAATAGTAGAAGAGTTAAAATAATGGCCGATTACTTAGATATAATTTATGATGAAAAGTCCCATCCTTTGAATACTTATCCTAGCAAATTGATAAAGCATCTATTTGATAAGCATGGAATGAGAAAAGGTCAAAATATTCTTGAGCCAGGTTGTGGTCGCGGTGAATTTTTAGATGCTTACAGGAGGCTTGGTTTAAAATGCTACGGACTTGATTTATCTCCATCTGCAGGAGGTTTTCTTGAAGGTATTGAAGTTAAGCAGGCTAATATTGAAAATGATTCATTACCATACGAAGATAACTTTTTTGATATAATCTATAGTAAATCCTTGATGGAGCACTTACATCATCCTGACAGATACTTAAAGGAGGTCTTTAGAGTACTTAAACCAGGAGGCCAAGTTCTTTGCCTAATACCTGATTGGGAAGCGAACTATAAAACATATTTTGACGACTTTACTCATGTGACCCCATTTA
>JABGWU010000224.1 GCA_018645475.1 Opitutia bacterium
GCATAAAGGACCGCAAAAAGGCCCTGGCGCCAACCGTAACTCTGGTGTTAATTTCGCAAAAAATAAATGGCTGGTTTTTGTTGATGACGATTGTGTTGTAAATGAAAACTTCATGCTCGGTTATTTTAATTTATGTAAAACCGTTCCCCATAATGTTTTAGAAGGTAAAATAATTTGCCCAAATAAGAGAAATTCAATTTTTGTTAGACAACCTGAAAATGATAAAGGCGGAGTATTAGCTAGTGGGAATTTTGCGATTAAAAAATCTTTGTTTACAAAAATTGGAGGATTTGATGAAGATCTTTTAATTATGGAAGATATTGACCTGGCAAACCGAATCCGAAAGGAAAATCAAGAAATTGTTTTTTGCGAAGATTCAATTGCTTTTCATCCCGCCCAATTG
The DNA here is from genome assembly GCA_018645475.1 of Opitutia bacterium. Lineage (GTDB taxonomy): Bacteria > Verrucomicrobiota > Verrucomicrobiia > Opitutales > Seribacteraceae > Seribacter. The sequence continues at coordinate 404 of JABGWU010000224.1, forward strand.
AAATCAATTTCTTTTTATTGGTCTTGGATTTTTCACTTTAAGTGGCAATTGCTTCTCAATTATAAGAACGGGTCAAGAGACGTAAAAGAAGGCTATTTTCAATCAACGGTTACCACTGTCTATAATCATATCTTATTCTTGCTCCGTATAACCTATCATTTAATTACTAAGTTCGATAGAGACCGTTGGATCATGTACAGTTTTGAACGGACACTTGCTTGGATTACATTGCCGGTAAGTATAATTTACTTAATTTACTGGAATAATCAGTTTCGAACGCAAATTCAATTAGAACAAATTAAAGTTCATCCAACCCATTAATTTAATGAATTTGATTTGGTACAAAATTCTTTTTCGAATCAAAGATTATTTTGATATTTTCATCCTCCAATTCTTCCGTCGGGTGTATTATTTTTGTTGCGGAGCACAATTTGGTAAATCCACTCGAATTCCGCTTTTATCTATAAATTGGCCCCACCAACTCTCAGTTGGTAATAATTGTACACTAGAAGATGATTTGTTCTTTAAATATGACTCTATTTGTAAAAATGGCCCTAACATTTTGATAGGCAATAATGTTTTTATCGGAAACAATACAGAGTTTAATATTTCCAAAAAAATCTCCATAGGGAACGATAGCCTTATTGCCTCAAACTGTAGATTCATCGACCATGACCACGGAACCAATGATCTTAGCGTTTCCATCAGATTACAGAAACCAAAAACAAATCCAATCATGATTGAAGAAAATGTATGGATTGGAACAAATTCCACTGTGTTGAAAGGGGTTTCAATTGGAAAGGGTGCAATTATAGGGGCAGGCAGTGTGGTTAATAAAAATGTGCCGCAAGACGAAATCTGGGGGGGGGTTCCAGCGAAATTCATTAAAAAAAGATAGGACACAAGCTGGTTCGAGAAAATTCAACAATGCAAGAAACGAAAAAATTGCCTAAGAGAATCTTCGTTCTGCGGAATAACGATTTAGGTGATGTACTGGTAACAACTCCGCTTCTTGAAGGATTAAGACTCTGTTATCCAAAATCTCTGATTTCGGTTGGTGTTGGAGATTGGGCAAAATCTCTCTTGCAAGGGAATCCAAATATTAATGAGATCAGAACTTGTAATGCACCTTGGCATAACAAACAAAACTGCAACTTCCCAGCAAACTCTCCTCGGACTTTCCTAGATGGGCTTTCCTTCATTCTACTTTCTAAGCAATCGAGAAATCTTACAAGGGAAAGATTTACACACGGCATTGATGTTTTGGGTAGCAGGCAAGGTGCATGGCTTATGCTTAGAGCGGGCATCAAAAGTAGATTTGGCGTAAAGGGATATGCGGGAGGGAATCAATGGTGTGAAGATTATGTAAAGTTTGACGAAAAGAGAAATGTCGCGGAGGCTGCACTTGCCTTTTTACCTCTAATTGGATGTCACAAACAAGTTGAACCTAGACCGCAAATTTTTCTATCCAAACAAGAAAAAGAAGTTGGCAGAAAAATGTGGAATACTCAATCATCTAGAACAAAACGAATAGTTATCGCTCCGGGTGGAGGTTTTCCTGAAAAATGCTGGGGAGATAGTCGCTTTACAGAACTGACGAACCTTTTGCTTAAGGAGGATAATCTGCAAGTCTGTATTCTTGGGTCTCAAGAAGATCGTAATCGAATTAAATATCAAAAGAATTTGAGATATAAAAGAATTCAAAATTTTTGTGGTACTCTTGACTTAAGAAAGTCCGCAGCCTTGATTTCGGAAGCTGACTTTGTATTCACCAACTCATCTCTTTGCATGCATTTAGCCGGAGCTTTTAAAATTTCATCGATTACCCTATTAGGCGACTGCTTTGATAGTGCAAATCTACATCAATCACAATGGGGTTACATTGAAAGTCAAGTATTGGGAAAAGAAATAAGTATTGGGAAAAATGCTCTAGTATCTGCAAATGAGGCGTACGCGTGTTTTCAAAATACTTTTCAGAATCAAACTATTTAAACTTTGAATATCTGTTTCATATCTGGTCCTTACAAACCCGACAAATGTGGGATCTCTGATTACATATCTCTCCTCAGTGCAAAACTAAAAAACCATGGTCATCAATCGCAACATATTGCCATTGATCATGGTAACACATTAACAGACATCGCAGGTAACCTTCCACCAGCAGATCTTTACAGTATTCAATTTGCGCCTTTTTCTTTTTCACAAACCGGCTTGTCAAAAAAAAGACTTTTAGGCTTAGCCAATTCATTAAATGGAAAAAATACACACATTAATTTCCACGAAATTTGGATTGGTGCATATCCAAGTTCAAAATGGAAAGAAAAGATCATTGGGTGGCTTCAGAAACGAGAAATAGTTAAGTTCATTAACATAAGTAATCCCGTAACAATATCCTGTTCTAACTCGGCTGCCATCGATCGATTGAAAAAATCTGGTGTAGATTGCAAATACCTCTATCTTTTTGGAAATATCCCATATTCAAAAACCAAACAAAGGAAAATATCAACAGTTCTAACAGTTGCCTTTTTTGGAACTCTATACGAAAAATTCCCATACGATCTTTTGGCTGAAAAATTAGATGAAATTTCTAAATCTTTAAATATTCCTATCCACATCAAAATAATAGGTAGGCAAAGGGAGGGCAGTGGTTTAAAGGAAATCAACAAAATTTGTAAAAAGTTATCTTTTGTAATATCGGAACTAGGAGAACAACCAAGCAAAGCAATATCTAAAGAGTTTCAGAATTGCGATTTGGGTGTATCCACAACTCCCTATGACATCTTAGGAAAGAGCGGAACAACCGCGGCAATGCTTGAACATGGTTTACCAGTCCTTTCCTATGACGATGGTGATACTCCAAAGGATAAGTTATTTATTATGCAAGAATACCGAGAACAAGTCTTTTTGATTAATGACTCATCAGCAACCCAAAAACAGTTCTCATTTTTGAAAAAACCTCGAAAAACCTTTTTCGATGGAGTTGCATATACCGCAAAAAAAATGTTAGAAGATTGTTTTGAATCCTAAAGTACAAAAAACCGCCTATCAAAGTCCTTGGCCATGGTGGACTCAAGTGGTTTTGGTATCATGGCGGCTTACTTGGCTAACCTGTTGCAGGTGGACTCCCAAATTTTTAAACCCGTGGAGAGTATTCATTCTAAAGATTTTCGGTGCTAAACTTTATGGTCTTCCCTTCATTCATAGTTCTGCAAATATTCAAATTCCTTGGAACTTGACGATGAAGCACCGGGCATGCCTAGGGGAGTGTACAAATGCCTATTCCTTAGGCAAAATCACAATTTCAGAGGGTGCCACTGTTGCACAAGAAGTATATCTGTGTACCGGCACTCATGAATTCTCCAATCTAGCACTACAATTAATCGTTAAGAAAATCACCATAGAGGCTCATGCTTTCATTGGTGCACGGGCAATGATTA
>JABGWU010000225.1 GCA_018645475.1 Opitutia bacterium
ACTTTGAAATAGGAACCTTCTCATCATTGGAATACTTCTGTTTCTTTTATGTTTAAGATAATTCAGTTCGCTTTTTTCGGAACTTGCCTATCGATGGCTTTCCTTTTAGGAGCGACGCAGAAGCCGAATATCGTGGTCTTTATCTCCGATGATCTCGGCAGGTGGGACACTTCCATTCACGGATCGAAGGATGCCCGCACTCCCACCATGGAAAGACTGGCCGCAGAGGGAATGACTTTTGATGATGCATATGTGACTTCACCCAGTTGCTGTCCAAGCAGATTCTCCTTGCTCACCGGATTAATGCCCGCACGGCATGGGGCTCATCCCAATCACAGTAAGGTAAAAACGGGGACCAAATTCCTTCCTCCCATTTTGAAAAAGATGGGTTACCACATTGCATCCTTTGGTAAGATTGCTCATGGCAATAAGAAATTTGAAGGTCTTGATTTTAACGAACCCAAAAGGACTGACATGTGCGTGGAGGTGGAGAAGTATTTTAAGAGCAATAAAATTGAAGGACCAATTTGTTTACTGGTGGGGGATAGAAGGCCCCATGTGGAATGGACCAAGGAAATGAATTTCGACCCGAAAAAGGTGACCCTGCCATCCTTTTTTATTGATACCCAAGAGACCCGCGAACACTGGGCTCGCTATCTGACTGATATCGAGGGGATGGATCAGGAAATGGGCCGGGTGTTAAAATTTGCGGAGAAGAAATTCGGGAAGGATTTCATCTTTCTATTTACCAGCGATCACGGTGGACAATGGCCATTCGGAAAGTGGAATCTCTACGATTATGGTACACGGGTGCCATTGCAGGTTCGCTGGCCCGGTAAGATTAAAGCCAATGTACGAACAAGTGCCATGGTCAGTTGGGTGGATATTCTGCCCACCCTCATTGATCTTGCTGGAGGGGATGTACCCCAGGGTATCGATGGGAAATCTTTCGCCCCCGTTCTTTTTGGAAAGAGTAAGACTCATCGGGAAATGATTTTTACGACCAATACGGGAGATAAGGAAATGAACATCTTTCCTATTCGGAGTGTCAGGAAGGGGCAGTACAAATACATCCATAATCTTAGGTCGGATGCCTATCATACCAATCATTCCGACCGCTTACGCTCAGACGGTCGTGGAGCCTATTGGTATTCCTGGTACGATGCCGCCAAAACCGATCCCAAAGCGACTGAGATCGTGAAGAGGTATCATACACGCCCTGAGTTTGAACTCTTTGATTTGCAGAAAGATCCCAGTGAACAAAATAATTTAGCCAACAGGAAAAAGTTTCAGGGCAAACTATCTGAGCTCAGATCTGAATTGAAAAAATGGACCACTGCTCAGGGTGATGATTTGCAACCCCATCAGGACCCTTATTTGACCAAGCATCCAATTCCGGAAATTATTCGTCCACCCAAGAAGAAATAGGCCCTTAATTTTTAATTAAAAATGAGTTCTCTCAGAATAGTCCTACTCACCATACTTTCACTTGCATGTTTGTTTCTTCAGGCAAAAAGCAGTCCCAATATCATCATCATTTTGGTGGATGATATGGGGTTCTCGGATATCGGCTCATATGGAGGAGAGATTGAAACACCCAACCTCGATGCTTTAGCCAACGGGGGAGTGCGTTACTCCGATTTCTACAATGCCTCCCGTTGCTGCCCAACCCGGGCATCCCTTATGACCGGGTTGCACCCGCACCTCACGGGCATTGGTCACATGACCAACCCACCCGGTACCCAAAAGCATGATTACGGGGAAGATTTCCCCAACTATCGTGGGTTCCTTAATCGGGAATGTGTAACTTTAGCCGAGTTACTCGGTCCTTCTGGTTATTCCTCATATTTGGCCGGAAAGTGGCATTTGGGCGGTGCACACAAGTCGCTCTGGCCATTGCAAAGAGGTTTTGATCGTTTCTATGGATGTGTTGCAGGGTCGACGAGATTCTTTTCACCAGATACTGACCAACGTGAGGGTAGGGGGATTTACTCCGGTAATCAACCGGTCCAAAAAGTTACCAGCACGACCGATCGGGCCTACTACACCACCGATGCATTCACTGAACATGCCATACGGTTTATCAAGGAGGGCGATAAGAAGAACCCCTTCTTTCTTTACCTTTCCTATACTGCTCCGCATTGGCCGCATCAAGCACATGAGGAGGATATCGACAAGTATCGAGGAAAGTACTTGAAGGGTTGGGACAAACTTCGAAAAGAGAGGCATCAGCGGCAAATACAACTTGGCCTTTTCGAGAAGAAACAAACGCTATCACCAAGGGATGAAAAAGTGCCTGCCTGGTCAACTCTTAATTTGGAAAAGAAAAAGGAGATGGATTTAAGAATGGCGGTTTATGCGGCCATGATTGATTGTATCGATCAAAATGTGGGCAAACTTTTGCATGTTTTAAAGAAGCGTGAACAGTTTGAGAATACGATGATTCTTTTCCTTACGGACAATGGTGCCTGTGCGGAAGGTCCAGCTCTCGGACGGGGAGAGATATTTGACATAGATAAGCGAAACCTCGAAACCAATAATAATTACGGTGCTGCCTGGGCTAATCTTTCCAGCACTCCTTTCCGCCTTTACAAGCACTACACCCACGAGGGTGGTTCCGCCACACCTTTCTTTATGCATTGGCCGAAGGGTATAAAACCCCAAAAGGAATGGTATCATTCTAAGGCACAGCTTATTGATGTGTTTCCCACGCTACTGGAGGTTTGCGGAGTCAGTTATCCGGATACTTTTCATTCCCATACACTTCCGGCATTGAGAGGGATTACACTGTCCCCATCTTTCTCGGGAAAACCTCTTAAGCGCCAGGAACCTATGTTTTCCGAACACGAAAATAATGCCTTCATGATTGACGGAAATTGGAAACTTGTAGGTAGGGGAGTCTCAACACCCCAAGGTCCAGAGCAGGATAAATGGGAACTCTACGATCTTAGGAAGGATCGCACCGAGCTCAAGGATCTCGCTCTTGTGGAAAAATACCGGCTTAGGAAAATGGCCAAGGCTAGGCAGGCATGGTCATTGGCAGATAAGGTCTATACTAAGCCTCAGATTAAAAAAAAGAAGTAAAAGGCGGTTTTACCAACTTAGCAGCAACTGCAACCGCCCGATTTGGGTTTTGAGTATATGGATCGTTTGCCCTGTTTTAAATTTATTTATAATTAATCTTAGTTTTTTCCAAAAAAAAGACTAACCTAATTTGTGAGCTTCTTTAATATTTTAACTTATATTATAAAGGATAACCTTTACCATGAAGCCAGGGGACTTTAGCTTCATCCCATTTCCCACCCCTGCAAATGGAAAACAACTCACGACTCCCACATGATATATGAAATATTGCTGTAAATTCATTATTTTATCAATTCTGGTTCTATGCAGCAG
>JABGWU010000226.1 GCA_018645475.1 Opitutia bacterium
CTTACTGGCATCGAGGCCGCCGCCGCTGAAGTCGTCGTAGTCCTGCCAGTTGAGGGCTCCGTCTTGTCCTGTGCCGGGGTTTGTGTTTCCGCCTTGTCCGTCGCCGTCGCCGCCTGCCGCAACCGAGAAACTGGAAAAACCGAGTTGATTGTTCCCGATGTTATAAAAAGTTATTGCATCTCCATCCTCCTTGTGGGGAACGACAAAATACATAGCCGGCTGTACATGCATATTTTCAAAGGACTGCCAATGGGAGATTTGGACGGAATCGCCATTTGCGCCCGAATAAACCCCCGTCCTCCAATTAAGAGAAGAAACGGTCCTCCAGTCGGAACCCTCCTGAATTTCGCAATGGATCGTCTCCTTGCTTTTTTCATGGCGCAAGCGATAGTTGCCGTCCTTGGCGGACGAGGCATACGAACTTTTGAACTGGCCACCAGCATCAGAGTAGTAATGCGCCTCGGAACCCCAGGGAGTAGCACCGATTAATAGCTCGAATTCGACGCCCGCATCGGGAGTTTCAACCATGATACCAAGTTTGACCGAGGAATTGTGGGAAGAACCGCTCGGAGAAACAGTACGATTGAACGCGCCTCCTTCAATTACCCAATCCTCGGCAAGTGACAAAAGAGAGGGTGCTCCAAAGTTGATCCATCGGTCGTCGGGATCGCCGTTGAAGGTGCCCGTCAGGGAGTAATTCCCTTGGTCTTGCTTAACGGTTAGACCGTACTTGGAGTCATTGTGCCCCTGTGCCCAATAGGAACGGGTAGTGGTTTGATCGCTGAAATCGTCACCGAAGTATCGTCCGAAGGGAATTGCGCCCTCAGGCAAGTTTTCCATAGTGAATGTTCCGCTCCCGGCATCCTCATTTGACAGATTCCCATTTGAATCAAATTCATGATCATTAGCGGTGAAAGTACGTTGAGAGAAATTCAACGAGATTATCATGTGCTCGTTGGCAGGGTTTCCCCATGTCAGCTGGCCGGTTGCACCAGTTCGTTGCCAAGCGTACTCGGCGTATTCCCATTCACCGGAATCTAAGTCTTTCGTCCGTACGTTAGTCGCGGAGGTGAAATGAAATTCGACTTCAAAAGGATCTCCATCCGAATGTTCCTGCACATTAAAGGTGACCTTCTGGTCAACGAGGGAACCCGGTGCGTTCGCGGCTTCGACAATTGTCGTGGCGGTGGTTCCCGCAAGGGCAAGCCACAGCGAGGTTAGTATGGAAGTTCCGAAGAGACGAATATTTTTATTCATGGATATTTTGGTCTAATAGAAATTAAAGGGAGAAAGCCAAATTGTTTTCAGAAATTTTCGAAATGAAAGTTTTAGTGTGGCGCGAGGTTTAAGAAGTTAGGCAATGCAGGGAATGCTCGACTGGGGGGCATGTAAACATGGAGAGGCTTGTAATTATTAGGTATTAGTTACGGGGGAAAGACTCTTCAACCACAGCATGAATTTTCAGGCAAAGCAATTATTTTTGATTGAAATGACCGAAATCTCTTTTCCGGCCAAGCTTCGGTCGATTGTTTTGCTCCACGCAAACACTGCTAGGACTTTTTCGAAATGAATGCGTTCCCGACGCTTAATCGTTACAAATTGATGCGAAGATGATTTCGTTTCATTTAATTTGGCCAGCAGTAGATCCATGCACAACGCACTAAAAAGCAAATCTTCACCGTCAATCCATCCTATAAGTCATCGAATCATTCTTCAAAAAAATCTTGCCTTCTATCAAAAACTCACCGAAATGTTATATTTCCTAGAAGATTTCTCTTTTCAGTTTTCACTACCTCAATTAAGCTCTCCCATTCAAAACAAACCTACGGGAATCACTTTATGAATCCACGCTCACTCCTCATTACCCTCTCAATCTTGTTGTTGCCCTTCTTGTCGATGGTCTCCGCTGCGGTGCCCGAAAACTGGGCAGCTGGAAATTACGCAGTCGGCAGTCTCGTCATTGACGAGGGAACTACTTACATCGCGATTCTACAGGTAACACCCAGTCAGGGTAAACCCGAGACTACGACAGCTTATTGGGAATCTTTGGATTCCCAAGCTTCTTCTAAGAAGAAGCCCTCGGGTTTTGAAGAACTCGGGACTGTCGACGCTACCTCTGTCCCTGAGAAGATTCCGGATTCGAGCGGCACTGGAGGAACAGCCGATACGATTCAGATTTTCAGTTTGTCTACTCGCGCGTTTTTTTCGTCGGATGGCATGTCGGCAAGCTTGAACTTGGCAGGTAGCTCAAACGAAGCGAAAAAAGTTATGTACCGAGTGAAGGGACCGAGCATGAACAGTAAAGTCATAACAGGCCCGAAATTGGCAGACCCTTGGATTGACGTAAAATCTAGAGAGGCAACCAAAGGTTCGAAGTGGGGGGATGAATTCGAATCACGCACGTTCGGGGATCATTCCAGTGCAACGGGTCCTGATGCTAATCGTGCAACGGGCAACAACGTTGAACCGATGGTTGTTACTTCAGTAACCCCATCAATATTCAGTTGTGTGGTTGGTTCTGAAGATGGTGGTACTGGTAACGCAATCGTTGAAATTTACAGTATGGCCGACGATAATACGAGTTCCTACTTCACTAGTCTTTCGACCAGAGGTTATTTTTCGACAGACGGTATGTCTGGAAGTGTACGTTTGGTTGGAACTGGAAAGAAGAAGATCATGTTCCGAGTGAAGGGACCGAGCATGAACAGTAATGTCATAAAGGGAGCGAAATTGGCAGACCCTAAAATAACTCTTCAGCACAAAACCTCCGCTGGATGGGTTAAGGTAGTGGAATCATCGACCTTTGGTGCCGCTTACACACACGAGGATTCGAGCTATACGAATGTTACAAGTAATCATGCTGATAGGCACACGGGAAATAACTTAGAACCTATGGTCGTTTTCGAACTTGAGGAAGGAACGTACAGTTGTGTGATTGGTTCTGACATTGACGGTGGTGAAGGAAACGCAATTCTGGAAATTTACTCTATCGATTGATTTGACATCTTTGATGCCTGCTCCACCCCTTGTCTCAACACCTGTCTGTTAATTATTGTTTGTCGTTGGCTAAAGCAGAAGATTCACAACCTTTGATATCAGTCTGCGTTCCTGTCTACAATGGATCGGCGCATCTTGGAGAGTCTTTAAGCAGCATTGAAAATCAGACTTATGCCAACATTGAAATTTGCATATCGGATGATGGTTCAAGAGATGGTTCGATTGAACTAGTTGAGAATTTCAATAGAATTTCAAAGTTTGCGACTGTGTTTTATCGTAACAGTCTACTTGGTATTGCCGGCAACTGCAATTTCCTCATCGAGAAGGCTCGGGGGGAATATATAAAATTCCTTTTTCAAGACGATCTGCTCGAACCTACCTGCATTGAGAAACTTGCTGGACCAGCGATATTCGACAAGGAGATTCGCCTAGTCTTTTCCGAAAGGAAATTGCAACTAGACTCACCTAAAAATCTTTTTTGCCAAAGAATAAATGAAGGTTGCAGAAATTTGCCTAACCATTGGTCAAACCTCAGGCATATTCAAAAAGGCCATGAGCTTTTGGAAGACCCTCAACTCCTCTCGGAGCCCATCAACAAGATAGGCGAACCCACAACCACCCTAATCTTGAAGTCAGCCTTGGTGGAGGCGGGAGGGTTTGATCCAGAATTGGAGCATTTGCTAGACGTAGATTTGTGGAACCGGTTATTGACCAGAGGAAAGGTAGCCTACGTGGACGAAAGTCTTTCCACCTTTCGAGTCCATGACAAGCAACAATCAGTTGCTAATTTGGCTGAAGACAAAGCTAGGGAAGATGCCGTTCGTTTATACAAGAAACTACTTACATTACGCTGTTTCTCGCAACTGAGTCAGGACTTTAGAGCCCGTACGGCAGAAAAGCTTGTCGCCGCTGTCATAGGAGACAAGGTACCTGTATCGGACTTGGAAAAAACCAGATCGGACTTGGAGAAAACGAGATCGGACTTGGAGAAAACGAGATCGGATTTGGAGAAAACGAGATCGGATTTGGAGAAAACCATTGAAAACCTTAGATCTAGGATTCGCTTTCTTGAAGGAACCTATGCCTGGAAGGTTCGCAGGCAGTTCATGCGTCTTTACTACTTGTTCAACCCAAGTAAAAAAAAGAAACCACCAAACTCCCAATCCGTCGAGAATGAAGAGGGAAATTCACCGTTTATTAAGTTTGGGGGATTCTCCAAGATCCACTTTGAATGCCAATCTGAACCCCTCGCCTCAATCATTATACCTTTTTTCAATCAACTGGAACTCACTCACCTCTGCCTCCAATCGATTCACGACAACATCGGATTGAGTCTTAAATATGAAGTCATCCTCATAGATGACTGTTCAGATGATTTTAAACCTCTGGATGACTGCTTAGAAGGCGTCATCGCCCACAGGAACGAGGTGAACTCCGGGTTTGTCCACTCTTGTAATATCGGAGCTTCCTTGGCAAAAGGAAAGTATCTAGTTTTTCTAAATAACGATACGCAAGTTGCTGATGGATGGTTGAGCGAACTCCTAGGCACGTTTACACTCTGTCCTGAGACAGGAGTGGTCGGTTCCAAGCTTCTCTTTCCGGATGGCAGACTTCAAGAGGCAGGAGGCATCATCTGGAAGGATGGTACTGGATGCAACTATGGCAAAGGGACAGATCCCAATTCTCCCCAGTACAATTATCTTCGAGAAGTTGACTATTGCTCCGGGGCGTCCCTTGCGATTCCCGAAGAACTCTTCGATAAACTAGGTGGGTTTTCAGAGAAGTTCCATCCCGCCTACTATGAAGATACCGATCTCTGCTTCAAGGCGCGTTCTGCAGGTTGCAGAGTTATCTACCAGCCCAGATCCGTTGTCTACCATGTTGAAGGAGCGACTTCCGGAACATCGGAAGAATCTGGTGCCAAAGCATTTCAGAAAAAAAACAGGATTAAATTCTTGGATTCTTGGAAGGATGCCCTGACCCAGCACTTTCCTCCCAGCGGAGATTTTTCTGAACAATATAAAGCCTCCACTAGGCTTGCCGGGAAGACCACGATTCTGATAATTGATACATATCTTCCCTTGCATGACAAGGAATCGGGGAGTCACAGGATTTTTCATTTAATAAAAATTCTGAAGGAACTATCCTGCCATGTGATGTTTTTACCTGACAATGGATCTGCAGAGGAACCATACGCCTCGGAACTTCTTGAAATGGGTATTGAGCTATTGGTAGATCAAACAGGCCAAATCACCCCAACTGAATTCCTGAAAGAACGTTTATCCTGCATCGACATTGCTTGGATTTGCAGGCCGCAAATGTTTTCCAAATATTCGAGCCTTGTTCGGAGCAAATCAAATGCTTCTATTCTCTACGATACAATTGATCTTCACTACCTTCGCGTTCAGCGCCTGTGGGAACTTGGAGGGAGTAATGATCCTCGCCTTAAGAAAAAATGGAAGGCATACCATCGGCTTGAAACAAAATGCTCATCCAAAGCGGATTTAACGTTAACCGTTACAAATGAGGAAGCCGAAATAGTCGAAAGTTGGAACTGTCCGGTACATGTTGTTCCGAATGTTCATATTCCAAGAACAGACTCGCCGCCTCCTTTCGAGGAGCGAAACGGACTACTTTTCATTGGTAGTTATTTACATCCGCCGAACATGGATGCCGTCAACTGGCTGTGTCGTGAGATTATGCCGATTTTGTGGCAAAAAAATCCTGAACTGGAGCTTACTTTGCTGGGAAGTAATCCAACACCGGAAGTAAAAGAATTGGCGGGAGAGAAGATTTTTGTTCCTGGGTTCATCCAAAATGTGGAACCGTACTTTGACAAGGCTCGAGTGTTTGTTGCTCCCTTGAGGTACGGAGCCGGGATGAAGGGGAAAGTTGGTCAGAGTATGTCTTTGGGGCTTCCTGTCGTGACGACTCCGATCGGTGCAGAGGGGATGAACCTGAAAAACGGCAAACACGCATTTATAAGAGAAGACCCTGCCGGCATTGCAGATAATATAAATACCCTTTTAGCGGATAAGGAAAAGTGGAATGAATTATCCGAATTCGCGTCTAGGCACATGGGTGAATTTTCCCCAGAGAAAATTTCAGTAAACATAAAAGATATCCTCAAAAATTCCTTATGAGGGAAACAACTTCAAATAAAGGTGTTTCTACATCTAATGCAGTTATTGCGAAAAATATAAGTAAAGTTTTTTCTGGGAATTACACTTACCCTTTGGTCGAAAGTTTGTTCGGTCGCACCATAAAAGGTAAAAATGATTTTCAGGCTTTGAACGATGTCTCTTTTATAATCAGGAAAGGTGAGGCGGTCGGAATCCTTGGTGAGAATGGTTCTGGAAAAAGCACCTTGCTTCAGATTATTGCCAAAACATTAAAACCCAGTTCCGGAACAGTTCAAACTAATGGCAAACTTGCCGCTCTTCTGGAACTGGGATCGGGTTTCAATCCTGATTTTACCGGAAAGGAAAATATTTATCTTAATGCATCGATTCTGGGTTTGAGCAAAGAGCAAACCAGTCAGGTTTTAGATCAGATTCTTGATTTTGCAGACATTGGGGATTTTGTGAATCGACCTTTAAATACCTACTCAAGTGGAATGATGATGAGACTTGCCTTTGCTGTTCAGATTTTTGTCGAACCTGAAATTTTGATAGTGGACGAGGCGTTGAGTGTCGGAGATCAGTTTTTCAAGCTAAAATGTTTCGAAAAATTAAATGCACTTTTAGAGAAAGGAATTACTTTTCTTTATGTTTCTCACAATGAAGAAACCCTGAGAGGGTTAACGAATCGAGCGCTTGTTCTTCATCACGGTAAGCTTGTTATGGATGGTGGGGTTCAAGAGTGCATGGATGAGTACAACCTATCAATGGGTCAAAAAAGAAGAACCCTCATTCCTGATTTGACTCGAAAACCTGAACTCAAGTGGAGTCACTTGAATCCAAGCACTGATCGGCGAAAGGAGGCCCGGATTCTCCATGTGCAGGTGCTGAATGAAGACGAAAAGCAATGTGATCATTTTCAGTCCGGTGATATCGTTAAGGTTGCACTTGCTTTTGTTGCAACAGGGCACATTGATGGCCTTAGTGCCGGATTAAGGATCAGAAATAAGGAGGGGGCCAAAATCTATTCTTGGGCAACGGCTAATCAAGAAACTCGTGGTAATGGAGTAAAAGGAGTTGGGGAAATGTTTCAATCGGGCGATGACCAAGGGGGGAGTTATACAGTCCAGTATGAGTTTCTCTGCAATCTGGGTGCAAATCTCTATCAAGTTGAAGCTTTCATTACCGATGACTATTCCCGGAAGGAAAAAGACGTCCTGGATTGGGTTTCGGAAGCCGCCTTCTTGAAGGTCGACATAGATAAAGCCGACAATTTCTTTGGTGGAGTTTGCGATCTAAAGATGAAGGCGGTGTTGAAAAAATCCGAGTGTTACGAACACAATGTAGCCAAAATAGACTATGGTCGACTGTATGATGGTTACTGGGCATTGCCGGAGAGGCATGGCAGTGAGTCCTTTGATGATGCTACAACCGTCGCATCAGAGATAATGAAACTACTCCCGGATGGAAAAATTCTGGATTTCGGGTGCGGAATGGGAAGCTTGGTAGATGAATTCACCAGCCGTGGATTTGATATTATAGGCATCGACCCTTCGCGGAAGGCGATCGAGTATTGCCAAGAGAATTGCGAGGGATCCTTTCAAACTGGTTCGATTCTCCATTTGCCTTTCGAGGACGAATCATTCGACACGGTGATATCCACCGATTGCTTAGAGCATATAGCCGAGGAAGATCTTACTGCCGCAATACGGGAGATTGCAAGGGTGACCAAGAGTCAGGTCTACCTCCGTATTGCCACCCGTCCCGACAGGGACAAAAAATGGCATTTGACAGTAAAGCCAAGGAAATGGTGGGAAGATTTTTTCATTAGACATGGATTCAGGTTACACCCCATCACTCAGAAGATCAGTCCTTTTGAGAATTTGGAGCTAGAAACAAAAGAAGCAACCCTTTGCCTAGAGAAAATTCCAAAGACATCTCTTAAAAAATATACTAAGGAATGGCTACTTGAGCGGAGGGATCTTCATACTGATATGTTGAGAGAGAGCAATCGTAGGTCAGACGCGCATATAGCGAGATATCAACTTGCCCGAGAATTGAGCCCTCAGTCCGGTCAAGTTCTTGATGCGGCTTGTGGGATGGGATATGGATCACACATTTTGGGTTTTGGTCGTACCAAACTTAATATTATCGGAGTCGACATGGAACAAGAGGCAATTGATTACTGTAACGCCAACTTTTCCTTATCAGGAGGAAACTTGGAATTTAAAACAGGAGAGGTTGAGGAGTTGAACGTTCTTTTTCCCGCTGAAACTTTCGACATGGTATGTTCATTTGAAACCGTCGAACATATCAAAGATCCGAGATTATTTTTACTTGCAGTTCGAAGCTTACTTAAGCCAAATGGAATCTTCATTTGCTCTGTTCCGAATATGTGGTGTGATGAAAAGGGGAAGGATCCCAACCCTCATCACCTTCATGTCTTTGATTTTGAAAAAATTGTAAATTTAGTGGCGCAGGCACTTGAACCGCAAAAAATTTATTCTCAGATCGCTGGGAATGGAAATAGATTCCCAGATAACCCAAGAACTTTGAGGGAATGTGAAATAGGCATCGATTATAGTCAAATTGAAGCAGAATGGTGTCTGTTGGTAGCAAGAAAGGTATAGGCCCAGTGGGTTTACTAAAATCAACAAATAGTTATTTGAGAAGTAAACTGAATCACAACTTGTATGATTCTAAATTCTGTGTCGTTTCTGGTATAGGAAGGTCAGGTACAACTATACTTCGAAAGTCTCTTGAGATTCATAGCGAGATTCATTCGACAGAAACAGAGAATAATCTGGTGTACGATCTACTAGAGGCACTGGATATGAGTATTAACAGAAGGTCGAAGTCAATTAAAACCTCTAATGATCAGCACCTCAGATTGTTTAAAAACCTTATTCTTGACACTACTTTTCCAGAAGCGAATAGTCATTCTAAAATCAATACTTTATTTTGTGATTTGAGAATAGAATCTTTTAAGCAACTTTTGAATATATTTGGAGACAATTGCAAAATTGTCTATATTGTAAGAAATGGTGTCGAAGTCGTTGCAAGTAGGATGACAAAACCTCAGTTTAAGCATTTCACATTTGAAGATAATTGTAAAATATGGGCACAATCTATGAATGTCGTCAAAAGTGCTCTTGATTCACAGCACTTTCTTCTACTGCGCCATGAGAATATGCTTAATGGAGAAGATTTAACAGTGATGTATGAAATGTTATTTAAACACTTAAAAGTATCTTTTCAACTAGATTGTGTCGAATTTGTGAATGAAAACTTTTGTCATCCTACTAAGTTGAATTCAGAAGACAAGCAAATCAAGAGTTTGGTTAATCGTAAAAATAGATGGTCTAAATTTAATGAAAAAGACAAAGAGACTTTCATGGATATTTGTGCAGATGCAATGGATTATTTCGGTTATACCATCCCAAATTAAGAATTTGATTTTATAATACCCAAACATACCGAGTTTAAATAAGTTAATAGTACTATTTATCTAATTCGGATTGTTTTTTGCATTTTACAAACGAAATCAAATGTACAATTCGCATTAATTATCATACAGTCTTTTAGCAAGTTTATCGGAAAAAACTCAATTACCTATATTTGAAAGATATATATTTACATATAGGAATGCATAAGACTGGGACTTCATCAATTCAGGAAGCATTGAGCAGTTTTAACGATAATGGTATATTGTATGGTGACTTATTAGAGTCGAATCACTCTCTAGCCTTTTATACACTATTTTCTAAAAACTATCTGAATTACCATGTTTGGCTAAAACGAGGTTTTAATATAAAAGAAATCAAAGAAAAACGAAAAGTGTATCTAACCCGTATTGCAAATCAATTGACAGACCTATCGGTGAAAAAGATAATATTTTCAGCTGAATCAATCGGGTTACTTGAAGAAGATGAAAAGACAAGTATGTTATTATTCTTCACTCAATATGGAGTAAGGATTAATGTTATCTGTTATGTTAGAGAACCTGTATCATTTGCGTATTCTGTATTTCAGGAAGATATACGGGGAGGATTTACAAATATTAAGGAAATCTATAATCCAAGATATAAATATCGACTTGATGTTTTCAAGGAAAACCCGTTAGTTAACGAGTTAATTGTTAGGGATTACAGTAGTTTGGTAAAGAAGGATGTTGTTTCCGACCTATTTGAAACTTTAAATTTAAATTCTGAAGCACATAATTATAACAGAGAAAATACGCGACTCTCTATAAGTGCTATGAAGTTGATTTACTTAGTTAATAAACACATTCGAGAATATAAATGTAATCAAAAACTTTATGATACCCGGTTATATTTTAATAATGTTATTAATAAATTATATAATAAAGATCATAGATTATTCAGTGACCACTTCAAATTAAATATTGACAATAGTGACATTAACTACCTTTGCAAAAATTTTCATATAAACTACAATTATTGCTCCAATGATGATTCTAATACATGTTCTACTATCTTACAGTGGCTAGAAGACTTATCGGATTTAGATCCAGTTAATTTAATAAACTTCGCTAATGAGAAAGGAATTAAATATTCAAAACAAGAAATCGATATTTTAGCATTGGATATTTTTAATCATTATTTATTGCATTTATGACTGCATTTATCCTACTTCGAAATCCCATTAATTCTCATCTTTATGCTCCTTGGGTTGATTTGATTGATACTCCCTATGTCTATACACATAATTTCTCAAATGACTGGATACCGACAGACAAATGTTCAATTTTGATTACCCATGACACATACCGCCCAGAACCTTGTGCAATTATCGAGAGATGTGTTAAGAATGATATTCCAGTTTTGATATTATCTGATGGGATTTTAGAGTATCGAAATTCATGGATTCAGAAACATAGAGTAGAATCTGGAGTTTTTAATCCTATACTTGGTCATAAATTGGCCTGTATCGGTAATTCCCAAATTCGTTTCCTAAAATCTATTGCAAGGAATCGTGGCAAGTGTGAAAATGTGGGTTTGCCACGATTGGATAACTTCATGGTTAAGAGTTCACTCCTAGATTCTTCCTCAGTTTTGATTTGTTCATCCAAAACTCCTTGGTTTTCTGAAAATGATAGAAATCGCGTTTTGCAGTCATTCATTGATCTGAAAGAGGCGGTTGATATTTTTACCAAAGATCACGAGGTGAAATTCAAGTGGAGAATTTCAAATGAAATAGCACGTTTAATCGGTGTCAAAACTTGCTTTGATCAACCTCTTGAAGAGGATTTGGAAAATTCTAGTGCCGTTATCACCATGCCATCAACGGTAATGTTGGATTCAATGTATGCAAAGCGACCGGTTGCCCTCCTTGACTACACTTTGAGTCCACATTATGTGCAAGCAGCTTGGACTGTGTCATCCAAGCATCAAATGTTACCCATTATTAATGAATTATTAGATCCTCCGGTCGCTAAAATCTCTTTTCAGCAAACCGTATTAGCTGATGCGCTTCAAACTAAAGAGTCCGCTTCGGGAAGAATGGTCAGACTTGTAAATGAAATGATAGAGATAGGGGGGCAGGCTCGTTCCACTGGCCAAAAGCTGAATTTCCCTCATAAGATTTTGGATAGTGAGTAGACCAAGGACACTTTTTATAAGCCATAGTGGAACAAACAATGGGGCTGTAAGAGTTTTAATCCATCTAATCGAATATCTTAAGGAAAACTCAGAATATGAGATTGATGTTTTAATTAAGGATCCGATAGACAACGAAATAATCAAGCAGTTTTCAAGAACTGCTAATGTGCTTTTCTTATCCAATTTAGAGGAAATCCGAAAGAGAAAGTATCTTTTTCTTTATTCAAATACCATTTGCAACGGTAATCTTTTATCCAAATTGACCAATAAATCGACACCTTTTTTTACTCACTTGCACGAGTTGGCTTTTGCCATAGACAGCACCGACAATGACTCCGTCTATAACACTTTAAAGTATACTGACTACTACATCGCTTGCTCGGATGGCGTAAAAACCAATTTGGTGCAAAGTTTTGGCTTAAAACCAGAAAGAATAGTCAGAGTGCATGGATTCGTCAAAAGCAAGGATTACGAATCAATACCCAATATCAAAAGTGAAGATTTTAACATAGGGTGTCTTTCTAACATGGACTATCGAAAGGGGGTGGATTTGTTTTTATTTTTCCTTTCCACACTAAAGAATTCAATTGCCGGAAGGAATATCAAATGGACTTGGGTAGGGGACAAATCAGGATTTTATCGAGAATTACTCCCCAAAAAATATTCCAATGTTCAGTTTGTTGACCAAAATGACAATCCTTGGGAAGTTCTAAATAACATTAATCTGTTTTTCAATTTCTCTCGAGAAGATCCCTTTCCTTTGACATTGCTCGAGTCGCTTTCGCGTAAGGTACCGGTTTGCGGATTTCGTGGATCCGGCGGAATTGATGAGTTGCGCAAAATGGACTCCGCGCATTTGTGCGACATGAATGCTAAATCAATAAATCACTTATTGGATGAGTTTATCAAAATAGAGGAAACAAACCATTTGTCATCCCCGACGAATGCAGAGGAGCAATGCATAGAAATCTTTGATTTTGTGCAGGGCAATTTAAGTTTTCTCGGGTACAAGAGAATCCGAAACTGGTTAACGAGTTTTAAAACGAATAAGATTCTCAATAAATTGCCGCCCGTCAAATACCCCAAGGATCACAATGAAAAATTGGTGGAATATGATTTTATTCAAGATTTCGAAATTCAGGAGTCCAAAGATGAAAAAATTAAATTTTCTATTGTTACACCATTGTACGAAGCAAAATTGCCCTTTTTGCAGGAGGCTGCTCAATCCATTCTAGATCAATCGTATTCCAATTGGGATTGGATCATTTTCGATGATGGATCTTCTGTAGATGCCCCCATAAACTATCTTCGTGAGTTGGCCAAAGAGGACGAACGGATCAGGGTGTTTTCGAGCGATGTAAACTTAGGTATTTCAAATGCCACTAACCATTGCATTGCAAGCGCAACCGGTTCTTGGGTTGTTTTTTTTGATCAGGACGACCTCTTGCATCGAAGTGCCCTTTCAATCATTAATGGTGAAGTTCAAAGAAACCCTGATTGGCGAATTTTGTACACCGATGAGGATAAGATTGATGAAAACGGTAATCACTTTGATCCCTATTTCAAACCAGATTGGAATCCATCGTTGTTGATGAGCCAAAATTATTTTTGCCACCTTTTAGTTGTTTCAAAAATGCATTTGGATCATGTAGGTAAGTTAAATCCACTCACCGATGGGGCTCAGGATTGGGACTTTTGCCTTCGTTCCACATTTGGTTTTCCGCCCAACATAGTTGGGCATGTGCCTAAAGTGCTTTATCATTGGAGGGCTCATTCGGGTTCTTGTGCTCAATCGATTGATGAAAAGGGAGGAATGATCGTGAATTCGGCCCGAAGGGTGTTGTCGGAGCACATTTCCCGAATGAAGATTGATGCCGAAGTTGTTGAGTTGGAATGTGGTCACTGGAACGTAAAGCGGAAGTTGCCTGAATCACAACCGAGTGCATCAATCGTTTTTCACGGTGATCTATTTAAGGGCAAATATTTACCCGAATTAGAAGACAACTTGGATCGTATGGTTTACGAGACTAGATGTAACATCTATTTGCCTGAAAGTTGGGAAGTGAAGTCTGATCGGGTCAGTTTCTTGTCTTCCGCTGAACCTATGGTATCACAAGTGAAATCTGATGTGGTAGTCTTAGTAAACTCTTTAATTGAGCCAATGCATCCTGGCTGGCTTGAGGAATTAATAGCTCATTGTTTGTCTGAGGAAGTTGGTTTTTGCGGTCCGCGAATCGTGCACCCTGCTACAAGTCGAGTTATTTCTGCAGGTATGGTCATGGAGAACGGAGGTTGGATGAAATCAATGTATGAGGGAAAACAATTGGGTGAACTGGGTGATAAATGCAGGGCTGTTTTACAGCAAAACTTTTCTTTTTTACACCCATCTTGTCTTGTAATCCGCAGAGATTTGCTTCCAAAGAAATTTTGTCCTGAAAGAGAAGAATCATTTTTTTTGCTAATGAAAAATCTCACGGAGCAGGGATGCAGACATTTGCTTGTTCCAACATCGAATGTTTATCTTCATTCTGAAAAAGGTCCCGGGTTTTATTGGTCCGAACCATATGTAGTCCAGGGAATATCCGATTCCTTAATAAAAGACCCAAACTTCAACGAGAACTTAATGGTTTCCTGGGGGGTGGCTTGCCAGAGGAAAATTGAACTTAATCACTGATCAATGCATGGAAAAGATTTTCTCAATACACATTCCCAAGACTGCTGGAACTTTTTTTGGGCAAATTCTACAAAGTATCAATCCTGATATACTGTTTTTCAATTATGGACTAGAATCTCCCGGCACTCGTATTTATATTCAAAACAGGCTAGTTGAACCCCCGGTGGGAAAATCACACCAAACTTTCTTTTTCGATTATCTGAAAAGGAAAGATAAGGGAGTCGCAATCATGCATGGTCATGTTTGGGAAAAAAAGTTTTACATAGCGAACCCGGATGCGAAATTGATTTGCTGGTTAAGGGAACCGGCTCAAAGGCTTTACTCTCATTACGAATTTTTTAAGAGGCAACCTCACCCCGGTAATGAAAGATACGAGAACTTCAAGAGCAGAAAGCAAACGTTTCTCGAATTTGCCACGGATCAACTAAACGTTAACAGGCAGACGACAATCCTTGACGGAATATCAAAGAATGAATTGTTTTTCGTCGGTATAGTTGAAAAAGTTAATCCATCACTGAATTTATTCCAAAACATTTTCAACAAAGATATTTCAGTTAATGAAACTTTTTCTTTGAACAAGAATCAAAATAGAAATTCGGAATCTTACAAGATTAGCAAAGAAGACTTTAGCAATATTAAGGAACGCAATCTTTTAGACTACCAGCACTATCATGAAATAGTTCGTACTTATCAAAAAATCGATAAAAGTATTTAAGCTAAACATTTTCCTATAAAGAGAAGTACAGCGCATTTATTAATGCATCAGTTGAATTAGATGATTCTGAGACGAAAATTCTTAACGTTAAGAAAGGCAATGCGCTGATTTTGGTTGCCAATCTTTTGCGCGAAGGGATGGCCTTCTCGGACAAAAGTAGAAGTAGGTTTTCACAAGTTACCCACTATTATTTTGAAAATTGTTTGTACTACGTACCAATGTATAGCGTTTCTTATTTGGGTAAATGTCATTACAAGGAAATTGTGGATGTTAGGAGTGGAAAAGTTGTTGACCACTTTTTCTTGAATCAGAAGCTAAAGGTCTCTGCAGATCAAAATAATGAATCTTTTTTCAAGTTACTTTTTAGCAAATTCTCTTCGTAATGCCTAAGGTTTTCTTCCTTCACATGCCAAAAACCGGCGGTTCAAGTGTTAACGAGGTCTTTGCTAATGAGTTCGGAAACGATTGTTATCTAGAGCACATCGAGAATCTTGACCCAGAGGAGATTGATAAAGCTCTACATAAAGACAATTTCTTCATTTCGGGTCATATTCCTTATCCACGCATCAAGAGTAAATTAGATGAAGTGGATAGTATCCTGAAGTTCGTTTTTGTACGCGAACCATTCTCCCATTTGAATTCACACATTTCTTGGATCCGAAATTTACTGAATGATCATGAGAGATTTCAGCAACATTCTTCTGATGTGCAAAACTTATCGAAATTTTTAAATAACATCGATTTTGGTTCTCGTAGGGAACTGACTTGCTTTTTGAAAGAATTGCCTCCGTACGGGATTGCTTCTTTTGACAATCGCCAAACAAGATATCTTGCCGATCCACCCGATCACGCAAAAGTCAGTAAAGAAGATTTGAATCGGGCTTTACTTAATTTGGAAGATTTCGATTTCATTGGTTGTTTCGAAAAATTCTCCTTGGATTTACAAGAATTTGTTAAATCTAGAATCGGGCTGAACATTAACCAGATACCTTTTCGAAACAAGAAAAACAGGAAAGTTTTGCTGGATGTTCATTCGGTGCCTGATTTTAAAGAAATACTGTATCCTTTGGTTGAACATGATTTACAATTATACGAAGAAACCGTCAAAGCTAGGGCATTGGATTGTAATTGGAGTAGGTTCAAGACAACTTGAAGCAAAATGAAACATGGTTGCATAGATGGCAACGGTTCTGGATTTTCAGCTTTTGTTTGCGGCTCTGAATTGAAAAGTGCAGACAGGACTTATAACATCACCTTTTCTTAGCAAAACTTGTGCATTGAATCGACTTCATTCCAAAAAAGAAATTTGAATATTGAGGTGGTGTTTCTTGGTTGTCACTTAGGGGCAATAGGCTTATCCAGCCTAACTTGAAATGAACGCAGTCGCCATATTTGGATGTGCCGGATACGTCGGTTCGAAGTTTGTTGAAGTACTTGCGGGTCGAGGCTTGAGGTTTTGTGGTCTCTCCCGAACTGAAGTCGACTACGCTGATGCTTCTGTGTTGCGTGATTGGATGCGGGTTGAGCGGCCTCGCTTTTTGATTAATGCTGCTGGTTACACGGGGAAACCGAATGTGGATGCCTGCGAGGATCACAAGGCTGAATGCCTTTTGGGGAATGCCGTGCTGCCTGGTAGAATTCGCGAGGTGTGCGAGGAACTTGGCGTTCCTTGGGGGCATGTTTCCAGCGGTTGCACCTACTCGGGGCGGCGTACCGATGGGGGTGGTTGGCTTGAAGCTGATTCACCCAATTTTTCCTTCCGCTCCCCTCCGTGTAGTTTCTACAGCGGGACCAAGGCTTTGGGCGAGGA
>JABGWU010000227.1 GCA_018645475.1 Opitutia bacterium
AAGAATCAGGGGAAACTAAGCCGTCACTTGAATAAACGATCTTAAACATTCCGTTTTTAAGGATTTCTCCCACATAGACAGGTTTAAGTGTATGCTGGTTCGTTGGGTGCATTGACTTTTTACCGCCAGGTGCATCAAACTCTAAACCGTAAACTGCTTTCCTTACTTTATCGACATCAAAGGATCCACATTTCTCAACGGCTTTCTTCCAAACATAAACCCCAAAATACGCGGCCTCGATGGGATCGCAGGTAACTCGTTTAGCCCCACCGGGCAAGCCAGCTTTAACGCAGTACTTCTTGAAGCTTTTAACGAATGCAGC
This sequence comes from Opitutia bacterium, assembly GCA_018645475.1. Classification (GTDB taxonomy): domain Bacteria; phylum Verrucomicrobiota; class Verrucomicrobiia; order Opitutales; family Seribacteraceae; genus Seribacter. Next base: position 323 of record JABGWU010000227.1, read on the forward strand.
GTTTTCCGGACTTTTTACACTTTGGAAATAATTCCAAGATGCTAAGTGACCAACCAGTGGAGGAACATCCATCGCTCGCAATTCATCCTCAGAGACTGAGAATGCCATGATAGGACAATCATCCGAAGTTAAACCTTGGTTGGAAAATTCTTTGTAAAACGGAACATTACTATCTCCATTTATCGTAGAAAGAATGCAAGCATCACCGGTTGCTGCAAATTCCTTAACTTTGGCAACAATGGTTTGGTAGTCTTGATGATGAAAAGGAGTATATTCCTCCATTACATTCTCATCAGGTACACCTTGAGCCTTCAAATATGCTTTTAAGACTTTATTGGCGGTTCTGGGGAAGACATAATCAGTACCCAAAAGGTAAAATTTCTTACACCCCATTTCCTTGGCCATGTATTCTGCTGCTGGCACTAACTGTTGGTTGGGAGATGCTGCTGTGTAAAAAACATTCAAAGACTGCTCTTCACCCTCATATTGAACAGGGTAAAAAAGAAGAGCATTATTTTCTTCGAAAACCGGAAGGCATGATTTCCTACTGACCGAAGTCCAGCAGCCAAATGTGACCGCCACTTTATCTTCGGTAATCAACTGTTTTGCTTTCTCCGCGAACAGAGGCCAATCCGAAGCAGGGTCGACGACAACCGACTCGACCTGCTCGCCCAATACACCACCAGACTCATTTATTTCTTCGACCGCCATTACGACTACATCTCGAAGCGAAGTCTCGGATATCGCCATCGTTCCGCTTAAAGAGTGTAAGATTCCAATTTTAACGGCATGCACACTTGAGGATGCAAAAGCCGAATATAATAATCCAGTTAATAGTAGCTTTAATTTTTTTATTTTCATTTATTTGTTTTTAATTTTAACATTAATACACCCGATAAAGATATTATTGGTGCATATTTTAGATATCCATTTTCCGTGCCAAATATTTTAAAAATCAAAAAAAGATTATTTTTTTATATATATTAAAAAAATTCATTTTATATAAACATTTAATTCATTAGTGCTGTCACGGGTGGATGACCAACGCCATCCACCCGCAAACAAATGTAACAGACTAAAAAGTTAGAATGTGTAAATTAACTCAAGACCAAGGAAATCATCTTGACCTTCGATGTCAGAATATTCAGCCAAAAATGCCAAATCATCAGTGATCATGTAAGTTGGAGAAACAGTTAGTTTATTTGTATCTGCAACAGTAGCACCTTTAGATTCAACATTTGAGTAACGTAATGTTAAAGAAAGCGGATCAGTTATTGAGTAATTACCCATGATTAACCATCCATCCTCATCATCAGCCGCAGAACCAAGGTAATTGGAATGCGTTGCTAATTCCCCACCCAAGAGGAGTTTACCTAATTGATAACTTGCCCATAATGTTTGCTTAGACTCGCTGGATCCACCGTAATCAGCAAAAATATATTTTGCTGTGAGATTCTCAACTCCAGTGAATGCCAATGCATATTCAAAAGAAGACTTCTCAGCCAAATCCGCCCAAACACCAATAGAGAACATGTCTGTTGAGTAGTCTACAGAAACTCCGTCAGCATAACCGTCGTATAGTGGTCCATAGCTAGATTGATCATAAGCAGTGGAAATTTGGTACATGTTAGGTGCATCATAAGCTTCAAATCCTAGATAAGAAAGCATCTTACCTGCACTAAAACTAAGATTATCACTTACCGTATATGTAATGACTGCTTCCTCAATAGAAGTGCCATTATCATCGGTTCCGTTGACTAAACCTGTGCCGTTTTTATACACATCGATATCCAAAGAGAAAGCAACTGGTCCAGAAGACCAATCCAAATCAACTTCGACTTCGGAAGACATAAAAGCACCATTACCTGCACCATCTGAACTTGTGTGATCAAGGACAGCAAAACCAGAGAGTTCAACACCACTACCCGTGGGACCAATCTCTATCGCATTCAAATTAAAAACCGCAAGAAAACTTGCGAGACATGTTAGTTTATTTTTCATATTATTGTTAGTTTTAGTTTAGTTCAAGGCCCATAATAGGCATAATTAAAATTATGCTAAATATTATTAAAATCAATTTATATTTATATATATTAATTGAAACTTTTTTAACATAAATATTAAAATTCCTCATCATATATTTATTTAATAATTTTAATGAAAATAATTCATAATAAAGCTTTTTCTTGCATTTAGCTCTTCATTTGAACTATGTTTCTTCATTAAAAATTATCTGTGAAAATATTTTTTAAATTCGGCCTTCCATGGGTTTGCTCTTTGGTATTCGTGTTTTATTTGGGATTAGAATTAGGTGATAACAAAAAACAGGATAGACCTCTTACCAATACTACAAACATTCGTTCAAACGAACCCCATGCTACCTTTCCCCCCGAACAGGAAGATTCAATATCTCAACAGAAAATTCCTCAAAATCCACCCTCAAATCAACCTAAATCAGCAGAATATAATTTGAACGAACCTGCACTCCCCCCAAACTTAAAAAGAATAATGGAGGGAGGAGATATGATTGAACGAATGGGTGCATACTTGGATGCTGTCCGGGCAATGGATAAGGGAAATGTCCTTGATGTAATAAGTGCCTTTGAAGCGTTACCTAAAGGGTATGGGCGTCATCTGGAAATGAAACTTTTAATGAGGGGTTGGGCTGCAATCGACCCCGAAGCGGCATTAGCCTATGCGGACCAGTCACTAGATCCTAAAAGCGAAAGAAGATTTGGTATTTCCGAAGTCCTTGCTGGTTGGGCAAACCAGGATCCCGAAGGAGCCATTCAGTGGGCCCAAGCAAACAACTCAAGCGACAAACCTGAAGACAATCCCCTGCTTTTGGGTGTGATCAAAGGTTTAGCTGAAAAAAACTTAGATGCAGCGAATAAAGTATTAAGAGATTTACCCAAAGGTAGTGCCCGTTGGCAGGCTTCCACTTTCCTCGCCCAAAAATACTCGGAAATGGGCTTAGCAAAAGCTATCGAGTGGGCGAATCAATTCCCTAAGGAAGATGAAAGAATGAGGGAAACTATTCTCGGACAAATGGGAGCAAGATTAGCACGACAAGACATCGCTGGTACGGCTCAGTGGGTGGAGTCGATGAAGGGGGACAAGGCATCGCTAAGGGTAATGGACAACCTTCTTAATCAATGGGTATCCAAAGATGCAAATAGTGCGGCAAAATGGCTCAATGAATTACCCGATGAAGACAAAAGGTCTTACGGGATGAAACAATTGACATCGCGATGGTCCTTAACCGACCCTATTGCAACAGCTGAATGGCTAAATTCTTTCCCCCCCTCCCCCCAAATGGATCCCGTAGTCAACGAATTCGTGAATCGAATATCAACTCGAGACCCTGAAGGAGCAGCCGGGTGGGCAATGTCAATTCTAGACCCGAAAATTAAGGAAAAGGCTATTAAAAAAGCAGTCGCCGCATGGATTAGAACAGATCCGGAAAAAGCGAAAAGTTGGAAGCAAGCAAACTTCCCGGATTTGAAATAATTTCTTACTTCCCGATTGTTTCGATAATGGCAACGATTGGTAAAAACAAGGCAATCACGATAAAACCTACCGCTACTGCGAGAAAAACAATCATAACTGGCTCAATTAAGGAAGTCATACCTGCTACTGCGTTATCTACATCCTCATCGTAATTATCCGCAATTCGGTTAAGCATATCAGGAAGTTCACCAGTTTCTTCACCAATTTCAACCATACTGGTAACCATGGTCGGGAAGACTGACTCCCGTTCCATCTGGACAGCCATGGCTTCACCATCTCTAACCGAGTCATGAACATTTCCCATGGCATTTACAAAAAGGCCATTTGAAAGAGTATCACGGGTAATCTGCAAGGCCTGCAAGATAGGCACTCCACTACTTAAAAGCGTTCCAAAAGTACGGGTTATACGAGAAATATTAGACTTCCCTACAACATCTTTGACTGCAGGTACATTTAAGCCCAACCAATCGAAAACCTTGGCTCCTGGTTTAGTTTTCTTGAATAATATAAGACCGCCTACAGTTCCCCCCATACCTCCCAAAACGAGGATGGGATGAGTTGAAAATAACTCACTAATGTTTATCACAATTTGAGTTGGCCCAGGTAAAGGAGCACCACGCAACATCTGTTCAAAAATAGTTTGAAATTGAGGAACCACAACCATCATGAGAAGAGTCACAATCCCGACCGCCACAAACATAATGACACTCGGGTAAATCATCGCAGATTTAACCTTCTTGATAGTACGAATATTTTTCTCTTGAAACTGAGCTAAGCGATCAAGTACTAACTCTAACACTCCACCAGCTTCTCCAGCTTTCACCATATTCACATATAAATTATCAAAAATCTTAGGGTAACTGGCCAAGCCATCAGATAAATTACCACCTGAAGAAACTTTTTCAGAAATATCTTCTAAAATCGCCTTGAACTTAGGCTTTTTTTCCTGCTGTTTAATCATGACCTCTAAACTCCTTAAAAGAGGCAGTCCGGCATGAACCAGGGTAGACATTTGACGAGTAAAAATTGAAATATCTTCAGAGTTAGGCCCACCGCCCAATTCGATTGCAAGAAGACCACCTTTTTTCTTCTTTTTCTTTGGCTTTGCAGGTTTAGTGGCCTTTTCGGCTTTTGCAGACTTTGTCTGTTTAGCAGCTTTTTCCTTTACCTGTGCCTGTGCTTGCACCGGAGCGGCATCATCAGGCTCAGCAGGAACAAGTTGAGAAACAGTCAAACCATATTGGGCTAGTTGTGAATAAGCCTGCTCCTCATTGGCAGCTTCGAAAGTTCCTTGTTGAGGAGCTCCATTCTGATCGGTTGCGGAAAATTGATATACAGGCATAATTTTGAATTTAAATCGTTTTAGGTGTATTTCAAGACTTCTTCAACCGTACTTTCGCCATCGAAAATTGATCGAATACCGTCCTCTCTCAAAGTACGCATCCCCTGCTCGATCGCCTTCTGCCGAAGAACAAGTGTTGCGGCACCTGAATTAATCATTTCTCTGAAAGCGTCCGTCGCTTTAATCATTTCAAACAACCCCGTTCGTCCACGATATCCGGATTGATTGCATTCCTCACATCCTGCTCCAAAGAAAAACTGACGATCACCTAATTCATTGGGGTTTAACCCCAAATTTTCAAACACTTCTTTCTTAGGCTCGTAAGCTTCTTTACAACTTGAACAAATTTTTCGAACTAAACGCTGAGCGAGCACAAATTCAAGAGAGGCAGAAAGAAGAAATGGTTCCAGCCCCATATCGATCAATCGAGTAACCGCCCCCGGTGCATCGTTTGTATGTAAAGTGCTTAATACAACATGCCCCGTCAGAGATGCTTGCACAGCAATCCTAGCAGTTTCAATATCTCGAATCTCCCCTACCATAATTTTGTCCGGGTCTTGTCGAAGGAAAGCACGCAATGCCCTCGAGAAATCCAATCCAACCTGGTGATTAACAGGGACCTGCATGATACCTTCAATTTCATACTCAACAGGATCTTCGGCTGTTAACAGCTTGGTTTCTATGGTATTAACTTCTCTAAGTGCACTGTAAAGAGTAGTCGTTTTGCCAGAACCGGTTGGACCCGTTACAATAAAAATTCCGTTTGGTCTGCGCACCGCGTCCCTGATACCTGTCTTAACATTTTCGGGAAGTCCCAAGTTATCGAGGTCTAAATTAACTGCTGATTTATCCAAAACCCGCAATACAACACTCTCGCCAAATTGAGTAGGTAGCGTGGACACACGCAGATCAACAGCTCTGCCTTCAATGGTCATTTTAATTCTGCCATCCTGTGGGATCCTATGCTCTGCAATGTTTAGATCGGCAATTACTTTGATTCTAGAAATTACTGGAAGTGCAAGGCTCTTCGGAGGTGGTGACATTTCATAAAGTGCACCATCAACCCGATAGCGAATACGAAATTCATTCTCAAAAGGTTCGAAATGAATATCAGATGCCTGCGCTCGAATGGCCTGCTGCATGACTAAATTCACGAAGCGAATAATAGGCGTTTCGTTTGCAGCATCACTTAATTCACTTTCCTTGGATTCATCCAAGCCCTCAAAGTTTTCCAAGCCCACATCACCCAACAAATCATTGAGAGAACTCTCTTCTAATGGATAATATGTATCAAGCAATTTTTGCACATAATCCGGATCACAAACGATCAATTGAATTTCAAGATTTAATGCAAAAGTTAAATCATCAATGATTGCTGAGTTAAAGGGATCAGCCGCGAGCAAATGTATTCCACCCTCCGATAAATAGAGGGGGACAATTCCATACTGACGTGCTATTTCAGGCTGAATTGAAGCTATTACCTCCCCCTCAATTTCTGCGGCCTCACCAACTTGAAGTTCATAGCCTAGATACTCAGCCACCAAGTTTAAAACATCTTCTCTTGTAGCTAATCCTGCAGAAATTATAGATTCCGCATAAGAACGTCTCCCCGCAATAACTTCATCATCGAAAAGCTCCTCTAACCCATGCTGTGATACTCCTTCAACCTGTTTGAAAATATCTCGGATACTGGAATTATAATCTACAAAAAACATAATTTGCTTCTATTCCTCCGCGGTGGTTACCATAAGAACTTCATCCAATGTCGTCACTCCTGCCAAAACCTTTCGAAACCCATCTTCACGCATGGTACGCATTCCCATTTCTCGTGCCTTTTTACGCAATTTCACAATACTTACATTATGGTAAATCATTTCCTCAATTTCTTGATTTACCACAAATATTTCAAAGACTCCCTTACGTCCTCGAAAACCGCTATCTCCACACTTTGCACATCCGGCACCGTGCATAAAACTAGCACTGGATGCCTGGTCTTCTGAAACCCCTAAGATATTTAATTCATTGCTACTCGGTGTGTAAGGCTCCTTACAATTTTGACAGATGGAACGAACCAATCTTTGGGCAAGTGCAGCTCGCAATGAAGCAGAAACTAAAAATGGCTTAACTCCCATATCAATTAATCGGGAAACTGAGCTGGGAGCATCGTTTGTGTGCAATGTACTGAACACCATATGTCCAGTAAGGGATGCGTTAATTGCAATTTCCGCAGTCTCCAGATCACGAATCTCACCAACCATGACAATATTAGGTGCTTGTCTGAGCATCGATCGCAATGCGGCTGAAAAAGTCATACCAACCTCCGTCCTGACTTGGACTTGATTAATGCCGGTTACCTCATATTCAACCGGGTCTTCAACTGTTATAATTTTACGATCCGGTTTATTAATAACATTTAGTGCCGAATAAAGAGTGGTAGACTTACCGGAACCGGTTGGACCAGTTACAAGAAAAATCCCATCAGGCAAAGCTATAACATCCTCAAAAGTGGATTGATCATCAGAAAAGAAACCAAGCTGCGGCAAACCTAAGCTCAAACTTTCTTTATCCAGTATTCTCATTACAATACTTTCCCCGTGAACGGTAGGCAAAGTAGAGACACGAAGGTCGATAGATTTTTCACCTACCTTCACATTAATTCGACCATCCAAAGGGATTCGCTTTTCAGCCAAGCTAACATTGGCCATCAATTTTGTTCGGGAAATAATAGATGGTTGGAGTCTCTTGGGAGGGTCCTGTTGTTCACGCAATTTACCATCCACTCGGAATCGAATACGGAATTTTTTTTCCAGCGGCTCCATGTGAATATCAGAAGCTCTCATTTCGAGTGCATCTTTGATCACCGAATGAACATATTTAATAATTGGAGCGTCTTCTTCACTTACATCTTCTGGTTTAATTCCGTCCCCAATCTCAATATCATCGTCTACCATACCGCCGAAAAAGTCTTTCATTTTACGGTCTTCGGCCGCTCCATAAGCTTCATCAATTGCAGCGAGAACAGACCCACGGTACGCCACCTTAGGATTAATTGTTTTTCCGAGAAGATGGGTTAAATTATCGTAACCATCCTGATCCAGCGGATTTCCAAACACAATTTCAATTTCAGCACCTGTTGCTCCCAAAGGAAATGCCTCATACTTCCTCGCCCATTCAGCGGTGAGAAGGTTAATAATTTCTTCTGTAGGATTTACTTGCGTAAGGTCGACTACATCCATGTTCATTTCAGCAGCTAGAAAGTTAACAACCTCCCCTTCCGCCATACCCGTTTTAGCAAGTACACCGTTCATAATCGCAAGTTCTTTATCTCCCACAAGGCTGTCACCCTCGGATTCGACTTCAGCAATAATTTCCGCTAATAATTCCTCGGACAACATACCCTGTTGCTTGAAAGCATCGAGTATAAATTCGTCTGTAGGGTTCATGAAGAAATAAAGTAAATAAAAGAAAGTAAAAATATAGTAAGCTTTCCTAGATGTTTACAAGCTCATCTCCCCAAGCCCATAAGAAACTCAGGATTATTTTTTGTTTTGCGGACTCGTTGAATGAACATTTCCATTGCCTCCACAGGAGGAACACCTTTTAGGGAACGCCTCAAAGAATAAATTTTATTTAACTCATCAGGATGATAAAGAAGTTCCTCCTTTCTGGTACCGCTTTTTTCAAAATCCAAAGCAGGAAAGATTCTTTTGTTAGAAAGTTCACGATCGAGATGCAGTTCCATATTCCCCGTTCCTTTGAACTCTTCGAAAATAACCTCATCCATTTTACTCCCCGTCTCAACTAATGCAGTTCCTAAAATGGTAAGGCTCCCCCCACCTTCTATATTTCGAGCTGAACCAAAAAATCTTTTGGGCCGTTGCAGGGCTGTTGCCTCCACTCCGCCACTCAAAATTTTACCACTATTAGGCATAGTAGTGTTATAAGCTCGAGCAAGCCTGGTTATTGAATCCAATAAAATCACCACATCCTGATTGCACTCAACCATTCTCCTGGCTTTTTCAATCACAATCTCCGCGGCATGAACATGGCTTTCTGCACTTTCGTCAAAAGTTGACGCAATCACTTCGGAATCAGGAACTTGTCGCCTAAAATCTGTAACCTCTTCAGGTCGCTCATCCACTAGCAATACAATTAAATGAGCTTGTGGATTGTTGACTCGTAACGCACGAGCAATTGCTTGTTGAAGTACCGTCTTACCAGTTCTGGGAGGTGCAACAATTAACCCTCTTTGACCAAATCCAATGGGAGACACTAAGTCAACCACACGCATCGATACATTATCCCATTCTGCATCAGCAGAAGTTTCAAGAAAGATTCTTTCCAATGGGTAGTATGGAACCAACTCCGTAAATGGCATAATTCTAGATGCTTCCTCTGGATCAGCATCCATAATTTTGTCAATTTGCACAAGTATAGGGCATGTAGATCCTTCTAATTTGGGGTGAATAAAACCCTTCACTGAGTGACCGGTTTTAAGACCGAATCTCTTGATTAGCGGTGCGGGCACAAAGGGGCTTTGTGCTTTCAATCTATAATTATCTTTCTCCTGAAGAAGAAATCCGTGCCCATCCTCAGTAACTTCTATAATCGCCGTGATCTCAAGCGGGCAAATTTTAGTAAGACAAGCATCCAATAGAAGATCAAATATTTCATCTTTCACAGGAGCTGGTGGTAATTCAATATCAAGGGACAATTCCCCGACCTGTTCCTTAAGTTCTGGAAGAGCAAGAATGTAGAGTTCATTAAACTTGATTGGACTCAGATCAGATGCTGCATAAATCTCTGCAAGTGAAGAAATCCCTTCTTCCGTTTTCAGAGTTTCAAGCTCAAGTAAGTTTCCTAATTCCAGAGGTTTTGATTCAGTATCCTCATAGGGTAACTTTCGCGGCTTTTGAAATTTTGGACGGGGTTTATTTTTCTGTCTTTTTTTATCCTGCCAACTTTGCTTTTTGAAATTTTTATTACCCTGGCCTGCTTGATTAGGGTGATTGTGCTTGGGGTGCGAATTATGCCTTTCTTGATGGTTTTGATTATTTGGCTGATTTTCATTTTCAGCTTTATTCTGCTCAGGCTTGATATCTTTAGGTTTTTCCATGTTTACTGCACTATCTTTTGATTGTGCATCCTTTTCATAAGGATTGGCTTCAGGTTTTTCAGGTTCGCTTCCATCGGTACTAAAAAAAAGTTGGCCTTCTCCCTCTGATTCTTTTTTTACAGAAACATTTTGTTCGGCAGGTTTTTCGGCTTTTGGTTTCTTAGGCTTATTTTCCTCCTGAGAATCTATAGATTCAATTTCTTGAGGTGTCGTAGGCTCCTTAGAATCTTTTGGTTTCTTGGTGGATGCTGTGGTAGGTTTTTTGGTCGGCATTACAAGTTGTGGATAGAATTAAATTATAGTTGTGATAGAAATGTATTAATTTGAGAATCAAGAAATTTTGGATCGCCATCCCCCAAGATAACAAAATTAGCCCGATTCGATTTCTCGATAACTGAGATTTGTGAATTCATGCGAGAATCAATTTCAGTATCGGATAGTCCTCTTTCTTGGAGTCGTTGAACTTGCACACTTCTCGAAGCATGCACCGAAATTGTTTTAGTAAAGAAAGCATCTAGGTTATTTTCAAAAAGGAGTGGGACTTCAACAACAAATTTTGTATCAGAAGAATGATTAATGGAACTCATCCATTTCACTCTAACTTTAGGGTGCAATAAATTTTCCAACCATTTGCGCTCAACAGAAGAACTAAATATTACACGGGCTAGTTCAACTTTGTCAATATTTCCGTGCCCATCTTTAATCGCGTCATGAAAGTGATCAAAAATTGCATTTTTAACCACTTCATCATGATCTAGAAAATGATGTGAATAGGAATCGGTGGAAATCACCTCCCAAGCAAGTCTTCCTAATTTATCACAAACCGTTGACTTACCACAGGCGATTCCTCCAGTGACCCCCACTACAATTTTGCCGGGGAAAGGAAACATAAACCTAGATTCACTCATTGCCGTCCATCTAGCAAGCCTTGAAATTTAATATATTTTAACATAATCGGCTTGCCTCTAATCCTCTACTTATTATGGTAGGCAAATTCTTTGGTAGGGTATCCAAGTGGCTAAAGGATGCGGACTGTAAATCCGCCCGCTTCGTGCGTTCGTCGGTTCGAATCCGACCCCTACCACCACTGATACCCCAAAAATATCAACCTTTCAATCACACTCTATT
>JABGWU010000228.1 GCA_018645475.1 Opitutia bacterium
CGGCAGAATCAAAGGAAAGATCTTTTTTCTCCTCAATGCCAGGGTACCACCAACGTGTATTCTCGAAGAATAAATTATGGGGCGTAAAACGAATTTTCAAGCGATGACCAGGCATCAATTGCTTGATGCCTTTACTAAAAGTCGACTCGTGGTCGTCGTAGCTATCAAATACAAGAAAATCATAGGCTCGCTGCAAATTCAGCTTACTCTTTACGGGAAGGATCGATTGAAGCGCAGGCAATTCGGACGCAAAAAAGAAACCATCCTGCCTTCGGGAATAATAGAAGGGTTTCACACCAAAGGCATCTCTGACACAGGTTAATGATGACTCATGGCGGTCAAAAACAGCAAAAGCAAACATGCCTTTCAGGCGGGACAAGCAAGCTTCTCCCCATAATGACCAAGATTCCAATAAAACCTCAGTATCGGTATTAGTGCGAAATGATAAACCTTTACTAATTAATTCGGAACGCAACTCACGGTAATTATAAATTTCACCATTATAAACCATAGTGTAGCGACCATCAGTTGAGTCCATAGGTTGCCGACCGGCAACGCTTAGGTCGATAATTGACAAACGAGTATGCCCGAGTCCAAGCAAACCACCTGAAGAAGAAATCAACTCATGCCCGAAGTCGTCAGGACCACGATGCTTAAGAAGAGCGATGGCCTTCTCTAGCAGGTGATTGGCGTTAGCTGGAGGAGTATTCCAAAAAGCCCCAATGATTCCGCACATTTAAAATTTTCCGCGTTTACGCAAAGCCGATTCGTAGTCACTTTTAATCTCTGAAGCTATTCTAAGTGGATCGTGCCACTTTTCAACAAAAGCTCGACTTTGCTTAGCCAGAATAAGCAATTCAGTTCTAGGCATTTCAAGAACAGTCCGCAAACCTTCTTTAACTGAATCTGGTGTGACTTGAATAAAAGGAAGTTCATCTCGCATGCCGGAAGGAATAAACTGCAAGTCATCCTCTCGAATATATACTAAAACGGGCTTTCCAAGAGCCATAAGCTCAACCGCTAACCCACCATACCAACCTGCAAACAACTGATCAATTAGAACATCAATAGTTTGATATTTCTTACGGGCATCTTCTCGTGAAAGACCTTCGATCATTTCGAAATCAAATAAAAAACCTTCATTTTTCAAATCATTAACTGCTTTGCAGATTATATCTGTACCCTTAGCCATTCTGTGTGTTGGAGCATGCCCGATTCTCAAGGGCTTATCCAAAGTATACCTGTTATAACTGGGCAACCATTCATCCAGTGACAAGTGACAGTATGGAATAAAACATGCCCTTGAAGGCAAAACATGCAACAGATCAGGATTTACCGCATAAATTTTATCACAAAAACGATCCATCCGTCGAATCATATATTGTTTAAATCGGTCCGAGTATAGATTATAATAACTAGAATCGACTTGAGACGCTATGCTGTACTTGAAATTTTTGATAGAGAAAACTCCCTGTCTTGCATCATCTCCTTGATAATGAATAAAAATTGGTTTTCGTAATAGTCGCATGAATGAAAGCTCTATATATTGCATTAAAAAAACATACGATGAATAGAAAATCCTGCAAATAATTGCCAAACAACTCAAATCTGGTTTGTAAGGACAAATGGAAGAAAATAAAGTAGATCCAAAATTATAATGGATTACATCGACCTTGGACATGTGAAAAATTAAATAATAGTACCTCAAAAACTCCTTCTTCAATCTACTAAAACCCTTCTGGAATAAAACAACATCTACGGAATAGTTGAGGTAACTCTGAAACAAAGTTAAAGATTTACTTTCTAAACCAAGACTACATAGAGACCTAGAGAGTTCCTGAGCATTACCCCCAACAACATTAGGCAAATGAAGAACCTTGATAATTTTAGACTTTTTGACCTCGGATTGTAATTCCATAAAAGTCAACATGTTCATGGACAATTTCCAAACCTAGTTCTTCGAACCAAGATTTAACTTCACCAAGGGTATGCCTAGAGCACAATTGAGGATGATACCAATCATAGTTGACCACAACATTCTCCTCACGCGTTAGTTCAGGATTCCAATAGCATTTCATGAAAAAATGATAAAAGAATCGCTGCACGTCATATTCTCCACCCTCGATTTCTAATTCAGGAATAGACGGAACATTTATCTTTGCATCAATTGCACTAAGAACCTCTCCTAATTCAGTAATTGCTTCAGAAACTTTGTAAGCAGTGGAATAATCAAAGTTGGAAATCTGGTCCCGAATTAAATCGTCTACGAATTCTCGTACTGGAGATTTCTTTTTATAGACATAAATAGCAATCTCTCCATCATCAAGAAGTAATTGGCACAGATTTTCAAATGCCTTGTAGGGATTGGATGTATGGTGAAGCACCTCTTGGCAGTAAACAAAGTCGAAATGGCCCAAACCGGAAAGTTCATCCAAAAGATTTGCTTTCTTAAATATTACATTATCGATCTCTTTGAAGTTCTCTCTAGCTACTTCGGAGGACACGAGGTCCACTCCCATCAATTGGGTGCTTGAAGATGAGCATTCATTTAAAAGTGCGGTAACGCGTCCATTTCCACAACCTGCGTCAAGAATCCTTTTTTTCTTGGATAAATATTTCTTGAAATCAGGTAGATTTCGAAACCCATTTCTTTTGAGAATCCAGTTCTGAGTATTAGAACCCTCCTGCAAAACATCTTTCAAAAAACTTTTTGAGTTCATTTCCCATTTATCTTTAAAACTATTTTCAGTATTTGATTTCATAAAAAATCTAGAATACCAGTATTAATCTTCACTTCAGGGTCATGCAGCTTGTTCTTCATTAAGGATATATTTGCTATCAGATCAGAGGGTTCACCGACTTTACTCTGAAATAATGGTTCTTCTCCTACTTTTCTTCCAATTTCTAAGCAAATGTCTCGAATTGAAAGCGTTTCGCTACCTGCAATGTTAATTAGCAAACTGGACTGTATTTCGAGTACCGCAACAACTGCCTTACTTGCATCACTAACATGAATAGGATTAATTCTAATGCCATTGTCACCTTCTAGGCTAACAAGTTCCCTGAGTTTGACTCGCTCCACTAATCGCGGAATAAGCATGGAACGATTCTGTCTTCGACCATACATGAAGAAAAACCTGAGAACTTCTACTTTCATTAATGGTGAATAGCTCTGTGCCAGTATTTCACTGGCGAGTTTACTTCCTAAGTAATAGCCTAGATTTCCAGAAGATGTAATCTGTGAGTTTTCATCAAAGGCTTTCTTTCCAGATCCATAAACTCCTCCGGAAGATGCATAAATGAATTGTTCAACGCCTATCATTTTTGCATAGTCCAAAAGGCGTGCAGTCGAATCTACATTAACCTTGAATATGCGCAGCGCTGAATCTGGGAAATCCCGGAAATATGCCGACTGGGCTAAGTGAATGATCACCTTAACCCCAATGGGCAACTGTTCTACCGACCATTGTTCATTCAAATCCAACACATAATATTTAACCTTGGGAACAGGATCTTTGGGCATAGTTCTAACAATCGCGTGAACCTCGACGCCTTGTAATCTCTCAAGCAGATCTCGACCTAATAATCCATTTGCTCCAGTAACCAGAATCATCCAGCAGTTTGCCTAAAGTTTAATGTTTTATTCGGAAGTAAAAAGTAAGCCATAACAATACAGGCGATTGCCAAACTTGTTTTTGAAATCACAGCAAACCAGACCAGTTCAGCAGAGACCCAAGAAATCGCAACCCAAGCGACGATACCACCAAGAAAAAGAATAGCTCCCAGTCTCCTCCATGGGATGGGCAAGGGATGCAACCTTTGAGTAAAATAGAGATAAGACCCAGTCATTACCATGTAGGAAACAAGGGTAGCTGAAGCAGCTCCTGTAGCTCCATGCAAAGGAATCAGCCAATAATTCAGCCCTAAATTAATAAGGGCTGTCACCCACGCCACACGTGCAAAAATGAAAACTTTCTTCTCCAAGGAAATACCGATGGCGGTTACTTGCTGAGTGGACTGAAGAATAGAGCCGAAGCAGAGTATCACCAACGGAAGGGCAGCAGAAGAGTAAGCGGTTGGCATAAACAGTCCAATGACTTCCCCGGAAAAAAGAGCCAAACCGCCACCGACGACGAGCATGGAAATCAAAAGCGCAAACAACACATTGACATACATCTCCCTGTACTTTTCTGGATATTCAGTTCGAACTTTAATGGCTAAAGGGCTCCAAGCCTGCCCAAAAGCAGTAGAAACGAAAAAAACGACTATGCCAAAACGGCTGGCTACAGAATAGATACCGACTTCCTCTACAGAAGCCAACCCAGCAAGCATCCAACGATCCATAGAAGTAAACAGCCAGTAAGCCAGCCCGACGTAAATAAAGGGATATCCAAAACCGGTCAACTTACGCACCCACTTAAAATCAATTCGAAAGGTTAGGTCTCGTCTCACAATAAACAAAGCTATCGGCAGTGACGACAAGGAAGCCAGCACTTGGCCTGCGATCCATCCGTCGATGCCCCATTCAAGCACCAATACTGCAAAAACTCCTAGAACTGCGGCACCACCTCTAGACCATATCGAAATAGAGAAGAAGGACCACGGAGCTTCGTGCAACCTAGTCACATCAAGTGCATACTGATTCCACTGAAACAAGACCATGAGGCAAGCCCCTAAAAAAAGAGATGACTGGGAAATTGGCAGTTCCTCACGCTGTGCGATTACATACAACTCGGGAATAGCTATGCAAAGGATTAAAAAAGCAAAAGATCCTAAAAAGAACTGCGTCAACAGACCAGAAGATACAGCAGAAGGTCGATCGGTTTTAAGAGTATTCTCATCCCAATAAAAACGTTGAAGAGCATTATTCTGACCGCAATTGATTACAACCCCCAAAAGCCTTCCTGATGCAAGGATGAGCTCAAGAGCACCAAAAGCCAATGGCGACAAAGCTGCAGCCACCAAAGGAAAGGAAAAGAAAGTAAGTATTTTCGCAATAAAGTCGGCACCTCCATATATTGCGGAATCTCTGGCTAGGCGCCGAAATATCATCAATCGACAATGCGGTTGTTCACTAAAGGATGCTCAACCATTGGCTTACGTTTGTGATAATCGCCAAGTAATGGATGATAGAGATTTATTAGCGACTCTCTTCGGCCATAAAGAAACTCAATTACCTCTCCGAATAAATATTGAGCTGAGTCAAAACCAAGGTACTTCTCGGCATATTCACGACCTGCTCTTCCTAACTGTAAGCGAAGTTCAGGGGAAGTAACCAATTTTCGAAGTACATTCAAAAGAGTTTCCGGAGAAGCTGACGCAATAGGACACTCATTCAAGAAGGACCAGCGTCTAAACATGGTAGTGCAACTGTCATCCTCCAAGTTTGAGACGACGGGAAGTCCTGAGCTAAAACCTTCAACGGCATTCATTCCATGACCGGTACAAATAAGTTGCTCTACAAGTATGTCAGTAGAATCCCGAAGAACCTCTCTGACTTCTGAGTTAGGCATTTTCTCTAAAAGGAGTAATTCGACCTTAAGACCTTCAGCTTTTA
>JABGWU010000229.1 GCA_018645475.1 Opitutia bacterium
ATCTCAGTTCTGGAAAAACTTCAGCCTGATTGGTTTATATTGGAGAATGTTCGGAGGATGGAAAATACGGTAATTCGAAATGAGAGCGATGAGCCTGAAAACATCCTTGATTGTATAGGAAGAAGATTACATCCGTATGGGTATTCCATACGATCCAATATTATAAATTTTTCATCCTTTGGAGTTCCTCATCATAGGGAGAGATTAATTACAATTGGATGCAGAATTCCCAGGATAGTTAAAAAAAACCCTCCTCACGAAAATATTTTCTCAAAGGAACTAAGCCTTTTTCACCCATCTCCCAGTCATGGCATTGATTCTCGTTCACCCCTCTTTACTCTTCGCGAGGCAATCGGACATTTGCCTGCTTTAGATTCCCAAACTCTTTTGGAAGATAAACGGGATCAGTATCATTGTGTTCCCCGTTGGAATGATAATCAATATTTTTGGATGAAGCATACCCCAGAAGGGATGAGTGCGTTTGATAATTTTATTTGTACGAACTGTTCACACACAAATAAGAAGAATGACTCGATATTCTGTGAAAAGTGTGGAGGCTCACTTCCCAGGCCAACTCATTTTCGAAAAGGAGAAAAACGCCTAATGAGAGGATTTAGAACGAGTTATCACAGGATGCAATGGGATCGTCCGGCTAGTACTCTAACAATGAATAGCGGAGTAATTTCGAGTGATATGAAAGGGCACCCAGAGCAAAACCGTGTTCTTTCGCTGAGGGAAATTCTTATTCTGTCTACTTTGGATCATTCTCAATGGAAAAAGAAGTATTCATTCGAGGGAGTGAAATATGGAAGAATGAGAGAAGGGGAGACCTTTTCCAAAAAATTGGTTCGCGAAGTCATTGGTGAATCAATTCCTCCATTAGCGATGTGTAAAATCGTTGAGCGTCTGGCCGAACTGGACAGTCGAGTCTAGCGGAACAGATCGATTAAGCTTCGAAGGACACTACGATCTTTGCGGGCATTATTTTCTTTTCCCTTCAGTTTCTTCATGCCTGCGATTCCTTCCTTTCTCGTGATTAATCCATTTTTATCGGAGTCGAAAATAGGAAAGAGGCCGGGTTTTGTAAATTCATTTTTGGTCAGGAATCCATCCTTGTTCCTGTCTAGTTGGTCGAAGAGATTCTGATTCTTTTTTCCCTGCTCCATTTCGCATTCGACATAGCCAATGAGCATTTCATCTTCCGATTGGTCGCCCCATTGAACATTTGCTTCCGGATTTGGGTTTGCTGGGTTATTTTTGCTGTTATCAAAAATCCCAGTAACATCAATCCTGCTTCCGGAAGGAATGATGCGTGGATCCTTGAGCTCATATCGCAGTTGCCAATTAAAGTCGTAGCGGGGCACATCGAGCAAGGTTTCTCTTTGGCCATTACTGCTGACCAGTTCATACTTGATAGATTTTCCTCGCAAGTGCATGTGGGGCATGAATGCACGTATGGTAGTTCCTTCAGGAATTGAACGGGATGCGATTTCTGAGTGATTGTCTTTTTTTGGCGGAATATTAATTCTATGGTTGGCAATAGGAATAGTTTGAGCAACCTTAAGAGGCGGGGCCTTAGCGAATCTTAGCCCTATCCTCGTTCGATCAGTCGTCGCTTTGCCAGTTGGTGTATAATGCATCTGAAAGAAGAGTGTTGCTCCAGCGGTGAGTTTTTTTGCTACTCCCTTGGGGAATTGGACAAATGTGTTCCCAGGAACATAGGCAGCGAGAAAACCGGCTTGTTCTTTTTTAAGTCCATCTTCTCCTGAAGCGAAAACGAGAACATGATGGACTACCCCCGGTGCGGTTGGCCTTACCTCGGTTGCTTGTATCCATCGATCTTCTGGAAAACTCGTCTTTATACGAAGGTTCACATAGGGCATTTGACCGGTTGCTTTGACCTGGATTTCCCTTGGTAGGGAAAAGATTGCGTCGGGCATACCGATAGTCCATTCGCTTTTGCGAATTTGGCGAACAGGAGCGTCTGCCGGATTTCCTTCTGGTTTGCCGTTTTTAATCCAAGCAAGAAGATCGGCTTTGTCGGATGCGGTAAGCGAACGGTCGTTTGCCCATGGGGAGTGTTTTCCTGCGGGTGGTTTGGAGGCGAACCAAGGTGGCATGATGTTTTCAGATACTACCTTTCTGATCATTCCTGCATTTTCGAAGGTTTCGTCAAAATACTCTAGTCCAAATGGTGCGACTCCTCCTTCACGGTGACATTCAACGCAGTTGGCTTCTAAAATCCTAGATATCCTATTGTGATAGGTCCAAACCTGTTTTGTTTCCTCTGGCAAGGAAACATCCAATTCGCATCCCGGAGCCCACAAGGCTGATGACTCTATAGTTTCCCCCGATAGGTGGGAATCCAAGGCTTCCTTTAGGTACTCTCTTTTTGGTTTGTTCAGTTGATATCCGATCCCATACTGGTCGTTGACCGGTCCTCGGTAAAGGAGAGTCCGGGCAGAATCCAAAATAAATGTATCCGTAGTAGTGCGAGCACCCAAGGCATGAGTCAAGGACTCGTCCCTGTCCAGAATGAAGGACCCTTTGAATCCTTGTTCCCTAATGATTACTTTTAGGTCTTCTTTGGCTCCCTTGACCGTGATCGGGTCTACAAATACAAAGGCCACCCCTTTTTTTCGGTATGCTTTCTCTAATATTACAAGAGAGGGGGCAAACCGTTTGCTTAATGGGCAGGAAGCTCCAATGAATGCAACGACCAAAGCTTTTTTGTCCTTAAAGTCAGAAAGTTTACCATGTTTTCCATTGATAGTGACAAAGGGCAGATCCGGGATCCCGCGTCCAATACCATGTGTGTCAGGGTTGATTGGTTCTGGTGCCTGTTTGAGAGAAGCAGATAGACTTGTTGATAAATTCCAAAACAGAGTGAATGAGACAATACTCAGGAATTTTGTCATAGGATAGTTGATATGGAGAACCTTGGTTAGTTTAATATTTTGAATTTCAAGGATATTACAACATTAGATTTAATTAGGTTACATTCTTCAAAATTATTTTTCAGTCTGATAAATCCTTATATAATCAATCAGCATTTTAGCGGGAAACTTGGTTTTGTCGTTGGGGTTACCTGGCCACCTACCTCCCACGGCAAGGTTGATTAGAAGGTGAAACCGTTGATCGAACGGGGCTGGGAATGAACCTTTTTCGGAATACCATTTTTCCTGAGTCTGCCATGGCTTACCGTCTATTCCCCAAACAATCTTACCTTTTTCCCAAAAAATTGAGAAGATATGAAAGTCATCGGCGAATGTACCTTTGGGGAGTTTGAACTCTTTCCCCGTATGTTTGTTTTTGGGCCAACCGCCACCGTAATGAAGGGTTCCGTGGTAGGTGGATGGTTCATGTCCCACAAGTTCCATAATGTCAATTTCACCGCTTGATGCCCATCCTCCATATTTTTCGTCGGTTGGAAGCATCCATATCGCGGGCCACATTCCTTTTCCAATAGGTAATTTTGCTCTTACATCGACACGACAATATTTCCAGTCTCCGCGGTGTTTACTTCTGATTCGAGCAGAAGAGTAGGGGCGGGTGGTGCCGGCAACATTTGGATTATC
>JABGWU010000030.1 GCA_018645475.1 Opitutia bacterium
ATATAAGACTAGTCGCATCTATTGCCCTAAAATTTCGACAAACCAATGTCCAGATGGAGGATATTATGGCAGAAGGAATACAAGGCCTTGTTGTAGCTATGGATAAATTTGACCATACCAGAGGAATTAAATTAAGTACTTACGCTGCTTGGTGGATCAGACAACGAATTCAAAGATTGATCGGTAAGATGTCAGTTGCTGTCGCAGTTCCACACGATGTATCTCAAGGAAAGAGAAAAGAGGGTCAAATACGGGCAGAGTTACAGGTTGAGTTTGGCCGTAATCCAACAGATGAAGAAGTAAGCTTGGCCCTCGGACAGGACAGGAATTTGACCAATCGAGTAAAATTTGCACCTACCAGTTCCCTTTCCCTTGACGAACCCTTGAACGACGAGACTGACAGCACACTAGCCGATTTGATGACCGCTGAAGAGGAACTCAATCAATCTTATCGTGAAGATGGTTCCCTCTCAGACGATATTGGAGTCGCTCTATCGTTTCTAGATCAAAGAGAGAGGAAAGTACTCAGCATGAGATTCGGGATGGAGAAAGGTGAATCCATGAAATTAGACGACATTGCAGATTCGATGAACGTATCAGGCGAGCGCGTTCGCCAACTGGAATCACTCGGTTTACGCAAATTACGTGCCGTGCTGTTACAAAATGGCAAGGTAGACTTCAGGAAACTTGATCAATTGGTAAGTACAGATTTACGTGGCAAAACTAAGATGAGTCCTTTAGAACTCTCTCTCGTTTTAGATCCAGCTATGTAAATATGTCATTTTCTCTATCTAAATGGGTGTGTCCACCCCCTGAAATAAACGATGAACCTCAAGGCACTGAGGGTAATATTGAATGGTTTAGGTGTCTTCCCTATATCATTATTCACCTCCTTACATTAGGTGCGTTCTTTTACCCAGTTACTTGGCCATGTCTTGTAATTGCATTGATTTCATACAGTTTACGTATGTTTTCAATCACTGCTTTTTACCACAGGTATTTCTCGCACCGGACATTTAAAACTTCGCGGTTTTTCCAGTTTATTGGTGCCTTCATTGCTTGTAGT
Source organism: Opitutia bacterium (assembly GCA_018645475.1). Lineage (GTDB taxonomy): Bacteria > Verrucomicrobiota > Verrucomicrobiia > Opitutales > Seribacteraceae > Seribacter. The sequence goes on from JABGWU010000030.1 coordinate 1,067, forward strand.
TCTGGGCAACGTGGTCCTCTCTGGTGGGCAGCACATCATCGTCGCCATCACAAGCACTCTGATACCGAAAAAGATGTGCATTCACCACAATCCAGAAGCTTTTTTTGGAGTCATACTTTATGGTTTATGACAGATTATTCTGTCCCCACCTTTTTGAAAGAAATACCTGATCTGATCAAATTTAAGGAACTTATATTTTTAAACCGCTACGATTGGATCCCGCTCATAATGCTTGGTTTTTTATGCTATTTTGCCCCCGAGATTCCTCTGTATTTTGAACTAACTGGATTATCCAATATGCAATCACTAGTGTGGGGATTTTTTGTACCTACCATTCTGCTCTACCACGCGACCTTTGCGGTTAATTCAATCACTCATCTATTTGGATCTCGACGTTTTAAAACCGATGATGAAAGCCGGAATAATTGGATTGTGGCAATATTTGCATTCGGTGAAGGATGGCACAATAACCACCATTTTTTTCCAGGTTCAGCAAGGCAGGGATTTTTTAAAGGCGAATTTGATATCACTTATTACGGACTCAAGCTTCTTTCATACATGGGACTTGTTCGTGAACTCCGACCAGTTCCGGTATGGGTAAAAGAAAAAGCCACTCGTTCTAACCCCTAAATCACTAGTGAAGATTGCAGTGATTGGATCCGGTATTTCCGGACTTTCCTGTGCCTATCTTTTGCACAAAAAGTACGATCTTACCGTTTTTGAAAGCGATAAAAAACCTGGTGGACACGTAAATACTGTTCAAACCAAAGGGAAATCTGGCACTTTTCAAGTCGATACTGGTTTTATTGTTTTCAACAAAGAAAACTATCCAAATTTCTGCCAATTCCTTGATGCTTTAGGAGTTCTTTCACAGCCCACCCGAATGGGTTTTTCTGTACAGTCCGAAGAATTAAACCTCGAATACAGTGGCGAAAATTTTCGTGGATTGTTTGGGCATTTTCGCAACTTGATAGATCTTAGTCATTGGAATATGGTCCGGGATATTCTTCGATTTCATGATGGAGTAGAAAGAGGTTACCTAGAGAATGAAACCGTGGATTCGTTTTTAAAGAGACATAAGTTCGGTAAAAGATTCTCAGAGTATTTTCTACTCCCACTCGGATCTGCACTTTGGTCCTGTTCCACTGAAAAATTTGGGCATTTCCCCATGGAATTCGTAGCTGATTTTCTTTCCAACCACCAAATGCTCCAGTCAAATAACCGACCAATTTGGCGGGTACTCAAAGGAGGTTCCCGATCGTATGTCGATAAATTAGTCGAGATTCTAGGTGACCGGATTCATTTGAATACCCCCATTCAAAAAGTCAGCCGAACCAAAAATAAGGTTACGATAACGATGCCAGACGGTAGTAAGCAGGATTTTGACGAAGTTATCCTGGCCTGCCACGCAGATCAGTCCCTACGCCTACTAGAATTCCCGACACCAGAGGAATCTGAACTCCTACAATCATTCCCATACCAAGCAAACCGGGTAACTCTGCATAGTGATGATTCGGTAATCCCGAAAAGAAAGTCAGCACGGGCGAGCTGGAATGCATACATGCCCAAAAAAAAGAGTTCTGAGGCTCTTGTGACTTACGATATGAATATTTTACAAAGACTACCCACTGATGAACCTTTTTGCGTCTCCCTCAATCAACAAAACCTAGTGGATAAAGAAAAAATTCATGGAAATTATGATTTTGCTCACCCAACTTTTCATCCCGGGAGAAAAGAAGCTCAAAATAGACACGCATCCTTCATTCGGAATCGAGGCATCTCTCTTTGTGGAGCTTACTGGGGTTATGGTTTTCATGAAGACGGATTAAAAAGCGGCCTTCGGGTTTGTGAAGCATTCGGAGAATCCCTTTAATGAACAGTTCGCTTTATTTTGGCGAAGTTCGTCATCAGCGAAAAAGCCCAAAGAAACACGCTTTCAAATACAGTGTCTTTATGTGCCATCTCTTTCTTGATGAAATGAAGGAAGTATTAAAAAAAAGATGGTTTTGGTCTGAAAACAGAAAAAACCTATCATCTTTTTTTCGAAAAGATTATCACAAACCAGAAGAACATGATTTATCCAACGCCGTTCGTGCAACCATGAGCAATCAACTTGGATATGCGGTTGAAGGTCCCATTTCTATCATCACTCACCTGCGCACCTTCGGATATTGTTTTAATCCGGTATCCTTTTACTATTGCTGGAACAAAGAAAAGACCGAACCACACGCCTTGATGGCCGAGATCACCAATACACCCTGGCATGAAAAGTATGCGAAATGCTTCAGTATAAAGAATCAGAAAAGTCAAAAATCCATCCACGCATTTGAGAAGGAATTTCATGTCTCCCCCTTTATAGGAATGAATATTGATTACGACTGGCGGTTCCAGGGACCGGCGGAAAAATTCAAAGTGGATATGATTCTTCGTGAAGATCAGAAAGTAATTTTCAATGCACATCTGAACCTTTCGCAAAAAAGTTTTAACTCAGGAAATTCTACCTGGGCACTGGTTCGCTTTCCCCTGCTTACTTTTCGTATTACTTTCGGAATTTATTGGCATGCCCTACTCATTCGTTTAAAAGGGTGTCGATTTTATCCACATCCTAAAAATTCAATTTCCACCACATAAATGAATAACCAACCGGTAGAACAAACCA
>JABGWU010000230.1 GCA_018645475.1 Opitutia bacterium
AATTGGTTGTGCGCCCTGCATTTTGGGCACCAGTACGCATCGGGGTTTGGTTTGCAATGGTTGATCTCAGGAAGATATTTCATGGGCGAAATAAATGTACTTCAGGGAAACTATCGTTCTGAAGTCGGTGCGAACTGAAAATCTCCTATACTTGATGTCGATGAAACTTACTGTTCCATTGATCATTTCCTGCGTCAAACGCTTTATTACAAAAAGCTCTAAAACCCTTATAAATAATAGGTAAGAATGGAGGCGCGGGCCGGAATCGAACCGGCGAATAGAGGATTTGCAGTCCCCGGCCTTACCACTTGGCTACCGCGCCGTGCTCCAAAACCCTTGTTAAGTATTGACTTTACCCCCCTCGAGCAAGCAAAAACCTATTTTGAATCTTTTTATATTATGAAATTACAAATATTGTTTTATCTTTTTCTTTTCATTCCAATCTCCATCTTTGGACAAAGCCGGCCCAATGTAATTATAGTCATGGCAGATGATATGGGCTGGTCCGATATTGGTTGCTACGGTAGTGAAATTGAAACTCCCAACCTCGACCGTTTAGCTAGCAATGGATTGCGATTCACCCAGTTCTACAACACGGGAAGATGCTGTCCCACGCGGGCCAGCCTCCTAACAGGAACTTATCCACATCAGGCAGGAATCGGACATATGATGAATGATACCGGACTGCCGGGATACAAAGGAGATTTGGGCAGTAATGTGCAAACCATTGCAGAGGTGTTAAGTCCGGCAAAATATTCCACTTATATTTCAGGCAAGTGGCATGTGACTCCCAAGATTCAACCGGGTTCATCCCAGCATAATTGGCCTAGGCAGCGTGGATTTGATCGGTTTTATGGAACAATACATGGAGCCGGTAGTTTCTTTGATCCCAATTCCCTCACACGTGATAATACCTTAATTTCTCCCCATGCGGACAAAGAATATAAACCGGAAGTTTTTTACTACACGGATGCGATTAATGATCATGCCACCCGATTTATCAATGAACACAATAGTAAGAATCCATTTTTTCTTTATGTTGCCCATACCGCACCTCACTGGCCAATGCATGCATTGCCCGAGGATATCAAAAAATATAAGGGGCGTTATGACGCCGGATGGGAAAAAATCAGAAAGAAACGTTATCAAAAACAATTGGACTTGGGACTGATTGATCCAAAATGGAAATTATCGCCCCGGGATGCGGAGGCATGGAATGACGCGAAAAACAAGGAATGGGAGATTCGTCATATGGAAGTGTATGCGGCGATGGTCGACCGCTTGGATCAGGGGCTTGGACGAATCATTAACGCTTTGAAAGATAGAAAAATGTTCGACAACACATTAATTATTTTCATTGCTGATAATGGTGGCTGTGCCGAAGGGATGGGACGGAAGGAAGGGATACAATACAAAGACAGCAATCCCGAAACTCTAAAACCAATGAAGGCAACTGATTTGCAAATGGATATGATTCCCAGGCGAACCCGTGAGGGTGTGGTGATGAAACAGGGAACGGAAGTGATGACGGGCGGTGCGGATACTTACCACGGATACGGAAAAGCATGGGCTAATGTCAGTAACACTCCTTTCCGCGAGTATAAACACTGGGTGCATGAGGGTGGAATAAGTGCACCATTAGTTACCCACTGGCCCAAGGGAATAGCTCCAAAACTTCGTGGGAAGTTCGAGCACCAACCAGCACATCTGATCGATCTGATGGCCACCTGTGTGGACTTAGCCAAGGCTGATTTTCCGGAGGAAAAGAATGGAGAAAAAATCGTTCCGATGCAGGGTGTTTCTTTAAAGCCAGCCTTTTCCGGAAAAACATTCAAGCGACCAAATCCGATCTTTTGGGAGCATGAAGGAAATAGAGCGATACGAATAGGAAAATGGAAACTGGTTGCCAAGGGAGCCAATGGGAATTGGGAATTATACGATCTCGCAGCGGATCGTTCTGAACTAAATGACTTAAGCGAGAAACATCCCGACCGAACCACAGAGATGGCAAGTAAATGGGAAGCATGGGCAATCGAAGCAAATGCCAAGCCCTGGCCCTGGAACAGAAACAAGAAGAATCAGGGAAGTAAAAAAAAGGCGTTTACATTGAATACCGGTACCAGCCTAACCAAGGAATTGTCCCCAATGATATCAAAAAAACCTTTTGAAGTTGAGGTTCACATTGAACAGCAGGGAGAAGGTGTTTTAGTTGCCCAAGGTGGAGATACGCACGGATGGGTTTTCTTGATAAAAGATAATATCGCCCACTTCACCCTAAGTCTGGGAGGAAAAATTGAGACTATTCAAGCAAATGAAAAATTAACGAAGAAAGATAACAAGATTTTGGCTAAATTGAATCCGGATGGAAAAGTAGAGCTTTTTGCGGGCAAACGAAAACTGGGCAGTGGACAAGTCAGCAGCCTCGTTAAAGAAATGCCCATCGACGGTCTGCAAGTTGGCCGTGATGAGGGTGGCACAGTCGGGGGTTACAAGGATGCTTTTGCCTTTGACGGAAAGATCAAGAAAGTCAGAATTAAAATAAACTAACGAATAAATGACTTTCATACACGACGACTTTCTACTTACCAACGATTCGGCCGCTTCGCTTTTTCACAAATATGCCAGGGACGAACCGATCCTTGACTTCCACAATCATTTGTCGCCCAAGGAAATTGCAGAGGATCGCAGGTTTAACAATCTGGCGGAAATCTGGCTCGAGGGAGATCATTATAAATGGCGAGCCTTACGAGCAAATGGTATACCCGAGGAATTGATAACCGGTAACGCAGACCCCAAAGAGAAATACCTTGCGTGGGCTAGGACGATTCCACACACATTAGGTAATCCCCTCTATCATTGGACTCACCTGGAATTAAAACGGTGTTTCAATATTGACCTACTACTCTCCCCTGAAACCGCGGAAGAAATTTGGGAACAGGTAAACGATAAGCTCGCGGAACCCAATTTTTCTGCCCGTGGTTTGCTTGATAGGTTCCAAGTAAAAGCCCTCTGCACCACCGACGACCCCACCCATCCTCTTGTTCACCACGAACAAATCGCAAAGGATAATACCGACTGTAAAGTATACCCAACCTTCCGACCGGATTCGGCCTGGGGAATCGACCGAGCTGAAAACTTCATCGCATGGATTGAAGCCCTTGAGCAAAGTTCGGGAAAGGCAGTTTCTAGCTTTGATGGTTTCCTACAAGCCCTAGCGGATCGTTTACAAAAATATCATGAACTTGGGTCACGCATATCTGATCATAGTTTCCCCTATTTTTTTGCCGACTTCCCCAATGAAGTTGAAGCTAGGCAAATTTTTGAACAAACGATTCAAGGAAAGAATGCAACCCCGTCCGAACGAGAAAAATTTGGTGCATTCATCATGCTCTATTTAGGTAGATGGTACTCGGCTAATGGATGGACAATGCAAGTCCATCTTGGCCCGCTACGCAACAACTCGACTAAGCTACTTAATACATTTGGCCCGGATGCCGGAACAGATTCAATTGGGGATTGGAATCAAGCGGAAAGAATGTCCGCCTTCCTTGATCGACTAGACCAAGAAGATGCACTGCCTAAGACTATCATTTATAACAATAACCCTACCGATAATTTTGTAGTCTCCACTATGCTCGGTAACTTCCAAAGAGATATTCCCGGAAAAATGCAGTTTGGCTCTGGTTGGTGGCATCTCGATCAAAGGGACGGAATGGAAGAACAAATCAAAACTCTAGCAAATACAGGCTTGCTCTCCCGATTTATTGGAATGCTAACTGACTCGCGTTCCTTCCTTTCCTTTCCACGCCATGAATATTTTCGTAGAATTCTCTGTAATCTCTTGGGCACCTGGATGACGGAGGGTTTTCTTCCTAATGAACCTGAAATGATCGGAAATTTAGCCCAAAAAATTTGCTATCAAAATGCAAATAATTTTCTTCAATTAAAAAATTAATTCTGATTTCTGAAACTTTTTCCGATTTCATCCGTTTTTTCTTTCGATACTAACCATCAACCCAAAATATATGAAATTACTACTTACATTCATTTCTATTATCTGTTTATCCATCGGGCTCGTTGCGAAGCCTGAAAAAAAAGGCAAGGGAGATAAACCCGGTCGCCCATCACGCGAAGAGATGATGAAGAAATTTGACAAGGACGGAGACGGCAAATTGAGCGATGAAGAAAAAGCAGGAATTCGTAAAGCTATGGCCAACCGAACCCCTCCTGCACATATTCTTGAAAAGTTCGACAAGGATGGAGATGGCAAGCTCAGCGATGAAGAAAAAGCAGGAATGCGCAAGGAAAT
>JABGWU010000031.1 GCA_018645475.1 Opitutia bacterium
TCAATGCTCCATGCCTTTGGGATAGGAGACATAGAGAACAGGACCCCCTTGGGAACGGTATTGAACACCTTGGAGCATTCTCGGCAGGAAACCATCGCCGAAAGAGTTTTTGACACCATTGGTCTGTACACCACTGGCAATAAGAGCGACAAAGCCAAGCAACTTCTAATTTTCGTCACCTAATCCATAGGTTACCCATGAGCCTATTCTGGGCCGACAGACCCTAGGACATCCTGAGTAAAGTAGAAGCTCGGCGTGGGCATCGTTAAAGTGATGCGTGGGTGTCGTGTGGCAGTTAAGGCGTAGTGGGATCGCAAAAAAATCAGCGTTCAATTGGGTCTTTCCCTAAAGGGCTCCCATTGCGATGCCACCAAGAAGAATACCCTTGGAACCGAGAAATTGGCGGCATGCTAAGGAGTGTTTTTTCTGAATTAGAGACAAGGTATATAGCTTAATTGAATATATTTATATTTGTTTCTTAAGGAATAATTCGTCTCAATTCAGCAAAATATTCCCGACCAGATTCCATGCGGCAAGTTCGCTGGGATTACTGTCAGCAGGTAGTGGCCCGATGGGATCAGTGACCATAAGATTCAGGGCATTTAAATCTTCGGCGTAAGTGCTTCGAGCATTTTGATAGAGAGCGAGCAAGCGCTGAACCTCGGTGGGCTTTCGTTGCCATAGAGGGGTAGGGATTGGATCTACGACAATTGACGTAGATGTCTCGGCGGAACTTGTACTCTCCCGCACTGATTTTTCAGTCCAGATCTGGATGGAAAGCGGCTTTGAGTCCAAGAGTGGGGTGGCTTGACAGAGGGACCGAACATCTTGCGGCTCAGAAGTCTCGAAGATAACTTTGAAAGTTACGATACCAGACCGCTTTTTGACGCCCGTAAGCTACAGCGCTGGGGCGATATGGGCCGAGCCACCAATTTACTCGGTCTACAAATGCTTATGGCCAGCCTCCTCTGGGAAACAGGTTGTGCATTCGTAGACGGTCTCCGACTGCGGTTGTGATTCTCAATGCCAAAAAAACAGTCCAAACGGCATGGCAAGTATATACCCAATTGGCCACCAAGTCGACCATGCCGTGGCCGCTTTCGTTCAAGAGATTCATGATCGAGGTCTTTCCGACGATGTTCTGCTTCTGGTTACTGGCGAAATGGGACGATCCCCTAAACTGAATAATAACGGTGGACGTGATCACTACGAAGACATGACCTCGATTCTCGTTACCGGTGGCGGATTAAATATGGGCCAAGTCATAGGAGAATCCGATGCTACGGCATCGAAACCCACCAGCAGACCCTACGGCCCTGAAAACCTCACGTAAACTATTCTCCACCAACTATTCGACCTTGGCAAACTTCGCCTAGTCGACGGTCTCCTCGCCGAAATTCTCGCAATGCTCAACAACCAGCCAATCACCGAGTTATTCTAGATTTGGAGCTGTTCTTGAGAAACCAGTGCAATACCATCTCGGTGAATGTCGTTGAAATTGGCTGACTTGACTGCTGATAGCCCGTAAAGGAATGAAAATAGAGTGGCCAAGACCTCTCATTACTTATTGTCAAAGTCACCTGCGCAATTTTGGCACCGAGTCCAAGCCGTAGTACCATCAGCAAAAAATTCCTTTTTCCAGATGGGGACACGGCTCTTGATTTCATCGATAACATAACGACAAGCGTCGAACGCTTCCCCGCGATGAATGGCTGACACTCCGACCCAAACTGCAACTTCTTTGAGATCCAACAATCCGACCCTATGTACAGAGCGAATATCCTTAATGGGAAATTGATCGAGGGCTTCGTTGATAATACGATGGCCTTCTAAAATAGCAAGTTCAGCATATGCTTCGTACTCTAGGCGAAGAACTGCTTTTCCATCATTGTAATCACGCACCCAGCCTTCGAAAGAAACAAATCCTCCGCATTCTTGGCTCATCATTCCTTGACGGAGAAAGTCGACTGCTATGGGTCTGGAAGAGAGATCGAATGACATCTTGAATCGTATGTGACGGGAAATGTCAGCCTCCAGCCACTGGAGGAATGAAGACGACTTCATCACCGTCCGACAAAGAGCAGTTCAAATCGACGAAGTCCCCGTTGCAGGCAACGCGGATGAATTACTTTTCTAAATCAAAACCCTTCTCCTCCTTTATTTCGCCGTACAGCTCTTCAACGGTAGTGGAGATGGTTTCTCGTTCCTCGAAACTGATGCCCGCATGCTCTCTCAAGACAGCAAAATATCGGAGGCGAACTTGTCGAACTTGAGGTTCAGGTTCTGAAGAGCTCATCGTCTGGACAAGGCCTGAACGGCTTCCTCGTAGTCCTCGGGAGTGTTGACATTGTCTAGAGCTCTAGGGCTTACAGGATTCAGTAAAAGAGGTTCGGTCTCTATAAGAATTTTGCGAGGGCAACGAATATCGTTGGTAAAAAAATCCTCCAGCACAAGTCGTGCATGAGCTTCATAGATTGCGCAAAGGGGTTCTGGTTTCCCGTCATGTGAACTCCGATAAGCAGTCGCCATCTTAGTCGGGTCGCGTTGGGTTAACAAATTATCGAGAGTTATTTTGTCGAGGAAGGGAAGATCACAGGCGATCACGAGCCAAGAGGCCTCTGGATGTTCTGTCATAGCGGAAAGAATACCGACTAGTGGGCCGGCACTTTCCCAACGGTCATGAACGACATTCAAATTTTCCAAGCCAGTCGTATTGTTTTGCCCTTTTCGAAGAGAAAGAAAAATTTCCGTACAACGAGGCCGAAGTAATTCAGCAGCAAGTTCGGGTTGCGTGGAACCCGAGTACCTAATGGAAGATTTATCCTTTCCCATCCTTCTACTAGATCCACCTGCAAGAAGCAGTCCGTGCGGGGGAGGAGGAAAGCTCATGCCTTTATCTCTTCGAGAAAGTATTTGCTTTTGCCTCCCGTTTTCTCGATAAGTTTGGTCTCCCCAATTACGATTTCATGTGAAAGGGCTTTGCACATGTCGTAAACTGTTAGCGCTGCAACAGAGCATCCCACTAAGGCTTCCATTTCCACGCCCGTCTTGTGAGTGGCCTTTACTCGACACTCTACGAGAATCCTTCGGTCTCCCTCACGAGAAAGCTTGATCTTCACGGAGTCTAACGGGATGAAGTGGCAGAGAGGAATGAGGTCGGCGGTTTTCTTGGCGGCCTGTGTCCCCGCAATGATCGCGACATCATAAATTGAACCTTTTGATGATCGCATACCTACGCAATCCAGTTCCTCGGCAACTTCCTGAGGAAACTCTACGATTGTCCGCGCAAGAGCTCTTCTCTCTGTGCTCTCCTTGCTCCCAACATCCACCATTTGTGGAGAAGAGTTCTCATCCAGATGAGTGAACTCAGAACAAGGCATTTCCGATAATAATGAAAAAAGCTATTGTAAGCCTAAGGATCAAATAGGAGAAGCTACGGGGAACTTCTCTTCGAAAAGAAAGTCTTCTTCGCCCTTTTTGCTAGGATTAGGAAATACAAAACCAGGGTTTGTGGTCCCTGGGCTTATATTGTACTTTTGCATCAAAAGCAACATATCCGAGGCACTTGCTTTGATTGTTTTTGTAGCCATTTCCGCTGCAGCCTTAGTCGCCGCTAGAGTGTTTCCTGAGCCAACTGCATTCTTTATTGATGCTGTCGATTTTAGGTTTACGCTCCCAACATTATTTGCATCACGGCCCAAGGCCAACGCGACGCCATCTAAGCTGCCTTCGGTAGCTCCTTGCTCTACAGCTTGTTTAATAGCTACAGAATCTTGACCCGCCTTGTCTCCTCCAAGAATTGCACCCAAGGTCGATCCGTATGTGGCGGATTTGGCCGAATTTATTGAATCGATATCAGCCCGTCGTATGTCTGGTTTTGCATCAAGCAAACTTACAACTTCAAAAAGA
>JABGWU010000231.1 GCA_018645475.1 Opitutia bacterium
CAGATGTGACGGTAAACATAAATGGTGATGAACAAAAAGGTGCTGTAACGGTTAAAGGTCCCAAGGAAATCGAGACTGATATCAGCGAAGAAAAAGCCAAGGGCTTTCTGACCGAGAACCTAGCTTCAATTGCCATGCATCGAGGGCCACGTTCTTTTGATGAGTCAGATGGTAAGTACAAGCTCAGCTTCGGCGATGACGGCACGCATCCTTTAGGAAGAAAACTCGTTATGGGTGGAGATGGTATGAGCTCGTTCTACCGGATTAAAGACGGTAGAATTCAGCAGATCAACCGACAGACCCCGCGCATGTCTTTCTCCATCAATATTGAAGAAAGCCGGAAGAATCAGGACGGTAAATTCCTGACCCATAAATACTCCGTGTTCTATTTCAATCCGGAAACCAAAGGTTTGAAAGATGTGGAAAGCTATACAGATGGATATACAAGAGTGGGTGAGGCCGACCTTCCTGAACAACGCCGCATCATCAACTGCGAAGAGGGCGCGATTTCAGTCTCAACAATGACGCTCAGCAATCACAAGCTTTTGTAGGTAACGATTATAGTTTGGAACGGGTGAGGAAATCATCCGTGCCGACTTTGACCTTCCTCGAAATATCGTTAAAAGCAACCCCCCCTCAAGTCCCCCTTGTCAGGGGGGGAAGTTAAATCAAGTTATTTTTGGAAAAATGTGTTTATGGTTTACTATCGCCATAGCCAAATTTAACCCATGGAAAATTTATGATTTTTGATGATGAGTTTATAGAGGAATTACTTGAAAATAATTAGGAAGCCCTAAAAAAGATTAAGAAAATGTTTGTTGACTATGATAAACGCCTAACAGATTACGATAAGGTCTTGAATTATGGTACATATTTGGAAGCATTTTCATTTTTAAGCGCCTTCCTTCAAAGAGTGAATTCAAAAGCAACTTTCCCCCTGTTACCTTTTGATTAGGATAAGATTTACAAGGTCAACTTTATTGTGGGAGTTTTTAAGAATCAAGGGGCACATTTAGGTGAATTTGATACTAGCCTATTTAATGATTCTACATCCCAATTTGCTGCCAAACTAGGTGCAGGTTTTATTTATGAATTTTCTGAAGGGAACCTTGATAAGGTTCAAACAAATATCAATGAACTGAGAGATTTGATTTCTGGTTCTGAGGTCATAGAAGACAATCACAAGCAACATCTACTCAAAAGGCTGGAACGTCTTCAAAGTGAATTGCATAAAAAAATGTCTGATCTGGATCGGTTTTTGGTATTCGTGGGAGATGCGGGTGTGGTGATGGGTAAGTTCGGAAAAGATGCCAAGCCGCTGACTTACAGGATTAAAGACATCGTGAACATAGTTTGGCGGACACAAGCCCGCGCTGAAGAGCTAGAAAGCGGAGCCCCAAATCCATTCCTGAAACAAAACAATGATAGTGAAGAATAAATAATAAATGTTCATTCCCCCTGAAAAGGGGGGACTGATGGGGGTTGCCTTAAATTGGACTATATTCCCTACAACCAGTCACTAACAAAAAGAGCACGGGAAAACCGCAAATCCCCAACACCCGCTGAACAGAAAATATGGTTGTTTACCCTCCAAGGCAATAAATTCAAAGACTTAAAATTTATCCACCAGAAACCTCTAGATGAATATATCGTAGATTTTTATTGCAGTGAGTATATGCTCGCTGTTGAAATTGATGGGGACAGTCACGGGGAGCAGGAAGAATATGATCGGAAACGAACTGAGCGATTAAACTCTTTAGATGTTACTGTTGTCCGTTATAGCAATGAAGAAGTGATGAAAAATATTGCAGGTGTTTATGAAGATTTGAAGAAGAAAATTATTGATTTGGGCAAACCCCGAAAAACCAAACCCCCTGATAAGTGGGGCTAGGGGGGGGTAAATGTTTCTCTTTAAAGAGACGCATCCACCACCTGTGCGCCATTTACTATGGCGACACTCTTGCCGATAATTGAGTTTTGCACGGTTGCATCGGAGCCAATAGTCGCTCCTTGCCAGAGGATGGAGTTTTCCACCACTGCCCCTGAGCGCAAACGACAGCCATCTCCCAGCACTGTATGAGGTCCTACCTGCGCATCATTGGAGATTTCACAATCTTTCCCGATATGGATCGGTGGTACTATTAGAGGTCCTTCTGGATTTCTCGATGGCGAGTTTTTTAATACTAACCGTCCCTCAAGTGCATCGGCCTGTGCCTGAATATAAGTTTCTCGTGTGCCCATGTCGATCCAGTATTTCTTATGTAGATATCCATAAACAGGAAGTCCTTCTTCAATCATTGCCGGGAATATATCTTCTGTAGTTCCGCAGAATTTATTCATTGGTATGCGGGAGAATA
>JABGWU010000232.1 GCA_018645475.1 Opitutia bacterium
AATTTCTAATGCAGAATTTACAGTCCAAGCCACCCCTGGGCCTTGAGCACGAGGAAGTTTTGCCAGGTCGATTCCTTTGATTTCTCCGGTTAGATATTTAAGGGCTAACCTGTCCTTTTCGGGAACATTTGCGATAGCGGACTCGCGAATTTTTTGTAAATAGCCAGAGAAGTAATGTCCGCCTTTTTTTGAGAGCAAATTTTTGAGCTCTCCAAGGTAAGATTTTCGTTCTTCCATAGACCATCCGCTGGTCACATCTTTCAGGCAGAAAAGAAAGTGAATGTTAAGGATATTGGGTGACACTTCCTCGCTCATGGTAGTAAGGATTCTTTTCCCGTAATTGTTTCCTCGTTTCATTATCTCAGGATCGAAGTCAGGAACCTTGGCCTTGGTTGTTTTCAACAAAGCGATTGTCTTACTCACTACAGTGGGGTGTTGGAGGAAAGACAATACACGACAGAGTTCCTCATTTAAATTATCGTTTTCGCTCGGGTAGTAGGGATCCAATTGTTTTCCCATGGCATCCATTTGAGATTGGCTAGGTTTTCCAGCACGACTTATAATTACGGAATAAGTTCGGAGCAGGGCAAGCTTGGCTGTCTTGTCTAATTTGGAAAAGTTTACTTTGAGCAAGCGATTAATACTTGGTTCCATGCTATTGGAATGATCGCTTCGGGCTAGTCCAAGAAGAGCGTGAATGGCAGATAGATCGTTATTTTCAGCGTAGGCTTGGTTTGCCCAGTTTTTGGTATCCTGCCACTCGATTGCAATACGAGCGGCATAGCGAAGATGGTAATCCTCACTTTGAAGATAGGGCCATGCGGTTTCAATGGCCTGCGGATTGGTTTTACCATGAAAGGATTCGAGCATGTGTCGGGTCTTTCTTGCTTTTGCATGTTCGCTTGTGTTGTCCAAATTAGAGAGAGTAGTGGATTCTTTTCCAACATAGCGGACACGATAGAGGTAGGATTGTCCTTTTCTACCCCCAACACAGAAATACATATGCCCATCTGGGCTAATATCGACATCGGTGAGGGGTAGGGAACCGTCGATATTCGTGACAAAAGTTCGGGTTTCTCCAGTATATGATGAACCTTTGGGAGTGAGGTGGAGGGAATAAATCGTAGCGAATGTCCAATCGCATAAAAAAAGGGCGTCTCGATAATGAGTGGGGAACCGGGCATTGGTGCCTGCAATTACTCCAGTTGGACTGCCGGGTCCGATATCAAGTACTGATCCAATGGTGTCAGGAAAATATTTCCTCCATTTTTTAGATGTTGCACGCCATCCACTTTCTCCACCGGAAATTCCGTGATTAATACGGGTCGGGCGATACCAGGGAGTTCCCATATCCCATTCCATATCTGCATCATAAATAAACATCTCACCATCCCGGTTCAGAGCGAAATCACATGGATTGCGGTAGCCCATATTGATCATTTCCCGCTCTGATCCATCAGGGTTAAACTTGAGCACCCACCCGCCTGGTGCTTTACCGTTACCGTTGTGCCCATAAGCATAGTTTTCCAAAAGTACATCATCCTTCCAATTCGTGGGGATTCTGGATTTTTCGAAACTTGGAGTTCGGGCAAAATTTCCCGCAACAAGATAAAGTCCTTTTCCATCCTCGGTAACAATTAAAGAGTGCGGGCCATGTTCGCTACCCCCATAGAGTTGGAACAATTTTTCCTCTTTCCCAAAGTCTCCATTTGCCGAAATTGGTATGCGTACAACTTTACTTTGAGATACCATGTACAAATGATCAAAAGCAAAGAGCATTCCCCATTGCCCACTATCAAAGGGAAGCTTCGTGATAGACGATTCTGAAAGGGTTTGCCCAACTTTAGGTAGATTGATGAGAAAAGTACCGGCTTTATACTGATCTGAGACAACTAATCGCCCTTTGGGGTCAAATGACATGGAAATCCACGAACCATACTTTTGTTTATCGACTTTATAAACAAGATCAGCTTCAAATCCAGGAGGAACAGATAAACCTGTTGAATCGTCAATTATTAAGCTATGCGAAGTGGATGGTTTTGCACACAAATTAAGACCACATGTGATTAACGCGATGTATGTTAAAGAAGTTGGGAGGATATATTTCATAATTATTGGAAGTAAGTTTAGTCTAAGGAAATGCAGAATTCTTTCAAATTGTTACTAATTGAAAGAAGGCAAAATGGGTAGCTTAATCTGGTTTTGATTTGGGAGGAATTTTAAAGACCAAAATAACTAAAATATTCAATCGTCTGTTTCAAACCAGAAAAGGTTATTTTTTATTCTATTAAAAAAACCTTTTTAATGAAATTGTCTTTAGTTAGTTTTGGTACTTCATACTCTTTTACCTGTAAATAGCATTCAATACCGACCGATTCGCATCTCTCTTTAAGTAGGCGACCAAATCCCGCATGGTGTATGCCGTCACCCTTTATGACTGGGATGGGAGCGGGCTTTCCATAATTTAAAAAGACAGGAGGGTCATCTTTGGAGACATGAGTAAGGGGGGAGCATTCAAGAGAGAGTGCTTTGTATTGATCCCAGTTTTTCATGAGGTGCTCGAGACTTTGAGCACCCACGGTTTTCCAGATCATCGGATGCCGAATGCACGCGGGACCAATCTTCTTTTCGAGAAGAAACGGATCGAGAGTTGTTTGCCCGCCCATTGCAACAGCTCCACAAACACGTGATGATTGGCGAAGGACTGGATCATCGCTCTTC
>JABGWU010000233.1 GCA_018645475.1 Opitutia bacterium
CATCTATCTTTAATTTCCTTAACCTTATTACTATGGCCACAACAGAAATACTTTTAGTCGACAAAGTCGATAACCTCGGAGCTGAAGGAGACATCGTTAAAGTTAAAGCGGGTTACGCCCGCAACTGGTTGCTTCCCAGAAAGAAAGCTGTTTCTCTTAATCATTCCAACAAGAAACGTATGGAGTCCCTCATGCGGGCTCGTGCCCACAGGGAGGCGGATGAGCAGAGTCAAGCCGAAGAAATCGCTGTCAAATTACGAAAGACTCGTGTCGCGATCGCTGTCAAGACGGGTGCGGGTGGCAAATTGTTCGGTTCGGTAACTTCTGCGCAGTTGCTTACCAAGCTTGAAGGGCAGGGCTTTCACTTGGACAAACGCCACCTTGCTCCCTTTCGGCCGGTTAAGGAATTGGGAAAACTCACCGCCACGTTTCAACTGCACCCGGAGGTCAAGGCCGACGTTGAATTTGAAATTGTGTCGGAAAATCCCATCGAGACAGAAGAAGACTGAGGTGTCTCAATGTTTTTGTTATCTGTTAACTAACGAGTAATTTTCCTCATGCCATCTCCCGAAATAGGCACCTTGTCGGGACCTTCTCTTCCGAGCAACGGTGACGCCGAGCAAGGATTACTCGCCGCATGTATTCTCGACCAAACGGGTGAAACTACTTCTTTGTGCGCGGAGTCTGGGCTCCTGGCGGAGCATTTTTATTCGCCAAATCACCAATTTATATATTCTGCCCTGCTTGATCTTCAGCGAGAGGGTGAGCCTGCCGATGAGATTCTTCTTGCAGAAAAGCTTTCTCAACGAGATCAGTTGGGCGAAGTCGGAGGTCATGCTGCTTTGGCGACTCTGACTTCTCGGATAGAGACACCTGCCCACGCTCCTTTTTGGCTGGAGATAGTGAGGGAAAAGCAAACTCTTAGACAGTGCATACGCGTAGCTCATGATATCATTGATCGGGCAAATAAGCAGGAAGGTGATCTTGGTGCATTTCTAGGTGAAATTGAAAAAGATGTTTTTGAGTTAAGCCAAGACCGAGCCTCCGATGCAGCAAAGAGATTTAGAGAACCAGTTACCAGTGCCGAAGAGCAGATCAACAGGTTATTAGCCGGTGAAGATGCAGCTGGAGTAAAAACAGGCTATCCTGATCTCGATAATTTGACCAACGGTCTAAGCCCCACTGAAATGATTGTTTTGGCAGCTCGTCCTTCTGTAGGAAAGACGACTCTTGCCATGAACATTGTGGAGAATATTGTTTTGTCTCCGGCCGTGCAAGACGATCCTCCAAGCGTTCTTGTATTCAGTTTGGAGATGAGTGCCGTTTCTCTTGCCATGCGATTGATTTGTGGCCGGGCCGAAGTTAATCAAAGTGATCTCCAAAGAGGGTTTGCACCTCGCGATGCACAAACAAAGCTAGCTGCAACCGCCCGTGAATTTCGTCAGGCACCCATATGGGTTGATGATTCAGGAGGTTTAACAATCCATCAACTGCGAGCAAAAGCTCGCCGCACTCACTCCCGCCAACCACTTTCCCTAATCGTGGTGGATTACCTTCAACTGATTGGGACCGACTCTCGAATTCAATCGAGAGAAGCTGGAGTCGCCGATATTTCTCGAGGGCTCAAGGCTATGGCCAAGGAGTTAAATGTCCCAGTGATTGTTTTGAGTCAGCTTAACCGGGAGTCTGACAAAGATGGTCGGGAACCGAGGCTTTCAGACCTTCGTGAGTCAGGTTCTATTGAGCAGGATGCTGATATTGTAATGCTTCTTGCCAAGGACAAATCAGCCTCGGATGTCCGCGAGATGGATGGACCCAATGCCAGTTCTGAAGACGGTGAAGACTTCGAGACCATAAAGCTTATATTGGCTAAGCAACGAAATGGTCCCACCGGTAATTTACAACTAGCGTTCCGCCGACAGTTTACGCGCTTTACCAGTATGCACGGCGGTTCCCGTATGAATTAAAATCAATGCCCGTTAACATTCGCATTTTAGGCCTCGCATGTTGTCTCCTGATGGGATTGGGGGCGTTTTTACTGGCTCAAGTTGACCCTACGGGTAAGCGCATTGCGGAAATCCGAATCACGATTGAAGGACCCCGAACGATTGGTGAGTCTTTTATTCGTGAAAACCTGCAAGTGGAGGTTGGGGCGGAGTATCACCCCAGTGCCGTGGACAAATCCATTCGCAATCTCATGGCAACTGGCACCGTAGACGATGTTCGTGTTTTCTTGGATACGGTACAACCCGATCCCGCTTCCGTTGTTCTTGCTTTTCGCGTTACTACAAAACCTCGCATTGGAGAGATTCGATTTGAGGGGAATGACGAGCTTTCTGGTCGAAAGCTTGCAAAATCGATTGAATCCGAAGCTGGTGAGCTTCTCGACGAAGCGATGATCAAGTCTGACGAACGGGCCGTTCGAGAACTCTATTTGGACAAAGGCTTTTGGAATTCTCGGGTCGAATCTGAAATTCTTCGCGATGAAGGTTCTCGTTCTGCCACTGTTGTTTTTCGTATAGTTGAGAACGAAA
>JABGWU010000032.1 GCA_018645475.1 Opitutia bacterium
CAAAAAGTTCAAGATTTTCCTGAACTGAGCGATCTCGAAAAGGGCTGTGTGTTCCTGGTTCGACCAATGTGCCTCTGAGTTTTCTCATTTCTTCAAAATCTAAATCGCAAACAAAAGCTTTTCCATCCTCAATTAATTTTTTTGCCCATTCAAAAAGCTGATTGAAGTAATCTGACGCATGAAATAGTCGATCGTCCCAATCAAAACCAAGCCATTTGACATCATCTTTAATCGCTTCTGCATACTCTTCCTTTTCGGCTACAGGGTTTGTGTCGTCTAACCTTAGGTTGCACAAACCGTCAAACTCATCTGCAATCCCGAAATTCAGGCAAATACTCTTTGCATGCCCTAAATGGAGGTGACCATTCGGTTCTGGGGGGAACCGTGTGTGGACCTGACCTTCGTTCTTTTTGTTATCTCTATCTTCCTTCACCCGGGAACGAATGAAATCGAGACTTTTTTCGCTATTTTCTAAATTCATAAATATAAATATCAAAAACTTTTAATATGTTTAATCAATTCGATCTCCGTATTTTTGACGGTAATCTTTTTCTAATGATTTTAATCCTTTTTTACTTAAACCAAAACCTTCGGAGGTTAAAAACTCAAGGGCTTTTCGCAAGCGAAGTCGAGCCAAGTCTGGGCCAAGTATTTCAATGGAATCAAATAAAGGAAGGGATACGCTCTCTCCACTAATAACTTGAAAGAATAGGGGTAAGATTTCCTTAAGTTTCTTGTCTTCCTTTTCTGCTAGGTTTTGAAATAACTTACATATTTGATGACGATTCCATGGGGCTAACTTTTCTAATTCCCATTCACAAGTTTTTATTAATTTACTTGCATCACTCGCATCGAATTTGCCAATCAGTGAGGATAGTTCGAGTTCCGGGTAATCTTGAAAAAGGAAACCCGATAAGGGCATGAAGTCAGAAAAATTTTCAAGTCTTTGCAATGCATGTGGGATAATTTTTTGAATAAACCCAGAATTAATTTTCCAGTCAATCATTCGCTCAACTACTTCCTTCTCGGATAATTTTTCCCTTAGATATCGACCGTTAAGCCACTTAAGTTTGGCAAGATCAAATATTGGCCCCCCTAAACTCACTCTTCTAATATCGAAGCTCTGGGTTAATTCCTCAATTGAAAAAATTTCTCGTTGATCGGGAAGGGTATACCCCATCGTTCCAAGATAATTACTAATAACCTCCGGTAGAAACCCTGCATCCCGGTAGTAATTTATACCCGTTGGATTTTTTCTTTTCGATAGTTTTGATTTATCAGGATTTCTGAGTAACGGAAGATGCGCAAAAATAGGGGTGTCCCAATCAAAATATTTGTAAAGTAATACATGCTTTGGAGTACTACTGATCCATTCCTCTCCTCTAATAACATGAGTAATCCTCATTAAGTGGTCATCTACCACATTAGCAAGATGGTAAGTCGGGTATCCATCTGACTTCTGTAAAATTTGATGGTCAATTTGTTTCCAATCAATTTTAACCTCCCCCCTGAGTTCGTCAGTAAAGCAACATTCTCCATCTGTGGGGACTTTCAAGCGAATAACAAACTTTTCACCAGCAGTTATTTTATTCTCTACTTCCTCTTGTGATAAATGCAGGCAATGACCATCATAACGGGGAGTTTCTTTCTTTGCCATTTGTTCTGAACGAACATCTTTTAAGCGATTGGCTGTACAAAAGCAGGGATATGCGTGTCCTTTGTCTCTTAAAATTTGAACATGCTGTGCATGAATATTTTTTCTTTCGCTTTGTCTGTATGGGCCAAATTTTCCATCCTTGTCGGGGCCTTCATCCCATTCAATCCCTAACCATTGAAGGGATTCCATGATGGCCGTTTCTGATTCGTTCGATGATCGACTCTGGTCCGTATCTTCAATTCTCAGAATCATTTGGCCACCATTTTTTCGGGCAAACGCAAGATTGAATAGTGCCATATATGCTGTACCCACATGAGGGGCACCTGTGGGTGACGGGGCGATTCGGGTTCTAACTGGCATGTTCATTTAAAAAAGATCGTTACCATAATGAAATCATTTGTTAAGGACGAACAAATTCTACTGATCACATTCTTGCAATGTGAGGAATCACAAGTTAAGGATTGGATGTGAAAGTTTTAATTGTGGGAGCAAACGGAAAAGTCGGAACCATTTTAGCGGGCAAGCTTTGGGCGCATTCAAACTTTTCTCCCGTCGGCTTAATTCGTGATATGCGTCAACAAACCAAGTTTACCGCACTCGGCGTTCCTTCGGTTGTTGGGGATTTAGAGGAAGGAGTCTCCTCTTTCTTGCCAGGATTGGATGCGGTCGTTTTTACTGCAGGTTCCGGTAGTCGAACTGGGTCCGAAAAGACTACGGATGTTGACCAAAATGCTGCGATTCAATTAATAAAAGATTGTGAGGGTGCTGGAGTGCGAAGATTCATAATGATTAGTGCAATAGGAGCAGATCCAAACAGCGAATCCACCCGTATTCAGCATTATCTCAGGGCAAAAGGAGTAGCCGACTCTCGTCTTCGTTCGTCAAAACTAGACTATACCATTATCGCCCCAGGTAGTTTGATTGACGAAAGAGGAACTGGTCGTGTTCAAGTTTCGGAAGATCTTGGTTTTCATGGATATTTACCAAGAGAGGATTTGGTTGAATGTATTATTGAGTCACTCAAGAACTTTAACAGTATTGGCAAAACCATCCAAGTTGTTTCAGGGGGCCAAAAAGTCAAAGATGCGTTTATCGGTTTAATTGGTGGTGGATTACCCCCCATCGCATAAAATTCTTGAATGTAACGTCATACACTAGTAAAGAGTATTGAAATTATTTAATCCATGCACGTTTTAAAATTCTTGTCCGTTTTTTTATTCGCCCATATTTGTTTTGCCTCACCTAGTTTGGTCAAGGTCGTCAACAAATCCTGTCCATATTCAAAGAAAGCTATCGATGCGGAGCAAGTTTTATCTTATGGAGTCTGTTGTTCTAACTGCGTAAAAAAAGCTTCATCCAATATTATTGAATTCATCAAAAAAGCTAAACCGAACAACAAAATTTGTTCATTTTCAGCCAAGCCCGTTCGCAAAAAATTATCTGTTGGCTTTTGTTGTTCTAAATGCAAAAAAAAGGCTTCTTCGTAGAAAAATTTTCGTTTGGATTTGATTAAATTGTCCAAAACATCTTTAAAAGGCTCCAAGTGGGGCTTTTTTTTTGTCCTTTTATTTTGATCATTATTTTACATGCCTAGAAGAAACGATATAAAACACATTCTCATTATTGGTTCAGGTCCAATCATAATAGGACAGGCTTGTGAGTTTGATTACAGTGGTGCACAAGCCTGCAAGGCTTTACGCGAGGAGGGTTACCGGGTTTCACTCGTCAATAGTAATCCGGCCACGATCATGACTGATCCGGAATTTGCCGATGCCACATATGTCGAACCTCTAACGGTTGAGAGTGTTCGTAAAATCATAGAAAAGGAAAGGCCAGATGCGTTGCTTCCAACATTAGGCGGGCAGACTGGCTTGAATTTATCTCTTGAACTTTATCACGCTGGAATTCTTGAAGAGTTTGGTGTAGAGATGATCGGGGCAAA
>JABGWU010000234.1 GCA_018645475.1 Opitutia bacterium
CAAAACTAAAAACTCGTGGTCTTTCGTTAATGAAACTCATAACGTTCGCTTTTTTGGTCTTCCCGAAATCGAATACTTTGCAGAAAAGACCGGATTTGAATTCATTTGCTCTGAAGAATGGATCACGCGAAAAGTACCCTCAAGTAAGTCATGGAGTGTAACCATAATATTAAAAAAAGCATAAACATATGGGGAAGCGAATAGCCTTAATCTTCGAGGAAGATTATCTTGGTTCATATCCTAGTTTCATTGAGTCCATTTCTCTTCTATCTGAGAACAATCACTATGTGGACGTAATTGGTACATCGAGAACCACTAATTTTCCGGCGCCACCGAATTTCCCAAACAATGTTAATTTCTATAATCTTAGGCTAAGCTCGAAGATTAATCGAGATTACCCTATCGGAAAAAAATCCGAAGAAAATTCAACTACTCTTGAAAAGCGAAGAAATACTTCGTTTTTGAAAATACTCATACCTACAAGCCTCAAGTCAATAATCAGAGATAATCTCAGTCTTATTAAGCTTAACTTTTCACAATTTAAGACTCAAAAGAATTTGATATTAGATAGCTTGAAATATATAGGATTTGTGATTTCAAGACTGACCAAAAAAAAGTACGATGTTGTTATTGGAGTTGATCTTGGAGGAGGTTGTTCTGCTTATATTTCGTCACTCTTTCTACCAATAGACAAATTGGTTTATTGGGGTTTAGAAATCACTACACCATATCAATCGTTATTTAATATGCGTTTTCTAAAGTTTTTTGAAATGAAGATGTGTAGGAATTCCGATCTTATCCTTACCACAGATATTGCCAGAGCCAATGATGTATGCAAAGAAAACGATACTCCAATTGAGAATAAGAATGTTATATGCTTGCCTCATTCGCCATCAGGTTTTTGCGGTGAACTTAAAAGCAATTTTTTTCAAAATCTTTTTTTGTTTGATGATAAAGAAGTCACAATATTGCACTCGGGATGGATTCATGAGGTTATGCAATCCAGAGATCTTGCAAGTGCTGCGAGTAAATGGCCAAATAATTGGAAGTTGATTTTTCACGAAAGGATGAAACGATCCACAAGAGAACCGTACATTAAAGATATTATAGAAGCAGGCGGCGACAATGTTTTGTTATCACTAAATCCAGTTTCGTATGATCTGATTGATCAGGTCGTAGCCTCGTCTAAAATTGGAATTGTCATTTACGATAAAAGTGAACAGTGGGGCTCGAGTTGGGTTAGTTTAGCCAAAGGGTCTGGAAAAATTGCACACTACCTAAAATGCGGAAAGCCCATCTTGTGCATTAATATACCAGGTTTCGATGAAATAATTAACAAATATCAATGTGGAATTTTGTTCGATGACCTAAATGAAATTCAATCCGGAATATCAAAGATCTTGCAAAACTACTCATTTTACAGTCGCAACGCTTTCAAATGCTACAAAGAGGAATACGAATTTTCCAATT
The DNA here is from genome assembly GCA_018645475.1 of Opitutia bacterium. Lineage (GTDB taxonomy): Bacteria > Verrucomicrobiota > Verrucomicrobiia > Opitutales > Seribacteraceae > Seribacter. The sequence goes on from JABGWU010000234.1 coordinate 1,471, forward strand.
ACTTTAAGAAATTCTTAGATTATGTGGAGCATTAGGCAAAAAAATACACTTGGACGGAATTATTAAGCGGACATAGGATATGAAAACTCATTGTAGAATTTGTGGTTCAAGCAACCTTTTCACTTTTTTGGATTTAGGCTTCACGCCCCCTGCTGATCAATTTCTTAGAGAGAATCAACTAACCGAACCTGAAACATCTTATCCCCTAAAGGTAATGATGTGTAGAGTTTGTGGCTTAGCCCAATTATCTCACATTGTGCATTGCGAAATTCTTTATCGTAGAGATTACCCTTATGAATCATCCATTACGAAATCGGGGCAAACTCATTGGGACGAGTTTGCCAAAACCGTTTGCGCCACATACGAGCTCACAAAGAAAGATCTTGTTGTTGACGTGGGTAGCAATGTCGGCGTTCTCCTAAGTTCATTCAAGAATAATGGTGCTTCTGTATTAGGAGTGGATCCAGCATCAAACATCGTTCGTATTGCCGAAAAATGAGGAATAGAAACAATTAACGATTTTTTAGATTCAACGGTTGCAAAAAAAATCGTAAATCTAAAGGGAAAAGCAAAAGTTATTACCGCAACAAATGTTTTCGCTCATGTGGACGACCTACACAGTTTCATCAAGGCAGTTAAATTGCTTCTCGACGAAAAAGGAATTTTCATAGTTGAAGCACCTTATTTCGGGAATCTTCTAAAATATTTGGAATACGATACCATTTATCATGAGCATTTATCCTATCTTTTACTCAAGCCTATCATGCATCTTGTAAAAATGCATGACATGGAGGTCATTGATGTGCAAGAACGAGATATTCATGGTGGTTCGTTTAGAGTTTTCATCGCTCGAAAAGGGAAATTAAAGGTTCAAGAAAACGTTCGTAATTTCGTCCAGACCGAAACTCTCGCAAATTACATTGACGAAGAAAATTTAAGAACATTTGCGAAGGGTGTATCCGCGAACAGAAAAAATTTGCAAAATTTAATTCTAGATCTTCGACTACAAGGCAAGAGAATTGCAGCTGTGAGTGCTCCAGCAAAAGGTATGACTCTCCTTAATTATTGCCGTCTAGGACCAGAAACTTTGTCCTTTGTTACAGAAAAAAGCAGATTAAAGATAGGGCGCTATTGTCCCGGAGTTCACATCCCCGTCGTCGAAGATTCTGAATTAATAAAACAAAATATAGAGTTTGCCCTCTTATTAGCCTGGAACTTTTCAGAGGAAATTATTTCGAACCTCTCAGAATTCAAGAATAAAGGAGGTAAATTCATAATCGCAATACCAACTCCCAAG
>JABGWU010000005.1 GCA_018645475.1 Opitutia bacterium
ATCGAGCAGTTGAATTTTTCCTACTTTTCTTTGCATGAAGTTCAATCCAAGTAAAAGGGGAAGTGAATATTGAAATTCATCGTAGAGAAAAGTGTCTCTTTCGCACTTATGTTTGCCTGCTAAAATTTCTTCAAAAGATTGTGTCGCTTTTTTGATGATTTCCGAATCTTCATATCCTTTCGAATCTGCGACTGCATCTGCCCAATGCGCATAGTTTCCCACATAGGAAACCGTTGGTTTGTTTTCCTGCTTTGGATTCTTTCTTCTCAGACAAGAAGTCAGAGATTCAAACAATGAAGCTAAATTCACCTAAATAGGCTTCTAATCTTTGCTTTGATTCCCTTTGGCACAATCGTAGTGGCGAATTCGTTGGGATCCCCAATAGGCCAGTTTAGCGTGGTAGCTTCTTGACCAAAATTCAATACTTGTTGTTGTTTGGGAGTTAAGTCCAGTAAATCTCGACTGCTAAGTAAAATAGGTTCGCCGGCGGGCATTCTACTAGGTGACAATTGGCCAAACATAGAGGTTCTTATCTTTCCCCCGTTATAAGGTTTTGCTCTGTGGATCAGCCCATAATCATAAGCGACAAAAGTGCCTTTGGGGCGGTTGTTAAAGGTTACTATGTCATTTGAGAATTCATTTTCCATATGATCAAAGTCCTCTCTTTCGTAGTCACTTGACCACTTGTGACTGCCTTTTACCACTTGGACTCCTCCATCCTCGACATCTGATAGGTACATTAGGAAAATGATACCTATGTCGTCAGGAACTACTGTCTGAACGAAAACTTTTTTTTCGAAATCATAGGTGTCGATTTTGTTATCAAGATGCCACCACATCTTAAAATCTTTCGAGGGGTAAGTGCTGTAGATCCTATAGTTAGACAAATGTACTTTATCTTGAGCGTAGGTTTCAGCAAATTCTATAAGAAAATCATTGGTGTATACATTAATGATCTCTTTCCCGTATGAAAGTGTATCTGCCAGATATCGCTGGCAACCGCATCCTATATAGCCCCTTTGTCCATTTAGGTGGGGTTGAGACATCGGTAGGGATATCTTTTCATTGATATGGTCAACCATTTCCGTAGAAATCAATCCAGAGAGGTCAACGTATCCATCTTCATTGATTTTTTCTATTGAAGATTTGATATCTAACATAATTTTAACAATTTTTTGATCTTTCCTATCTGAACTCTTATATTGGATATAGAATTTTGCACAAAGTTTGGTAAATTTAATCTAAGGAGATCAATTTTTCTCTTTGCATTGCACAGATAAAAAGAAATTCTCATGGACAAAGTAATTTGTGGGGATAAACTTTTATTATTCCGGGAGTGATCAAAATCTTTGCTTAATTGATAATTGGTAAAGTTGATATTTTCTTGATTTAATCCCCAATTTTCATCGTTTACCTGATAACTTAGTCCATATATTTTTGGTTCATTTTTCTGTCGAGGGGTAGCGGGACCATTTCTGTCTTTGTAAGCGGTCAGACTAGGGTAATGTTCCAAATGATATAAAAAATTTCCTGCTAAGTCTTTAAAATCTATCAGCAAATGTTTTTTATCCAACCGAAGTGCTAAATCGCCTTCCATCCATCCCCAGTAGATTAGATTTTCATCATAACCTCTCGAATCATGCCAAATCTTTTTGTGGAATACCATAATACCAACAGGACTCCACCAAAATGGTAATCCCCAGGTTCTTGCAGTTTCTACTTTAAGTGAAGGCCCATATGTCTTTATGTAATTATAAACATAGTTTATTGGATATGATTTTGAACTAAAACGAAAAGGTATTGACCTTCTTTCGATAAACATAAAAGCGTCTGAAGGATCGAACCATAGAGAATCTCTTTTTGCTAACAGGTTGTTAAAGTTTTCAAAAAATTCTCTTCCGACCACAGTGTCGTTGTCTATGCGCCCGATGTATTCGCCCGACGCCTTGCGTGCTGCAGCATTTAAGGCAATTACCTCTGGAAATTTGCTGTCCTTTTGTTCTTTCTTAGCAATCTCAGGCGCGACATAAACAAATTTAACTCTGGTTACAGCTTCTGGAATCAAATTAAGAACTTCAGATAATGGATTTTCACTTCCCCAGTCTGAAATAATAATTTCTAAATTGTTAAGAAAATTAGCTTCTTTTGCAAATAGTAAAGCAAGATTAACGGATGCCTCTAGACGCCAAAGAGAATTTCCCATATACG
>JABGWU010000235.1 GCA_018645475.1 Opitutia bacterium
AATGTGTGCACTTGGCTTCCATTCTCGGGGGCTAAGTAGCCGTTTGAATCAAGCGGTAAGACATCAATAAAAGGCTGGGTATTGGGCAGATGACCAATAGCTATAAAAACACCTTTAGTGGGAATTTCTGAAAGTTCTCCGGAGTTGAGATTTTCGATAGTTACTGCTCTCGTTTTACCTTGTTCGTCTGGAAGAATTTCTTTGATTGCTGAATTCCAAACCATGTTAATTTTTTCATGCTCTTGCGTTCGTTCTGCCATGATTTGGGATGCACGTAGCTGGTCTCTTCTGTGAACTAAGGTAACTTTTGAGCAAAACCTTGTCAGAAACAAAGCTTCTTCGCAGGCTGAATCTCCACCCCCCACAACGATAACTTCCATACCCCTGTAAAAGGCTCCGTCGCAGGTTGCACAAGTCGTCACTCCCTTTCCTCCGTACATTTCTTTTTCACCAGGAACACCCAATAGGCGTGGTGCGGCTCCGGTAGCAATAATAATGGCTTTAGCTTCAAATTTTTTATCTCCAGAAAAAAGAAGTTTTGTCTCACCGCTAAAATCAACCCTATCGATAAATGCATTTTCAACTTTTGCTCCAAACCGTGTTGCCTGTTTACGCAATTGGTCCATCAATGAATATCCGTCAACACCCTCAGGAAAACCAGGAAAATTTTCCACCTCCGAAGTGGTGGTAAGTTGTCCCCCTGGTTGTTTACCCTCAAGGATTAAGGGGTTTAAATTTGCTCGGGCAGTGTATATTCCTGCAGTGAATCCAGCACAGCCAGTTCCTAGAATGATTATGTTTTCCATATGATAGTTTTATAAAGTAGATATTTTGTCGTAACTGATTAGAAAGAATTTATAAAGGAAGAGTATGACAAGTTTTTTGATTCCCGTCGAGTAGATGAATTGGTTTGATAGTCATTGTCACCTTAAAGGTTTTCTGAATAAAGGTATGCTTGAAGAAATTCTTTCCCGTGCAAAGGAAAATGGAGTTTCACGAATGGCCGCGATAGGAACATCTTCAGAAGACTGGAACTTGTACGAAGGTTTATCCAAGCAATTCAAGGGGATAATCTATTATTCAGTTGGACTCCATCCTTGTTATGTGGATGAAAACTTTGAACAAGAAATCGAAAAACTGGAAATATTTTTAAAATCTGATAATGAACCGATTGCACTTGGGGAAATGGGTCTTGATTATTTTCATCTTCCAAAAGGATTAAACGAAATCGAAAAGATAGTTGAGTTGCAAAAAATGGCCTTTGCCAAGCAATTACACTTGGCGGCAAAATATAAGTTACCCGTTGTGATTCATTCAAGAAATGCTTTTTCAGATTGTTTAGAAATTATAGAAAAATCAGATGTAGCCTGGGAAAAAGTTTTATTTCACTGTTTTTCAGAGGGCATTGAGGAGATAAAGGAGTTAAATGAAAGAGGGGGCCGGGCGTCTTTCACTGGAATAATAACTTTTAAAAAAAATGGCTTTCTGAGAGAGGCACTAAAGCAACAGAGTATAAAAAATGTTATTCTGGAAACGGACAGTCCATATTTAGCCCCAGAACCTAAAAGAGGAAAAGAAAATGAACCGAGTTACCTCCATTATATCGGTGAGTCAGTTACATCTTACTTAAATATTTCGATTCAGGAGTTATCAGAAATAAGTTTTTACAACACCAATAAGTTTTATGAAATTAATGTTTAAAATCATTAAACTAGAATTGTTGATGTTTTCATTTAAAATTTGCAACTTTTGCATAATCTCTAAAAGTTAACCAAATGCAGAATTCACAACTTTCAGAAAAAGACCGGGCACTTCGTTCTAAAATACGAATGAAAATGTCAAACTTAAGATCTAAGTTACAAGATTTTGAAGATGGGATTGATTCTGGTGATTCTCAACAATCTGATGTTGATGCATGTAAAGGAGAAATCGAAGTTTTACGTAAGGAGTTACAATCTCTAGTGGATGGGGGGCATACTACATTTATAAGAGCAAAATCGATGCTTGAGCCAAAAAAGAATCTTTCATCGAAAGAAAAAAAACTCGATTTCAAAGCAAAATTTCTAAAAAAACGGCTTAAAAGTGCAGAGAAAAAATTACTTCAAGAAGATATATCCGCTAAATTGTTAGAAAAACAAGAAAAACTTGTTGAGGATTTAAAGATTCAAATTGAAACTTTATCCGGAGAGCGAAAAGCAATTAAAAATTTTAATCATACTCGATTTATTCAATTAAAAGATCAAGAATCGGGTGAAGATAAACAAAGCGATAAACTTCACGAAGTAGATCAGAAAATAAACGATTTAAGGGAAAAAATTTCAAAATGCTCAGATTCAGAAACTGAGAAAGAAAAACATTTAAAGGATGAGCTTCATTTATTAGAAATGGAAAAAGAATCTATTGAAAATTTTACTCATGATCATTTTCTTGAAAACTTGGCATCTATGAAGGCCAAGAGAAAGAGCGGATTAAGATAGAAAAGCTTTGGTTACTTTTTGCCAATCTGTTCCGCATAAATGGTCACTTTTGCGTCCTCACCAGATGTAAGATGTTTGGCTCGCTTAATCGCTTTTGCAGTTGATAGTGTTGGATTACTCATCGTGTGAGGAAATATATTTTTACGGTTCATTCGTGAAAGAACACCAGCATTTTTAAGAATTCTTAAAACATCACGCCTGACTTCACAGAGCAGGACATGGCAATTTTTCTCTTTTAGATAATCTAAGAGTTCTTCTAGTGCCATAACTGAGGTAGCGTCTAGATGATGTGCGTTTAAAAGTTTTAAAACAAGTACTCTTAAATTGGGATCTTCTCCGACTCGTCTAATTTGTTCATAAAATAAATCTGCGGCGGCAAAAAAAAGTTCGCCTTCAACATGAACAATAGAAACTTCAGGTTCAGCTCGATGTGTTTTGTCTGATAACTCAGCAAGTTCACCTTCATCATTATATCCATATTCAACCATTTCAGGCTCAGCAACTTTGCGAAGAAAGAGAAGAATAGAAGTTACAACCCCAGCAAAAATTGCCATTTGTAATGAGAAAATCAAACCGACCACAAGAGTAACCGTGAATGTCACTGCATCGGACCGAGTCGCCCGGGAAACAGCTTGTATTTGCCTAGCCTTAATTAAGGAAGCACCAATAAAAATGACCAATGTGGCAAGTGCAGGAACTGGAATAAATTGTACAAGTCCACCGAGTGAAAAATATCCGATGATTACAAAAATTCCCGCAAATAAATTTGAAGCACTCGTTTTGGCTCCAGATTGTATATTTAAGCTCGAGCGAGTGAGAGAACCAGATGCCGGCATTCCTGATAGAAGTGAGCAACCAATGTTTCCCATTCCGATAGCAAAAGTTTCCTGATTCGTTTGAATTCTTTCTCCAGCTCGGGCTGCAAGGGATTTGCCAATGGAGAGACCTTCAAGGAGACAGAGTAAGGCAATAGCCATGGATGCCGAAAGTATGGTTCCACTAAAATTTTCTAAAGTATTAAAATGAATCGAAGGAAGGATACTAAGGGAAGAATCAAAATGGGCCAATGTATGAACATTCCCGATAGAATCTTTTAGAATATAATTTACAATGGATGCGAGCAGGAGGGTAATCGCAACATTAGGTAAGGTTTTCAATTTATATTGAAGGAGAATATAGCTGATTGCGGTAAAGCCACTGATTAAAAGTGCCGATGTTGAAAATTCGGCTAAAGCGCGGACTGTTGCAAAAATGATTTGCCAAAAGGTTGCAATCGAGTCGTTTGAATCAAGCTCCAATCCCAAAACATGCTTTGCTTGATTGGCTATAATGAGGGCAGCGGCAGCGGTAACATAAGCCGTTATAACCGTTCTAGAAACGAATTGAATCATGAACGAAATTCTGAGCAGGGCTGCCATGATCAGAAAAGCACCTGAAACGAATAGAATCCATGGTAATAATTCAATAGCCCGTTCCGAGCACATCCCATCTTGATTTATTAATCCTAAGCTTGCAAATACTCCAAAAAGCAAAACTGAAGTAGCATTTGTCGGACCTAGTGTGATGAAGCGAGAGTTTGAAAATAGACAACCGACTATAGCAGCTACAGCCGAACCTAAAAGTCCATATTGAATAGGAAGTCCAGACACTAGGGCATAAGCCATACCTTGGGGAATAGCAAGTAGGGCAACATTAAGTGCTGATTTAGAATCAGCCTGCAAGGATTGAGTTGAATAATTTGAAAGTACAGAAAATAGAGGAAAGATCCGTATTAGGGAAAATCCAAAATTTTCTTTTTCTGTATTATTTTTTGGGCTCACAAACAAAATGTAATCTGTTTCAATATGGCTATTCTATGAAAGCTCGTAAAAGAAAAACTTTAATTTTCTAAAGTAATTTTAATTTTGACCGATTATTAAAGTGTCACATGGAAGTGACCTTAGTTTAATTCTTGGTTTCGACAAAACAGGGAGGTAGGTCGTAGTCGCAAATATTTTATCTTAAACAATGTTTTAGGACATTCACGATTTCATTTTTTTCCCTCAAATTAGGGTAGTTGATAGTTTTGCGTGCACAATTCCAAACCATGGAGTGATATGCATTTGAATTGTCTTACATAATTATTTTTTCACCACTTCTTTAATCGAAAACCACTAATATATGAATTAACTAATGTACTTGGAGTATGCTCAGGATGATGCATACCCAAAAATTGATTTTATCAAAAAATAACGACAAGGATGTCACTAGTTTAATAACATTATGTACGCGAGCGTGCATTTTAAAAAACATAATCATTACATCACTGCGTTAAGTTTGTTTAGCCAACTGTACAGTTAGCATTCTAACCCACAATAATTATAAACTCATGATCGTATCAGATGCCCACAATTTCGCGTCTCGCCTATCTCGTGATATGGAACAAATCCAGCGAGAAAGGCAGATGCATATTGAAAAACTATCCTCCGGTGTAAAAGTCGAGAAATCAACCGATGATGCTGGTGCCTTGTCTACCAAGATAAAGCAGGCAAGTGAGCTTAAAAGACTGAGGACAGTAAATTCAAATTTACAAAACGCAAAATCCTATCTGGAAGTTAGAGACGGTGCCCTTGCATCCGTGCATAAAATTTACGAGCGGATGACTCAACTTTCCACTATGGCAATGGATATAACCAAAAATGATTCTGATCGTGAAAATTATGAGAAGGAATTTCAGGAACTGCGGGATACGGCCTTAAAAATTAGTCGAGAAAAATTTAATGGAATTAATTTGTTTAGGGACAAATCTTACACATTGGTTAATAAAAATGGAGCTATTAATTGGACTGACTCCAAAGCAGAAGTGGACGCAATGAATGCCTCCGATTCTCAAAGTGATCATTATTTGGCTACAATTACCTCTGAGTTGGAACAGGCAGAAATTGCCTTTCAAATTGGGGAGGTTGGAATTAATGCATGGCTCGGAGGAAATGATGCTACGAGTGAAGGAGACTGGAGATGGACAGAAGGACCCGAGGGAGAAGCGAACGGAGGAATCGGAACCCCATTTTGGAGCGGAAATTACACCACTGGAAATTTAGTTAATGGAATGTTTGAAAATTGGGGTAATAATGAACCCAATAATCACCCATGGAAAGACCCAGTGAATGGAGAGGATTATTTGCAAATAAGTCAGGGTAGTACGCCAATAGGTTCCTGGAATGATCTTCCGAATGTTAATGGTCCCACTGGTGGTCTTCAGCCAACCGGTTATGTACGCGAAACCGATCAAGGAAATTTAATAGTAAATGACGATGTTGAAGGGGGCGGTTTTGAAATAGGAAACGCACTTTTTCAAAAGTTTATTTTGAACTCGATGATTAGTATCGATTCTATAGAAAACGCTAAGAAAGCATTGGGTACTCTAGAGAATGTTTTAACTGGGGTTTCCAATGCTCGTGCGATTGGCGGAGCTTCCCTTTCAAGATTGGAAAAAGAAATAACAGCAAATGAAAACCTTTCCATGGAAACAGAAAAATCCCTTTCCCGAATTGAGGATGTTGACATGGCAATTACTGCAAGCAGGCTTGCCCGGGCTGAAATAAAGATGCAATCAACTACCGCAATTTTTGCTCAAGCAAACAAGTTATTTAACCAAAGAAATTATGTGGATGAGCTGCTTTCCTAGGATGCTTTTTTGAACAAGATTCCTTTTTTGGCTAGTTGCCATTTTTGGAAGTCAGAAACAAAATCGGAGTTTTTCTGATCGAGTTCTTTTTTAACTGACTTAAGTAGTTTAAATCTTGGATGAAGAGAATGAATGTCATTTTTTTTCATTTCTAAATCCACAATTTTCTTTTGTAATTCAATTTTTTTCGCAAGAGCAGATTTTGATAAATTTTTAATATGTTCAATACCTTTGGCCAATTCGTGATCTAGGGAAGATTCAAGCTTTTTTAAATTCTTGGTTACTTCATTTAATAGAATAGGTTCTAACTTTTGATTCGCTAGCATTCTTTTTAATTGATCAATGTTATCAATAAATTCTTGAATATTTCCGAATTTGGCAAGGGAGTGGATAGTTAAGAATGTAGCGTATTCCTTGCCTTCAAGGTGAATTTGTTCAATTCCCATAAGAGCTTCCACATGTGAACTAAGTTCAGTTTTAATTTGCATGAGTTCAGATTTAAGGGCGATTTCTTCTATTGATTGTGAAGAACTACCCTGATTTTCTTCGTGAATCTGTTCTGCTAATTGAAGATAATTTTTTTCGAGTAATAAAATTTCTTTTTTTTGGCTTACGAGTCCGGGAAGCAATGGATTATCAGTTGTTTCTTGCTGTATTTCTCTCTTATAATTTTCAAATATTACCCTTTGAAGCAGTTGTGAAGCTTTTCCTGAATGACCTCGCACAATGATGATGAGTTGGTTCGAAGATTCAACATTCTGAGTAGCGGAAAATAGGGATCGCATAATTTCAGGTTCTGGTTCAATGAAAACATCATTGAGAAAAGGGCTAAAAATCATTTCTTTTGCTGTGGGGCTCGCATTAAGGGTGCTTAGAATTGAAGTAAGAAATGAATTTCCTTTTATAGCTTCTCTATGTAATCCGATTAAGTGCGATTTTTCTTTCGGTATTTCAATTATAAATTTTGATTTCGCCCAAGCAGAAGAATTTTGTAATTCTTCGCTTTTTTTATTTTGGACGGAAGAATTATTTTCATTGGGGGCAAATGTTAGTTTTGGGGAACTTATAATTGATTCCTCGTATGCCAGTGCAGTATCCTTCTCAATTTGATCGTAGTAAAAACCAGCACCAAAAATTATGAGGGTGGAAATGATAAGCAAAACGCTTTGCCACGGTTGCATATTATTTAGTTAGAGAACCTAGGCCATTTGTGCAACTTGTTTAATTTAAATGAAATTTATGGTTAGGCGTTATCAAATTCTAGGTTTCATTAGGTTGACAATTTAGAATAATCAACTTGCTTTATACATGTCTTGCCAGAAGAGCCTATACCATTTGATTTTTCGCGAAAGTTAACCGCTTTGCAAAGACCCCTTTATGCTTACATTCTGACCTTACTTCCAAACAGATCAGAAGCAGAAGATATACTACAAGAGACCAATCTTATTCTTTGCCGTAAAGCTGCCGAATATAACCCTGAAGGGCATTTTCAAGGCTGGGCATTTAACATTGCAAGGTATCAAGTAATGGGACACATCTCGAAATTTAAAAGAAGTAAATTATATTTTAGTCCAGATTTAATTGAAAATTTGGCAGAAGAAACTGTTGATTTAAAACAAATGGATCTTTCTCGTAGAGCATTGCAGGTTTGTTATCAACTTTTGCCGAAACATATGAAAGCCATGGCAAAATTGCGGTTTCAGGAAGAGAAAAGTTTATTACAGATATCAAAAATTTTAAAGAAGCCTATGGGTTCAGTATCTGCAACCTTGCATAGAATACGAATTAATTTGATCGCATGCGTAAAACAAAAAATTCCATCAATTGAAGCGGAAATCGATTCTTAATTGAATTAAAATATGTAAAATTTTGTAAGAAAATCTAAATGAGTGCTAAATATAAGTATACCAACTCATTATCCCATGAATTCTTACTCCAAAATGCTCAAGGAAGTAGAGTCTTTAACTTCCCAAATTTTAGATGATAACTATTCGAGTGAAAACTTGTCTCGTCTGTCTCAGTTATTAAAAACAAGCAAAGAAGCCCGTCAGCGATATACCGAACTAACTATTCAGGATTCATTACTGCACTGGGAATCGGTTGATTGTGTTAAAACCGTTGAATTTGATAGTTCTAGATCCAATATTTTTAATTTCCCCATTATTTCTTCGGTTGCAGCTGCAATTGTGGCATTATTTGGTGTTTGGTGGTTTCATTCTAAAGATAAGAATCTAGCTGTTATTGTTCAAGAGTCACACGATACTAACAATCCCGTTACTTCTTCCAACTCTGCACTTTCTAATACATCGTTTAAAACGAAACCCAATATGGTAAGCGCAGAATTGAATGATTCCCCGCTCAAACTTCCATTTAATTCAAGTTTGGCAAATTCTAGTAGGTCCAAAAATGATGCTTATTACGGTCTACAACTCTTGAAAGAAGGAAAGAGTTTTGGAGAGGGTGGGGTAGTTGAATTTAATGGTAAATTTGCAAGCTGGAAGAGATCTGAGCATTTGTCAGTTCCTACTGAAAACGGAGTTTTGCCTAAGACGGGGGATAATATGTTGAAGTTTTCTTCCATGAAAGTAGATGTTCATTCCCAAACCGCTGAATCATCTGAAATGCTACAGGTTGTTGATGTGAGAAACCTTAATCTCGGTGTCGAAAATATAAATGCACAAATTCAGACTAGTCTATATTTCAACAAGGGTGAGGCTATGGTCGGAGATTCAACAGAGTTTGCACTTTCGATCCACGCCATATCAAGTGATGAAAATAATGAAAATGCATCCATCGGGCACAAAGAATTTAATATTGAAAGTGATGTTAATCCATCAACTTGGGAGCAAATTCAGCAGGATTTTACTCTTCCAACTGGAACCGAATTTGTAATTGTTTCAATGAGTGCCCGAAAAGAAGGTTCAAATGCACTATTGCCAGATGTTGGAGGCCATTATGCCGATGGATTGTCGTTAAACCTTTTCATTGATGGAGAGAATATTGTGGGTCCTTTATAAGCACAATATCCTGACTATCGGTTGTTGTTGACAACCAATACACAACCATAATTTTAGGTTGAATGAAATTTTCACCCTTTTGTTTCCTACTTTTTATCCTCCCATCATTATTTGCAAAAGATTGGCCTAATTTTGGTGGCCCTTTAAGGAGTCAATTCTCTGATGAAGTTGGTTTGAAAATAAATTGGGGTGACGAAGAACCCAGAAAGCTCTGGCAAATGGATGTTGGACTTGGGTATTCTTCAATTATTGAAGTAGACGGTCTTGCTTACACACAGGGAAATAAGGACGGTCGAAATACACTTTATTGCGTCAATGCCGTAACGGGAAAAATTGTATGGAAGCATAGTTATCCATGTGAAAAAGCACCTAAGTTTTTTGATGGTGGGAGTCGGGCCACACCAACCATTCAAGATGGTATTTTGTACTTGTGCAGTCATGAGGGAGACTTTTATGCATTAGATGCAAAAAAAGGAACCATTCTATGGACAAGGAATTTAATTAAAGATTTCCAAGGAAAAAGACCGATGTGGGGATATTCCGGCTCTCCATTAGTTGTAAGTGAAAAAATGATTATTGAGACAGGATCACCTGCAGGATCATTAATTTGCTTAGATGTGAAAAAGGGATCCTTACTTTGGAGGGAGGGAAAGAATGAGGCTGGTTATGCATCCCCTATTTTAAACAAATCTAATGAAATTTTAATTTTTAATGAATTTGGATTAGTAATTCACGATTTTAAAACCGGTAAAATTAAAAAACAATATCAACACAAGACCCGCTATGGAATTAATGCAGCACAACCACTTATTTATGGAAATAATGTTTTTGTATCTTCTGCATATGGAAAAGGTGCTGCTCTTATTGATCTAACAAAAAGGGTTCCAAGTGCAATTTGGGAGTCCGAGGCCTATTCTTGTCAAATGGCAAGTTTAGTTAGGAAGGGTCGTTATAGCTTTGGGATACATGGCCAAGCGGGTGGTCGCTCCGATCAATCAAAATTATTTTGCCTCGATTTGGAAACCGGAAAAGAAAAGTGGAGTGAAAAAGGGTTTGGGTTGGGAACGCTTGTACTTGTGCGGGACCATTTGGTTATTTTAAGCGACAGGGGCGAAATTTGTTTGGCAGAGGCACATTCGGAAGGATTTATTGAGAAGGCACGCTTTCAGGTACTATCAGGGAAAAACAACTGGACTCCCCCGACTTATGTAAATGGAAGGATGCATTGTCGCAGTTCGTCTGGTTCCTGGGTTTGTTTGAAAATGGGACAATAGTAAATTTTTAAGAATTACATTTTTCCTGATCAATGACTTCAGACAATTGACTAAGTAATGAAATGAAGTGTTTTTTTTCTTCAACTGAAAAACATGATAAAACTTCATTTTCTAATTGTTCTGCAATCATTTTTGCTCTCTTGAAAAGTCGAGTTCCTTTATGGGTCGGAAAAATGTTTTTTTGTCTTTTATCGAGTGGATTTACTTTTCTCTCAATCAATTTTAAAATCTCCATTCTTTTCATAACTCCAGCGATATTATTTGCATCAGTGCACATTAGGTATGCAAGTTTGGTTTGCGAAACTAACTCCTCAGGAAATTCATGTATCCACCTGAGAACAATATATTGATCAGGGGTAATACCGAGTTTTTTAACTCTTTTCATGAAAGTGCTATTTAGTTTGTTCCAACATTCCCTGAGTAATGGTGGTAAGTTTTGGGAAGTGTTTAAATCTGGTATCATTGCAAATAAAATTTTAAAAAACCCCATCGGTAATTGACAAGATAGTACATACAAGTACTAATTTTTAAATATATCCACGTTAATCTTCATAAACTAATGAATTACCAATTACTTTCCGTCATTTTTCTTCTTCTTTTTGCGAGTTGTGTTTCTCATGATAAGACAAAAAGAGATTCCAATGTTCAGAATACCCCAGCATCTATATCTAAAGACAAAGATTGGCTTTTTTGGAGAGGCCCTTCGGGCACAGGTGTTTCCGAACAAACAAACCTTCCAGGACAACTAAGTTTGGAAAAAGACTCCCTTCTCTGGACTCATGAAATACAAGGAGGAGGGGTACCAGTGATTGCAGGTGGTCGTGCATATCAATTTGGGTATTATGGAGTAGAGGATGACTTAATGGAGGCACTTGTTTGTTTTGATGCAGCTACTGGTAAAATTCTTTGGGAGCGAACTCATGCCGACTTCATTAGTGATATTGTGTATAATAGATATGGCGTCGGTGCGGCATGCGTTGATCCGGTAAGTGGAAATGTATATTTTCAGACGAGTCCCGGATTATTGATTGGTTATGATTCCGATGGGAACAAACTATGGGAACGTTCCTTAATGGAGGAATTTGCTCGTTTAACTTTTCCCAATGGGCGTACTGGTGGACCTTGTGTGGATGGAGACTTGGTTATCATTCATGCCATCACCGCAAATTGGGGAAAACAGGGTCCGGCTCGGGATCGTTTTTATGCATTTGATAAAAATACGGGCGATTTGGTTTGGTCATCCACTCCAGGAATTACACCAAAGGATAGTTCTTTTTCACCCCTTGTATTTGAGGATATGCCAAATGGTCGGAGGGTTTTTTACAGTGGAACAGGATGTGGTCATATTGTTTGTGTTGACGCTAGAACGGGACAACCCTTGTGGCGTTATCAGATGTCCTATGGTGGAGTGAATTCTGGTGTGGTTGTGCATAAAGACACCGTAATTGCTATTCATGGTAAGGAAAACACGGATTCTTCTACCATTGGTCGAATGGTAGCGATTCAAAAACCAGATAAACTTCCTTCACTAAACGATGATATTTTGATTTTAGGAAAGGAAAACGAGGTGTGGAGAAACAGTACCATGGAGGCATTTACGAGTACCCCAGTCTATCGTGCTGACCGACTTTACTCTACGATCAAACGAGGTGAATTAGTGTGTTTAAATGCCGATACAGGTGAAGAAATTTGGGTGAAAAAATTGGCACCAGACCAAGTTCACGCATCACCTACTTGGGCAGATGGAAAACTTTATGTTCCCATGTTTGATGGAAAAGTTTCTGTAGTCAAAGATGAGGGTAATGAAGCCAAAATAATTAGTCAGGTTCAATTAGATGGTTCTTGTTTGGCAGCCCCTTCAGTTGCTCACGGTCGGGTCTTTGTTCAGTCTAAGAAACGACTCTACTGTTTTGGTTCAAATAAAGTGGCCCCGGCATTTATTTCTCAACCTGTTGAAAGTCTGACAACGGACAGGGATCCAGTATCATTACAAATTGTCCCGGCAGAGTTTGCTCTTAAGTCAGGCAGTTCGCTTGCATTTAAAGTTTTTTCATTAGATGAAGCAGGTAGAAGAATTGAGGAATTGAAGAGTGGACTAAATTGGGAAAAATGGATTCCACCCACCGCAAAGGTTCAATCCAAAGTGGATGCTGAAATTACATCAAATGGTATTTTGATTGCAGAAAAAGATGCCAAACTTTCTGCTGGAGCTTTACGAGTGAGTCATGGAAAATTATTTGGAGTGTGCAGAGGTCGCGTTTTGCAGGATCTCCCGTACACTGAGAATTTTGAAGAAGGTTTTTTATTAACTCAAAAAAGTTCTGATCAGATTCCGTTTTCATATGCACCCCTTTCTTGGCTTGGGGCAAGGATGCGTTGGCAGGTTCAAGAATTCGGTGGAAACATGGTTGCTGGCAACACTTTAGATCGAGTTCTATTTCAAAGGGCAATTAATTTTGTTGGCCATAAAGATATGAGTAATTATACATCTGAAGCTGATGTTATGACTGATGGAGACCGCAGAACTAAATCTAATATCGGACTTATAAATCAACGCTATATATTCGCATTAATTGGTAATAGCCAAAAATTGGAAATCATTTCAAATTACGATCGTTTTAGGCATTCTGTTCCTTTTTCATTTAAGACTAAAATTTGGTATAAACTAAAAACTCGCGTAGACATTTTAGATGATGGGAGTGGATTGATACGAGCCAAAGCATGGCCAAAATCTGCGAATGAGCCTACGGAATGGACAATTGAAGTTCCCCATGCAACTCCTCACTTACAGGGAGCTCCAGGTGTTTATGCAATGTCGCCACAGAGTAAAAAGAAAGTCTATTTCGATAACTTATCCATAAAATATAATAACTAATTTTAGTACATTCAATGAAACCACAAAATATAATGAAAAAAATTATCATTCTTTGTATCTCAATTTTTGCTTTTTCAAATCTCGTCCTTGGTTCGGATTGGCCAATGTGGGGAAGAGATGGAAGTAGAAACATGATCTCGGACGAGAAAAAAATAACTTTTGAGTTCAATCCTGGAGAAATGAACGACGAGGAGATTGTTGATCTTAAAACGACAAAGAATATAAAATGGGTCGCTAAATTAGGCTCTCAGGCATATGGAAATGTCACTGTAGGGAATGGATGTGTTTTTATAGGCACAAATAACGAGTCTCCTCGTGACCCAGGTAAAAAGGGCGACCGCGGAGTGGTTATGTGTTTGGATGAAAAAACAGGTGCACTTAAATGGCAGCTTGTTATTCCTAAGCTAGGAGCCGGAAAAGTCAGTGACTGGGAGTATATTGGAATTTGCTCATCTACTGCCATTGATGGAGAAAGAGTGTATGTAGTTACGAATCGTTGTGAAGTTGTTTGTTTAGACATCAATGGCTTTTCTAACGGGAACGACGGACCATTTAAAGATGAAGCAGCTTATATTAAACCAAAGGGAATGAATGATTCTTTAAATAAAAGTTTAGATGCTGATATTATTTGGATGTATGATATGCGTGATGAACTTGGAGTTTTTCCTCACAATGTAACAAGTTCATCCCCCGTAATCGTTGGTGATAAGGTTTATGTTGCCACATCAAACGGAGTTGATTGGTCTCATACTAATATTCCAAGTCCCCTTTCTCCAAGCTGGATTGCCTTGGATAAAAATTCGGGCGAATTGGTCGGGGAGGATGGTTCTGGAGCAAGTGAAAATGCACTTCATGCAGCTTGGTCTTCTCTTACTTACGGAAAGGTTAATAAAAAAGAAATTCTCATATGGGGAGGAACGGATGGTTTTTGCTATGGTTATGAGAATAAAACTGTTGAGGATGAAGACGGTTATGATTTATTCGAACCTCTTTGGAAGGTAGACTGCAACGAGCCAAATTATCGAAAAGATAAAGAAGGTAAGAAAATTCCTTATGCCACTCCTCCTGGTCCTAGCGAATTAATCGGTACTCCTGTTTTGTACGATGGAAAAGTTTATTGTGCAATCGGGCAAGATCCTGAACATGGAGATGGTGTGGGGCGATTATCCTGCATTAACGCTGAAGATGGTAAAGTACTTTGGAAGTACACAGATGTTGGTCGGACAATATCAACAGTTTCTGTTGCTGACGACTTGGTTTACATCGCTGAATATGCCGGAATCATTCACTGTCTTGACGCAAACTCTGGTAAAGTTTATTGGACTCATGATTCCTTTAGTCGAATTTGGGGATCCACTTTAGTTGTTGATGGAAAACTCATATTGGGAAATGAAGATGGAGATTTACTTGTAATGAATCATGGAAAATCCAAACCAAAAGTAAAAACCGTGAGCATGGGAGCTCCCGTTTATAGTTCCCCCGTTGTTTCAAATGGGATTCTTTACATTGGCACACAAACCCACCTTTATGCGATAGGGGAGTAAAAGTGAAAAATTCATCTTATTCACACGGAAAAAAAGTAATTTGGTTATTATTTTTTGTTTTATTTCTTTTACATCAAGATTTTTGGTGGTGGGATGAATCAGCTTTAGTGTTTGGCTTTTTGCCTGTTGGTCTTGCTTTTCACGCATCTTTTTCTATTGCCTGTGCACTTTTGGGGTGGGCTGCAATTAAATTTGCTTGGCCGCACAAGTTGGAACAGTTTGCCGAAGGGGAGATCAATGAAGGGGTCGAAAAAAGATGACCACTTTAGTTGTCATTATTTTTTATCTCTGCCTTCTTTTGGGATTGGGATTTCTTAGTAGTCGTTTGTTCAGAGGTACAAGTAAAGATTACTTTGTTGCGAGCCATAGCATTGGGCCATTTCTTTTGCTCATGAGTGTCTTTGGAACGACCATGACGGCATTTGCTTTAGTTGGCTCTACGGGCAAATCTTTTGAGCGTGGGATTGGAACTTATGGATTAATGGCTTCTATTAGTGGTTTGGTCCACGCAGGCATATTTTTTCTCGTTGGCATAAGATTATGGGCTTTTGGAAAAAAGCATGGTTACATTACTCAAATTCAATTTTTCCGCTCTCGTTTTGATTCAGATAGATTGGGATATTTACTTTTTCCAATTCTAGTTTTACTTGTCGTTCCATATCTTTTGATTGGTATAATTGGCGCAGGTAAAACTATTGAACCGGTTACGGCTGGTGCATTCACTGAAATTTTTACCAACCCGAGTGCCCCTCAATGGTTAGGAGGAATACCGCCTTGGTTAACTGGACTCGTTGTATCTCTAGTAGTTTTGACCTATGTTTTCATGGGAGGATCGCGAGGAGCAGCCTATGCAAATACTTTTCAAACCATTGTTTTTATGGTCATGGGCTTGGTCGCATTTGTTTATATTATAAATGGTTTAGGAGGACTTGAGCAGGCTGGGAAAGTACCTGCTCGAATAAACGATGCCGGTGTGCTCGTGCAAGATTACAAGTTTGATAGAAAAGCCGGAGAACTTCAAAAAAATGAACCTCCCAAGCCAATTGGAAAAGTTTTAAATTCTAAAAATTCTAATTTAACAAACAAGCAACCACATTTATCACGGACACCCGTTTTAATAGAATTTAAGAAGAAGCATCCTAAAACTGGAGAAATTTCTTTTTTCGAAAGAGAACTTGGAATACCTTTTATAACTTTTGTTTCTTATTTTTTTATTCCCTTGAGTGTGGGAATGTTCCCTCACCTTTTTCAACATTGGTTAACAGCCAAAAGTGCTAAGGCATTTCGATTAACAGTTATAGCACATCCGTTATGTATCATGGTGGTTTGGGTTCCTTGTGTTCTGGTCGGAGCATGGGCCTCAGGTGTGTTGCCTCCGGGAATTCCTCCGCCTGCAGTTCTTTCTGCAATGCTAAAACTATTAGTAGGTGATCCGATTTTGACGGGACTTCTGACTGCAGGCGTATTAGCAGCAATCATGTCTTCTTTAGATTCTCAATTTCTTTGCCTGGGAACTATGTTTACTAACGATATTGTTGTACATCGTGCAGGAACCAAAAAATACACAGATAAACAGGTAATAATGATTGCACGGTTATTCATAGTGTTAATTGTGGCCTTGACCTATGTACTCGCAATGTGGGCAAAAGATGCAAATGTTTTTGATTTAGCTATATGGTGTTTTAGTGGTTTTTCAGCACTTTTCCCGGTAGTATTTGCGGCGCTTTACTGGAAACGGGCTACTAAGCATGGAGCAGTTGCAAGTATAATTTCAGCACTTCTCAGTTGGCTTTATTTCTTCCATTTATCTGGATATGGTGGAGAAATGGTAATTGGTCCAGGCATCATTCCAGCAGCTGTATGTTTTATGGTTGCAACCATTGCTCTAATTGGAGTGTCCCTTTTGACTAAACCACCTTCAGAAGAAACCTTAAAAAAGTTTTTTCCTCGAGGGTGAAAATTGTAAGTTCTGAAAATCTTTTTTTATTGAGATCATGAATATCGATGAGACAGTTACAAAATGTGCTAATGAGCTTGATGCTCACATTGCTGAAATAATCAAGTGGCACTTTTCGCCAGATACCGGGTCGCCATTCTGGTTGGATTGGGCAAAAGCACAAAACTGGAATCCTCTTGAGGAGGTTAAGACATTTCAAGATGTATGTGAAAAATTCCCAAATTTTCAGGATGAGTGGTTGAGAGATTTACCCAATGAGGTTTGGGTTCCGAAACCATACAAAGGAAAGCCATTTAATATTTTCGAAACGGGGGGCACTACTGGAATGCCTAAGCAAAGAATCGGTTGGGATGATTTTCGCATTGATTACACCGCTTTTTCTGAAACTTTGAGTGATGAGCATTTTCCTCGCAATCATTACTGGATGATGGTTGGTCCGACTGGCCCGCGCCGATTGCGTTTAGCAATCGAACATCTTGCTAATGAAAGAGGTTGTTCCTGTTATTTCGTTGATTTAGACCCTCGCTGGGTAAAGCGGCTTATTGCAAGTAAACAATTTGACCAAGCTCGGGCATACATGGATCACGCGGTTGATCAAGCATTGACAATTTTAAAACATAGAAAGGTAAGTGCCTTATTTACTACACCAAAATTACTGGAAGCCCTAGCGGAAAGAAAAGATCTTATTAAAGCGGGAATCAAAGGTGTTTTTTGTGGGGGCACAACCATGGATAAACAATATGCTCGTTTTCTTGTCGAGGAAGTTTGTGAGGGTGGAAAAATTGGATTTGTTCCAACTTATGGTAATACATTAATGGGCTTGGCGAGACACCATCCATTTGGTCCGGAAAATGATTATTCAATTGCATATTATGCTCCACAACCAAGGGCGGTCTTAAGGGTAATTAATCCTGAAACCAATCAAACGGTTGATTACGACAACTGGGGTCGGGTTGAACTTACAACGCTCACAAAGGAATTTTTTATGCCTCGTTTTTTAGAAAGGGATGAAGCATTACGAAAAAAACCATGGGAAAAAGCACCTTGGGATGGAGTTGCAGAAGTTCGACCATTTGGAGCAATGGAAAAAAATATTGTAGAAGGAGTTTATTAAAATGAGTACGCCACATATTCCATGTTTACGATTAGGTAAGGAATACCGCAGTTTTAATGAATCTGAAGTAAAAGATTATCGTACTGGATCAGTTAAAGCTACAATGAGCCAAGTGAATGCCGGTGTTATACGAAGGGATCTTTTACAAATTGAAAAGGCTAGCGATGCTTTGCAAAAATTAAGCACTAGAGAGCTCATTGATATAAGTGCAAAAGCAGGAGACCTGTTCTTAAGCGGCAACTTACCATTGGGGGAAAATGGGGAACTTCAATCTCCTCAAAATTATCTTGAAACCCTTTCTTCTACAAGCGGATTACCCCATGTAATGGTAAAACGAAACATGGATAAAATTCATTATGCTCTCACTCATTTAGAATTAATTTTAAACGGTTTAACGCGAGGTATTGATTTGTCTATTCTTGATCGAGGTTTTGGGGAACAGGCAGGGTCTCCGGTTTGTTTTTATCCAACCACTAGTGCATTGGGTTTGGTTATGCCTAGTAATTCTCCAGCCGTTAATTCTTTGTGGTTACCTTCTATTGCCCTTAAAATTCCAATAGTTATGAAACCAGGGCGTGATGAGCCATGGACTCCATTTCGACTTATTCAAGCTTTTATAGAAGCAGGATGTCCCCGAGAAGCTTTTGGTTTTTATCCAACAGACCACGAGGGATCTGCAGATATTCTTCGCCTTTGTGATCGGGCATTAATATTTGGAGATAAGAGCACGACTGATTTGTACGCTGGTAATCCCGGTGTTCAGGTTCACGGTCCAGGGTTCAGTAAAATTCTCATCGGAGAAGATGAAATTGAAAATTGGCCGGATTTTATTGATGTCATGGTATCTTCTATTTCAGATAATGGAGGAAGGAGTTGTGTAAACGCCTCGTCTGTAATTGTTCCTAAATATTCAAAAGAAATTGCGGATGCTTTAGGAAGAAGACTGGGTCCTCTAAAACCTCTTTCGATGGAAGATCCAGATGCAGTTTTGTCAGGTTTTGCTAATCCAAAAATGGGAGAATGGATAAACGGAGCAATCGATTCGGATCTTGAGGAGAAGGGGGCCTTCGACGCAACAGCACCTTATCGTGATGGTGCACGCCTTGTACAAGCTGAGGGTGGAACTTATCTTCGCCCGACGATCATCCATTGTGATTCTATGAATCATTCACTTTCAAACAGAGAATTTTTGTGTCCATATGCCAGCGTTGTTGAAGTTCCGCAGTCAAAGATGTTGAGAGCTATTGGTCCAACTTTGGTAGTGACTGCAATTACTAAGGATGAATCTTTTAAGCAAAAGCTTTTATCTGCTTCAAATATTGAACGTTTAAATCTGGGTCCCATATCAACGATGAAAATATCCTGGGATCAACCCCATGAAGGAAACATGTTTGAATTTCTTTATAAACGTCGTTCCATTGGAATGGCAGCTTGATTGATTATTTGAACTCCTTTTTTCATTAAGTTGTTATGACTAATCTTCCGGAAATTGATTTTTTTAATGAGGGAGAAATACCAAATCAAAAAGTAGTTTTTGGAAATGGTACATCCAATTATGTTGGACAGTTGGCGGAAAAGCTTGGGAGCCATGTATTACTTGTAACTGACCCTGGATTGTCTTCAGTTGGTCATCCCGATACTATCAAAAAAAATCTTGAAGCTGCCAATCTAAAGGTCACGCTTTTCGATGACTCAACTGAGAACCCAACCGAGTCAAGTGTTGAAACCTGTGTTCAAGTTGCACAGAAAAGTAAGGTTGATTTAATTATTGGTCTGGGTGGAGGAAGTTCAATGGATACAGCTAAGGGTTGTAATTTCATTCTTAGTAACGGAGGAAAAATGTCTGACTTTTGGGGAGTAGATAGAGCAATTCGTCCAATGTATCCCTTAATTGCTATTCCTACTACAGCGGGGACAGGTAGTGAATGTCAGTCCTTTGCTTTAATTTCTAACGACGAGAGTCATAAGAAAATGGCTTGTGGTGATAAGAAAGCTCTCCCTCGAATTACCATACTCGATCCAGAATTGACTTTATCACAGCCTAATTCTGTTACCGCTTGTACGGGGGTGGATGCCTTGTCTCATGCACTTGAATCCATGGTAACTTCCAAAAGAAACAAAAATTCTCTTTTTCATTCTCGGTTGGCCTTTAAGTTGATACAGGAATTTTTACCTTTGGTTTTAAAAGACCCCACTGATTTAAAAAGCAGAGGACAGGTTTTGCTGGGTGCTTCTCATGCTGGAGCCGCCATAGAAAGAAGTATGCTGGGTGCTGCACATTCGATGGCAAATCCATTAACCGCAAGTCGTGGAATTATTCATGGAGTCGCCGTTGGTATAACTCTTCCCGAGGTTATAAAATTCAACAAAGTAGATTCAGGAACTAATTCAATTTACGCAGATCTTGCTCGTGATTCAGGTATAGCTTCAATGGATTGTCCAGATGAAGAAGCGAGTAATTTGTTAATGGCTAAAATTTATTCCATATTAAATCTGGCTAAAATTCCAACTTCCTTAAGCGGACAAGGGTTTACCCTATCTGATATTCCTTCACTCGCATTGGATGCGTCCGAGCAATGGACTGCTAATTTTAACCCCCGTCGGGTGAATCGGGATGATTTTGAAAATATATATTCAACTCTTTTTTCTTCTACCTCTTGCGAAACTCAATCCCTACAAGCAAATTGATGCAAGGCATGAGATATTTAAGTCTAAAATTAATAATATGTATCTTAACAATTCCCATTTTTGGCTTTGCCAAGGATATTTCAGTAGACAGAAAACGAGACGGTGAAAATTGGCAACGTCATCGTGGGGATCAGGCATTAAAGGGTGTTTCTAATGCTAAAATCGGAACAAAATTAAAGATAGATTGGGAATTTAAAACTGGGGAATTTCTTAAGTCCTCAGTAGTAGTCTCTAATGGACTTGCTTTCGTTGGTGCGGATACGGGTACGATTTTTGCAATTTCTGTAGAGGATGGAAAAGAAAAGTGGAATTATAAGACAAATCTTGGCATTGATGCACCACCACTGGTGCACAACGAAATTGTTTTTGTAGGATCTACTGATGGATTTCTCTATGCACTGAGAGCTAAAGATGGAAAAATTCTTTGGAAATACGAAACCAACGGAGAGATAATGGGTGCCCCAAATGAGGCGATTCGTCCGAAATCCAAGGACTCCGTTATCGTTGTTGGGAGTTATGATAATTTCGTTCATTGCGTTCGTGCAAAAACAGGAAAATTAATTTGGAAGTTTGAAACACAAAATTATGTTAATGGAGTCCCTACAATATATGAAAATAAATATGTGGTATTTGGAGGGTGTGATTCTGTGCTTTATGTTGTTGGTCTAGAAGATGGAAAACTAATACGTTCCGTAGAAGTAGAGGCTCCCATTGCAGCATCAGTTTCAATTTCAGATGGTGTAGGTTATGTTGGAAATATGGATAGGGCAGTTATGGCTTTTGATATCGAGTCGGGAGATATTATTTGGAATTATCGTCACAAAAATTTTCCTTATTTCTCTTCGCCCGCAATTACCCAGGAAAAGGTTTTAATAGGTGGACGGGATAAAGGCTTACATTGTATAAATCGAATTTCCGGAAAGCAGCAATGGAGATTCTCTGCTCGTGGTAGAATTGACAGTTCTCCAGTTGTTGCTGGAGATAAAGTGATATTTGGTTCGATGGACGGAAAAATTTATATCCTATCATTACAAGATGGAAAAGAGATTACATCTTATGAAATTGGTGAAGCAATTTCTTCCACTCCGGCTATTATAAACGATAGGATTTTGGTCAGTTGTGAAGATGGTAATGTTTATTCATTCAAAACAAATCCCACTAAATGACTGATAGAAATTTTATTAAACCCGATTATCAAACGGAAGAAGAAACCAAGGCTGGGAATTATTTTGTTTCTAATTACCCACCTTTTTCTTTTTGGAATGATAATGATGTTCCATGCGTAAGTAGTTTGGTTAGCAGTCCGTCACCAGGTACAGCTCCGTTAGGATTATATTACCATGTACCTTTTTGTCGGAAACGTTGCCATTTTTGTTACTTCAAAGTTTACACTGATAAGAATTCGGGAGATGTACGAAGATATTTATCTGCAACCATGAATGAATTAAAGGTTTACGCGGAATCGCCTTATTTTAAAGGACGTAAGCCTAAATTCGTTTACTTTGGTGGAGGTACTCCATCTTATTTATCTGCCCAGCAACTTACTGAATTAACTGATCAAATGAAATCTATTTTGTCTTGGGAAGAGGCAGAAGAGGTAACTTTTGAATGTGAGCCGGGAACTCTTTCAGAAAAAAAACTTGAAACCATTAAAGGCTTTGGTGTGACTCGGTTGAGTTTGGGCGTAGAGAATTTTAATGACCATATTTTGGAAACAAATGGCCGAGCTCATCGTTCAAAGGAGGTTTTTAGAGCCTATGAATTTGCCCGAGGACTTGGCTTTGATAACATCAACATTGATTTAATTTCAGGAATGCTGGAAGAGACGGATGAAAATTGGTCGGACTCTGTCGATCAAGTAATTGAACTTTCACCAGATTGTGTGACTATTTATCAGATGGAGGTACCCTTTAATACGGGAATCTTTAAAAAGATGAAGGAGGAGGGAAAATTGAATGCACCCGTGGCCGATTGGCCAACCAAACGTCGCTGGGTAAAAGAGGCATATGCAAAATTAGAAGCTTCTGGATATACTGTTACAAGTGCCTACACTGCAGTTAAAAATCCGAAAACGACCAAATTTATTTATCGCGATCGCTTGTGGGCGGGAGCTGATATGATTGGCTTGGGAGTTTCCTCTTTTGGTCACTTGGGAGGTATACATTATCAAAACATTACCCATATTGATAATTATTGCGATATTGTTGAGTCGAATAAACTTCCTATACGAAGAGCACTCATGACAAAGGAAGATGAGCGGTTTATTAGAGAACTTATTTTGCAGTGGAAATTGGGTAGGGTAAGCCAAAAGACTTTTATTGATAAATTTGGAATTTCCATAAGTGAGCGTTTTTCTTCAATCCTATTGGAGTGGGAGAAGAAAGGAGATTTGACTATAAATGGAGATGAATTTCTATTAACTCGCGATGCCTTGTTGCGAGTTGATTCATTGCTACATGGTTTTTTTCTGCCCGAACATCAGGATGCTCGATATGTTTAGATTTTATCATGACAACTACCAATAATATTTTTCAGGATCCCCTGTATCCGTTGAGTTTAATCCGACGGGTTCGTGGAATTTCCAAATTAGTTTCTCAGGTCGTTGAACCAAATGAAATTCCTGAACCTTATTATTCTTTATTGGTTCATGAGGGAGATATGACTTCTCGTTTAGAATCTTATCATGGAGACAAGATTAAAATACGAAAGCTTAGTTCATCCAATGACGGGAAAGCATATTTTCGCGAGGTTTTACTGGAAACTATGGAATCTCAAACACCCACTGAATATGGAGCGATTGAGATAACGCTCAAAAACTTAGAAGAAGAACAAAGGGCTCTGGTCATTGAGGGTAAACAACCATTGGGTGGAATTTTAAATGATGCTCGGATTCCATATTCAAGTGCACCCCGGGCTTTTTTGAAAATTATTCCAGATAACCCAATGGTTGAGGCTTTTGGTTCAGTGGAAGCAGATCATTTATTTGGAAGAAGTAATGAAATTACTTCTTACAATGGAAAAATTATTGCACGTATCGTCGAGATTTTACCTTCTCTTTAAAACCTTTCTTTGTTTGTAAAAAGAGTAAATCTTACTTGAATTATATTAATCATGATATCCCTTAAGAAAAATTATGATGCAATTATCATCGGTGCGGGTCCTGCGGGGGCAACTACGGGTGCATTACTTGCAGAAAAAGGCCGAGATGTATTAATTGTAGAAAAAGAAAAATTTCCACGATACCATGTCGGAGAATCTTTAATGCCATTTTGTTACTTTCCTTTGGAGCGACTAGGTTTGATTGATACATTAATGGAATCTGCTAATCCTAGAAAGTATTGTGTGCAATTTGTTCGTCAGGACGGTTTTTTATCTCAACCTTTTTACTTTTTTCAACACTTTGACCATCCATCATCGACCACATGGCAGGTTTGGAGGTCAGAGTTTGATAAGATGATCCTCGACAAAGCACGAGATAATGGAGCTTCAGTTATGGAAGAGACAAAAGCCAAGAATTTGATTAAGTCGGGAGATCGAGTTGATGGCGTTAAGGTTGAATCAAAGCAAATGGGCTCGTTGGAAATAAGAGCCCCAATTGTCGTAGATGCCTCTGGTAGGGACTGTTTTGCTGCCCATAAAGAAAACTGGATGGTGCGCGATCCAGAACTTAAGAAAATTGCCTTGTGGACATACTTTAAAAATGCGAAGCGTGATCCGGGTTTAGACGAGGGGGCTACCACGGTTGCTTATCTTCCAAATAAAGGTTGGTTTTGGTACATTCCATTAAGTGGAGATATGGTCAGCGTTGGAATAGTCGCAGAGAGAGATTATCTTTTTAATGGATCAACCAAGGACCATGAAGAGATTTTTTGCCGGGAAGTTCAGAATAACGAATGGATTAAGGAACACCTAGCTGAAGCAGAACAGACTGGAGAATATAGAATTACTGGAGAATATTCATACCGAAATCGTTATTGTGCAAGTGAAGGCCTTGTTCTTGCTGGAGATGCATTTGGTTTTCTGGACCCCGTTTTTTCATCCGGTGTATTTTTAGCTTTAAAGAGTGGGGTTATTCTTGCTGATGAAATTGATCTCGCATTAGAAAATGGAGATTTATCAGCTAAAAGTTTTGATCGTTATGCTAAAAAAATGCAGTCATCAATGGAGACAATGAGAAAAATAGTCTATGCATTTTATGATAAAGATTTTAGTTTTGGCGATCTTGCAAAGCGTGGCGAACATTTACGTGCCGCTTTGACTGATTGTTTGATTGGGAATGTAGATGATAATGAATTCCGTGAACTTTTTGACGCAATATCTGATCTTGCTGAACTTCCGGATCCGGGTGAGCATGGCTTGACAACTGCTTCTTCGTGAAGCTCGCATTTCTTACACCTGGTACTGGGAATTATTTGTGTGGCGTCTGCATGCGCGATAATTCTCTTGCTCGCAGTTTAATAGATGCCGGGCATGATGTAACCATGCTTCCCACTTACCTGCCCCATTTTTTAGACGAGGAGCCCGCTTCCGAGGAACTACCTATTTTTTTTGGCGGAATTAATGTTTATCTACAGCATAAATTTTCTGTCTTTCGCCATACTCCAACTTGGATCGACAAAGCATTGGATAACAAATGGCTTCTTAAAAAAGCTGCTGCCAGGAGTGGTATGACATCGAGTAAAGATTTAGGTGAAATAACCCTTTCTACTTTTCGTGGCGAAGATGGTCCTCTTGCCAAGGAAGTTCGAAAAGTTGTGGATTGGTTTCATCAGCACGGTAAACCAGATATTATTTTACTTTCTACAATTATGCTCGCTGGAATTGGGAAAGTTTTACGACGTGAATTAAATATTCCTGTCTATGGCTTTTTGCAGGGTGAGGATTCCTTTCTTGATTCCCTTCTTCCGGAATATAAAGAACAGGCTTGGCAATTTTTAAGAACGGATGTTCAAAAGTTGGATGGGTGCATAACACCGAGCCAATATTTTGGAAATTTAATGGCCGAACGATTGAAATTAGAAAAAGAAAAAGTTCTATACCATCCCAATGGGATTACAACAGAGGGATTTTCACAAAATGAAAAAGAGATTTTACCTCCAATAATCGGATTTCTTGCCCGACTTTGCCCACTTAAAGGCTTAGACATTTTAGTGGATGCTTTTCTTATTTTGAAGAAATCAAATGAATATCCGGATTTACGGCTTGAAATTGCAGGAGGCATGACTGACGAAGATGTGGCATTTGTTGAAGAGCAAAAGGACAAGCTTTTAAAGTCGGGATTCTCAGAATATAGTCAAATTTATCCGAATATTAAAAGAGAAGAGAAACTAAGTTTTTTGAAAAACCTTAGTGTATTTTCTGTTCCTTCTCGATATCCAGAAGCGTTTGGACTTTATGTAATTGAAGCTTTAGCTGCGGGCACACCTGTCGTGCTTCCCAAAAGTGGTGCTTTTCCTGAAATTATTCAAGAAACTAAAGGTGGTCTAATTTATGATAAAAACAATCCTGAAACCCTAGCTCAAAGTCTTGATGAAATCCTCAAGAATCCAAAAGAGTTTAAACAAAAGGGAATAAATGGTCGCACTGCTGTCCTTGACAAATATTCAAATAAAAAATTAGCCCAATCTTTGGTGGATAATATCCTCGCTCCTGCACTAGCGAAATTTTAAAATTTATAAATATGACAACCACATTTTCAATTACTCGAAGAGTAGAGTTTAGTGAAACAGATCTCGCTGGCATTATGCATTTTACAAATTTTTATCGATGGATGGAAATTTGTGAGCATGAATTTCTTCGAAGCCTTGGTCTTTCGGTTGATATGGAAGATGAGAATGGACGATTTGGTTGGCCTCGGGTCAAAACTTCATGCCGTTTCAAACGACCCCTTCGATTTGAAGAAGAGGTTGAAGTAAAGTTAATCATTTCCGAAATTTGCGATCGTTCGATTGTATATACTTTTCAATTTTGGAAACATGAAGGTGGAGAACATGTAAAGGCAGCCGAAGGCGAGACTGTTGCTGCCTGCGTTCGGTTTGATCAGTCTTCGGGTTCTATGACCCCCATAAATATTCCTAAAATTGTGAAGGAGAAAATCGTTTAAAAAAAGTAATATTACAAAATTCAAGAAGGAGAAAATTATATGCAATTTTTATATTATGCCTTATTAACCGTCGTATGTTGGGGAACTTATGGTGTTTGTATGCATATTGGCTCAACTAATATGGCTGACAAGGAGAACGGACGGATCATGGCTTTTCTCTGGGTCGGGTTAGCTTATTTCCTCACCGCAGTAGTTGCCCCCTTAATCATCCTAAAGTTAAAGGGTGGAAATGTTGCGTTTTGGACCTTTCCTACAAAGGGTTGGCAATGGTCCTTAATTGCGGGAACTCTTGGTGCGATCGGTGCTCTCGGGGTTCTTCTCGCGTTTGGTAAGATGCCTTCGCCAGCGTATGTGCCTGTTATTATGTCGATTATTTTTGCGGGTGCACCCATGGTTAACGCCGTCGTGAGTACGACCAAAGAGGGGAATTGGTCTTATGTTAAATGGCCTTTCATCCTTGGAATCGCTATGGCCGCATTGGGGGGTTATTTAATTACCAAACATGCACCTAAGCCACCCAAAGCACCACAAAGTGCTGTTCAAAAAACCTCTTGATATTGTAAGATGAATCATTCTGCTGAGGAATGGGAAGCAGATCGCTGGAAAAGTTTTCAAAATTTGTTAATTCAAGTCGGATGTACAAATCAATTTCATAAAACCCGTTGGAATGAAATCACTAATGCCAAAAAACTTTCAGGTTTTGATGAGTTTCAAGAACGTTGTCCTTTTACATCGAAGCATGATTTAGTTCAGGATCGTCAGCTTAATCCGCCTTATGGGTCAAACCTGACTTTTCCTATTTCAGAATATTCGAAATTTAACCAAACCAGTGGAACCCAGGGTAGTCCTATGCCTTGGTTTGATACAACTACAGATTGGCGTTGGATGTTAAAAAACTGGAATGAGGTATTGAATTCAGTTGGAGTACAAAAAGGATCCCGTTGTTTATTTGCTTTTTCCTTTGGCCCTTTTTTAGGGTTTTGGACTGCTTTTGATTCAGCACAAGAGAGAGGTTGTTTGTGCATTCCAACAGGAGGACAAACTACGGAGCAACGCCTTCATGGAATCATTGAAAATGATGTTGATTTCTTATTCTGTACTCCTACTTACGCAAGTCGACTGACAAATTCAGCTGTACAAAGTGGTGTAGACTTGGGTAGTCATAACCTAAAAGCTATTATTGTGGCTGGTGAAACTGGAGGTAGCGATGAAGAATTTCGCAAAAAGATTACTTCGGTTTGGAGAAAAGGGCTAAAAATTCATGATCATTATGGCATGACCGAAGCTGGTCCTGTTGCTTATGAAACTCCGGGTTGTAATGGTGGGCTACGAATTATTTTAGATAGTTATTTTCCAGAAGTGATCGATCCGGAAAGTGGCGTACATCTTCAAGATGGAGAGCAGGGGGAACTTGTGCTTACCACATTGGGTCGAACGGGTTGTCCGGTATTTCGATATCGAACTGGTGATCTTGTTAAAGCGAAACGCGGTTATGATGAAAACGGTCTCCCCACATTCGACCTGATCGGTGGAATTCTTGGTCGTGCGGATGATATGGTGGTGGTACGCGGAGTGAACTTATATCCCTCAGCGGTTCATGCTGTGGTTTCAATCTTCCCTGAGATTGTCGAATATCAAGTAATTTTTGATGAGCATGATTCCATGCTGGAAGCAAAGGTAAACATTGAATCCAGTGCGGATATTTCAAATAAACTGGAACAAGCACTTCAGGAATCATTTTCCTTACGAATATCAGTAAAACAAGTAGAAGCTGGAACTTTACCTCGTCATGAGATGAAGGCCAGAAGGTGGATTAAGCCTTAGCCAAAAATTTTAAAAAAAGATGAAAAATATTATTGAAATTTCCAATCTTTCAAAATCTTTTCCCTCCCCAGATGGAGAAGAGGCTGTAGATGTCTTCAATGAAGTTAATTTATCAGTGGAACAGGGCTCCTCTGTAGCAATTGTTGGACCTTCCGGATCCGGGAAAAGCACCTTACTCAATATGATAGGGTTATTGGATAAGCCAACGGGTGGAAGCATTGAGGTAAATCAGCAAAGTCTGTCCTCACTCTCAGATCAGACCGTAGCAGAATACCGAAATCAAACCGTGGGCTTTATTTTTCAGTCTCACCATCTTCTACCGTCATGTACGGTTTTAGAAAATGTAATGGTTCCAGCTCTTGCAGGATTTGGTAAATTAGAGGGTAGGCAACTACGTAATCGAGCAACCGAGCTTTTAGAAGAAGTTGGACTTGGCCACCGACTGGCTCATTTGCCCAGTCAAATATCAGGAGGCGAGAGGCAACGGGTTGCTGTGGCTCGTGCTTTGATTAATAATCCCTTAGTCTTGTTAGCTGATGAACCGACTGGTGCTCTTGATCAAACAAACTCTGGTAATCTTATTGATCTGCTTATTCAACTGAATGATCAGAAAGGAATTACTTTGCTAATGGTTACTCACTCTGCAGATAGTGCTAACAAAATGAAACAAGCCTACCATTTAAAGGATGGAATTTTAAACAAACAGAGATAATGAGTCTATGGAAGTTAATCCTTAGAAATTTGCTTTTCTTCCGAAGGCAAAATACGGGTATTGTTCTAGCTGCTGCCTTATGTGGTATAGTTCTTACAGGTGCCTTGACTGTGGGTGATTCCGTCCGTTCTACCTTGAAGGATTTGGCTGAGAAAAGAATAGGGAAGGGGGATGTCGCCATGCTCTCTCCTGACGGTTTTTTTGAAGAGGATCTCGCAACTAGAATTAAAGATATTCTAGCAGATGATGTTACAATCGCACCTATTGCATTGACGCGGGGAACATTAACAAATCCCGACGGTACGATTCGTGTGACCAATGTGCAAATTTTAGGAGTAGATCAGAGGTTTTGGAAACTTGCACCTGACTTTTCTCACACGCCACTTGGCACTTGGTCGCTGAAAAAGGAATTTCCAGAATGGGGATCCGGTAGTTTTTTTGTAAATGAAAGACTTGGAAAACGATTAAACATGGAGAAGGACGATAGATTAATTCTGAGAATGGAAGAACCAAGCCTGTTTTCCAGAGATGCACCATTGTCAGGTGAGCGGGATAATAAGTTTGTTACAATGAACAATCCATTTGGTGGAATCATACCCGCAGAAGGTTTTGGTAATTTCGGGCTACAGGGAAATCAGCGTGAACCACTTACGCTTTTCGTCCCTTTGAATTCCTTGCAGAAGAAACTTTTCCGTTCTCTTGATGAAATTTCAGGCAACACACAATTTGCAAACTTCCTCCTTATGGGTGCTCCGAATGAAGCCGAGGTTGACCTAGAACTCGCAAAGAAGGCAATGAACAAAAGTTGGACCTTAGAAGATGCAGGAATCGAAATTAAGGAGCTCCGTAATTCAAATGAATGGAGTGTTAGAACTCGGCAGGTTTTTCTTTCGGATCGTTTAGCTAAGCAGGTTAGCCGTGTAAGCGGGAAATCCGTTGGTGTTCTAACTTATTTAGTAAATGCAATTGAAAATAGATCGGATATGGATGGTACTGCTTTAATACCGTACTCCATGATGAGTGCGGTGGCACCCCAAAGTGTGGATTTTCTTAGCGAGGATTGGAAGGATCAAGACATTGCACTTAATCAATGGGCTGCGGATGATTTAAATGCATCACTTGGAGATTCAATAAGTGTTAGTTATTACACGGTTGGGGAAAGAAGAAAATTGATCGAATCTTCAAGAGAATTTGTCTTGCGAAAAATTCTTCCGATGTCACAAGCCGTTCCGGAAAATCAGGAAAGCGATTGGACTCCCCGATTTCCAGGACTGTCAGACGCCGAATCCTGTGGAGAGTGGGATACGGGGATTCCTATTGTCCATAAGGTACGGGATCGCGATGAACATTATTGGGACGAGTACCGGGGCACGCCAAAGGGTTTCATTTCTCTTAAGGCCGGACAGGAGATGTGGGGAAACCGTTGGGGTTCGCTAACTGGACTGAGAATAGACAAAGGAAGTATTTCCAAGGAAGAGTTAAAAAAGAATTTGCGTAAAAATTTATATGCGGAGGATGCCGGACTGGTCCTCCGGGCTCTTCGAGCAGATGCACAAAAAGCCGTAGAATCACCAGTTGATTTTGGTCAGTTGTTTATAGGCTTTAGTTTTTTTGTGATTATGGCTGCATTGGCAATAACCGGGATGCTCTTTAGTTTTTCGCTTGAACAAAGAAGTCAGCAAATCGGGGTTTTGAGAGCAGTTGGTTGGAAAACAATAAAGTTAAGACTGGTTTATTGGGGCGAGGGCTTATTGACCGCAGGTATTGGTTCTATTGTGGGAGTATTCCTTGCAACTATTTATGGAAAAACGATTCTTGGTCTGTTGAGCGGACAATGGAGTGGGGCGGTATCCGGTACCCATTTTGATTATAATTCATCATCAAATTCTGTGATTATTGGTGGAATATGTTCTACTGCTATTTCTTTATTGGCTATGATTTGGTCAACGAGAAAGTTGTTAAAGCGAGAGCCCAGAGAGCTCCTTGTCACTGGATGCGAGGGTTCGGTTGGCGAAAACATTATTGTAACGAGAGCAAGGTGGCACAAATGGGTTGGGATCCTTTGCATGCTCCTTTCTCTATTTTTAGCTTGGTTCGTTGGTTTACAGAGCAGTCACGCATCAATGGCTTTTTTTGGTGCGGGCGGGTTATTACTGGTGAGTGGACTTTTCTTATTTTGGTCAAACTTAGGTAAAAAAGAAGAAGCTGATAAAAGTTTTTCTAACCTTACCCAACTTAATCGTAGGAATTTAGGTAGGCGTTCAGGAAGAAGTCTGGTAACAGTGGGTTCTATGGCCGCAGGTGCGTTTCTTGTTGTGAGCACAGGAGCCTTTCGAAAGGCTCCTCCTGCTTCTCCAACTGATTTACAATCTGGCACGGGCGGGTTTTCCTTCTGGGGGGAATCAGCCGTGCCTATATATGATGATTTAAATCAGGGTGAGGCCATAAATCTTTTTGATTTAAATAAAAGTCTTCTACACGAGGCGAATGTGATTCCTTTACGTTTACGGGAGGGAGATGATGCTAGTTGTCTAAATTTGAACAAAGCACTTCGTCCTAAAATTTTCGGTATTAAACCTAGTGATTTTGAAGGTCGATTTGAATTTGCCGAGGGAAACTGGTCTAGTCTATACCAAAATCTGGACGGTGAAGCTATTCCTGCTTTAGTCGACCAAAACACTTTAATGTGGGCATTGAAGATGGGAACTGGTGAACGGCTAAACTATGTTGACGGAGAAGGAAAACCTTTCGAGATTGAAGTCGTCGGAGCCTTCAAAGGATCTATGTTACAGGGATCAATCTTTATTAAAGAAGATGATTTCTTGAATAAATTTAAACAACAGGGTGGATATCGAAGTTTTATGCTGACCGGAAATAGAGTGGCTGCTGAGAAGTTAGCAGTTCATTTGGAGGACCGACTATTTCAAAATGGGATGGAGTTTCAGAATTCTTTAGAAAGGCTTTCAGAATTACAGAAAGTAGAGAATACATACTTATCTATTTTCCAGGGACTAGGGGGGTTGGGAATGTTAATTGGAACATGTGGATTAGGGTTGGTCGTGGCACGAAACTTAGTTGAGCGCGGTCATGAATTTGCTTTATTTGAAGCAATTGGATTCCAGTTAAACCAACTTCGAAGAAATGTCTTTTTAGAGCATGCACAATTAGCAATATGGGGAATCCTCCTCGGTTCAATCTCGGCCATTTTGGGAATTTCCCCAGCTTTGTTTGGTGGTATCCTAGATTCGCCAAGCCTTAGTTTCATATGGTTTTTTATAATACTTTCCATCCTCGCTTTTTTCTGGGTGGGTGTTGCCGTTCACATAATTTTGGGCAAAAGCCAACTTCACCTGTTACAAAATGAATAAGTTTAGATCATCTATGAGAAGTCATAAATCTCCATTAAAGACATTTGCTCTTTTAACCTATTTTTTAATTTTTGGATGCGTTCATAAAGAAATTGAAAGCGGTTTATCTGTTAAGAATGCCAATGATAAAAATGTGAATGTAGCTACCAATAAAAGTAATTCCGAATGGGTTGTTGAGTTCAGTGAAGACTTTTCAGAATTAGAAATTGGATCCGAGCCAGAGAGTTTATTTATATTGGACGGAGCGTATTCGGTACAGGTGGATCAGAATAATCAGAAAAGCTTGGCTTTGCCTGGATCGCCGATGGGCGACTTCGGTCTTCTTTTTGGTCCGAGGATTAGAGAAAAGGGATTGGAATTACGATTTTCTTTTTTCTCGAGTAAGAAAGGAAGGAGAATGCCATCATTTGCGGCGGGAATGGGAGGAGTCCGTGGGCTGCGATTGCGGTTAAATCCAGCATCTAGGAATCTAGTTTTATCTTTCGATGATCAAATTCTAAAGGAAATACCCTTTTCTTGGATGGGAGATCAATGGTGGTCAGTTCGCTTCCAAATGACGCCAGAAGATTCAAATCAATCTACATTCGCACAGTACAAGCTCTGGCCGAAGCAAGAAGCGGAACCCGACACTTGGTTGATCAGTGAAAAATTCAGTATCCAATACAAGGGAGGAAAATGCGCCTTGTGGGGTTTTCCTTATGCCAGCACACCAATCCTCTTTGACGACATAACCATTCTTTCCAAGTAAATTTAATGTTATCTTCTGATATAAAAGTTCGTACTACCTAGAGAGAATATTTGTAGTATTTTTTAAAAAGAATGAGAATGGAATTTGTATGAAATTCGTTCGCAAATTTTTTTGGACTGTTGGAATCTTTTACTTTGCATTGCTAGGATTCAGTTTTGCTAAAGAGGGAAAGAGGGAATTAATTTTGAATGAAGTACTACCCTTGTTGGAGGAGTACTGCTATGATTGTCATGGTGATGGTGCGCAAAAAGGTGATTTTGCTTTGGACGAATTAATTTCATTGGGAAAGTTCGAAGATCATCATAAAAAATGGGATAGAGTTTGGAAGAACATTTACAATCGAAATATGCCTCCAGCTAATGTTCTTCAACCAAGTGATCATGAAATTTCCACAATTTTATCTTGGGTGGAAAAAGCATCCTTCCAATTCGAACCTGATCAGATTGACCCTGGGCATGTGGTTTTAAGAAGGCTTAATCGCACCGAATACGAAAATACGGTCAAGGATTTATTTCAGGTTTCGATTGATGCGAATAATTATTTCCCAGCTGATGATACAGGATATGGATTTGATACAATTGGAGAAGTACTGACTCTTTCTCCACTGCTTATGGAAAAGTATTTGGGCATGGCTGAAATCGTTATGGAAAAGACTCTTGGCCCAGTAGACGATTTGCAAGAGCCTCTCCGATTTCTAGTGGATGATATTGGCGGTGGCACTAAGCGGGGTAATTACCGTGTACTCCCTACTCTTGGTAGTTTTATCATTTCTCATCCATCGGAACATGGAGGAATATATGAAGTAAAAGTACACGCTTCGGCAAGCAGAGCCGGTGACGAATTGGCAAAGATGCAAGTGAATGTTAATGGCAAGAAAATCAAAACCTTTTCCATTGATTCAGAATATCCTCAAAATTCTATTTTCACATTCCAGTTTTCTGCAAAAGAAAAAGCTATCAATGAAATTTCACTTGCTTTTATTAATGATTTCTATGATCCCAAAAATAAAAATCCAAAACTTCGTGATCGAAATTTATATATAAATGAAGTCAAAATATGTTTCCCAAATGACATTGCTCTAAAATTTAGGGATTCGAGAACCCGCCTGTTAGGTGAATGGGAAACAGAAAAAATAGAAGATGTCCATGTATTGAAAACTCTTGAGAAATGGCTTCCTCGTATTTACCGAATGCCATTAGATGAGAAAGAAGTGTATCGGCACAAAGCTTTTTACTTTATGAAAAGAAATGACGGAATTTCGGGTGTAGAGGCTTTGCGGGAGACTTTCAAAGCAGCTATGATTTCTCCCCGGTTTATTTTTCGAGAAGAGAAAAAAAGTCTTCAGAAAAGTAACTCGAATTATAAACAACTTGACGAATTTGCCTTGGCTCACCGGATGTCATATTTCCTCTGGAGTTCGGTTCCAGATGATGGTCTTTGGGGCTTGGCAGAAAAGGGTAAACTTAGGGCAAATTTACATCAGGAATTTAATAGGATGGTCTCTAATGAAAATATTGATGCATTCGTTCAAAATTTCTGCGGGCAATGGCTCCAGTTGAGAGACTTGTATTTGGTAAACCCAAACCCAGAACAATTCCCAAAATTTACTAATAAAGTTCGAGTGTCCATGCTTCGGGAGACTGAGGAATTTTTTAAATTTTTACTTAAACAAAATTTACCCGTAGATCTTCTTTTGGGTGCAAACTTTTCCATGATCAATCAAGACCTTGCCACATATTACGGATTGGGTGGGAAATACGATCAAAAGTTTAGCAAAGTTATTTTCAATGGAAGTGATTTAAAGAAGCGAGGTGGCTTGCTTACTCATGGCTCCATTTTAACAATAACTTCTAATCCGACTCGCACCTCTCCGGTTAAGCGCGGGAAATGGGTATTGGATAATTTATTGGCTTCACCACCCAGGGATCCACCACCAGGTGTAGCCGAATTGGAGGCACCTCATAAGGGAAGTCAAAAAACGCTTACATTAAGAGAACAGATGAAACAACATTCCCAAAACCCAACATGTTATTCCTGCCATGCGAGTATGGACAACCTAGGCTATGCAATGGAGAATTTTGACGCGGTAGGAAATTGGAGAAATTATGAGGGGGATCAACCTATAGATGTTTTCGGAAAATTGAGTACTGGAGAAAAGTTTAGCGGTATCAAGGAATTACAAGATTTCCTTTTGCAAAATAAGAAGCATTCAATTGTTCGCTGCATTACCCAGAAGTTATTTGTTTATGGACTAGGGCGGGGGCTTACCTACAAAGACAGAGTGGCTGTGGACCAAGTTGTTATGAGTTTTAAAAATGGTCAAATCAATCTTGCTGATATACTTTTTAAAGTTATTCAGAGTAAACCTTTTCAATTTTCCAACTAAGGATGTTTGATTAATTCGTCTTCAATGATTAATATTTATCAACATGATTTATGATGCGTAGTCCTAATTTCAGTCGTAGATCCATACTTCGGGGCTTGGGAGTTTCTCTCGCATTACCTTATATGGAATCCCTTGGTAGTACATTGCCCAAGACCATTCCATTAAGAATGGGCTTCACCTATATCCCCAATGGAGTCATTATGGACAAGTGGCGTCCGCAAAAGACCGGAGTTTTGAGGGAATTACCAAACAGCCTAAAACCTCTTCAAAATCTTAAGGACGACTTACAGGTTTTGAGCGGACTAGATCATACCAAGGCAAATGCAAATGGCGACGGTGCCGGAGATCATGCAAGAGCTAATGCTACTTTTTTGACGGGCTGTCAGGCCAAAAAGACAGGAGGCAAGGATATTAGGATTGGGGTCTCGGTTGACCAAATTGCTGCAGGGGTAATTGGTAATCATACAAAACTACCTTCATTGGAATTGAGTTGTGATGGAGTAAGAAGGTCTGGCAAATGCGACTCCGGCTACAGCTGTGCATACCAATACAACCTGTCTTGGAAAACAGAGTCTATGCCTATGGTTCCTGAGTCTAATCCTCGTTTGGTCTTTGAACGCTTGTTTGGCCAATCAAACTCTTTCATTGACCGCCAAAACCAACTTAAAAGAAATGGGCTTAACAAAAGTATTCTTGATTTTGCTTTGGAAGATGCCGCTCGTTTAAAAAAGCGTCTTGGAAAAACGGATCAAGGAAAATTGAACGAATATCTCACGAGCGTTCGTGAACTTGAAAAGAGAATCGAGCGGGACGAAAATCAAAGAGCGAATCTGTCTGATTTTAAAAGTCCTGAAGGGATCCCCGGGAATTATAAAGATCATTTGAGAATCATGTTTGATATGATGGCCATCGCTTATCAAAGTGATTCAACTCGAATAAGTTCTTTTTTGATGGCACACGATGGAAGCAATAGAAGTTTTCGGGATATTGGTGTTCCCGAAGGTCATCATTCTCTTTCGCATCATCGAAACGATCCAAATATGATTAAGAAGTTGGCTCGCATAGATCATTTTTATTCCGAACAGTTTGCTTATTTCCTGGAGAAACTCGCTACGACAAAAGAAATGGATGGCAGCCGTTTAATCGATCACTGCATGATTATTCTAGGAAGCGGTATTAGTGATGGCAATCTACACCGGCATTCGGACCTGCCTGTACTTCTGGCAGGGGGTAAGTCTCATGGTTTACAAACTGGTAGACACCATGATTTTTCTGAAGGAAGATATAATGAAGGAACCAATAAATTTACAAAAAATAGTGTTGGCGTTCCTATGACAAATTTACACCTTGGATTGTTGGATAAAATAGGTGTAAGAGCCAAACACATGGGTGATAGTACGGGAATGATTGTAAATATATAATTAAAAAACATTTAATATTTAAATTATAACTTTTTTTCCTCTGTTATCTCCTAGATAAAGACTATAGAAAACCTTGCATATATTTCTGTTTTATAGACAATGAAGATTCCGTGCCTAGCATTAACCGAGTTTTTTTTCTTTCATTGGGGGGTGTTTGTTTTTTAATAATCCCGTTCTTTTGGCTTGCATTAACATTTGATTATAAAGCCTTAGAAAACTTTATGATAACCTTGTCAGATAGTTATTTTGTAGGTTATCCAATACCAGAATTATTTGGTGCTTCGAGTTCAGATTCAGTTGTGAGCAAAGTCTTTAGGTTGAAAATTTTCCTTTCCTTAGCTTTACTATTTTATTCCCTTTTTTTTATAAGCCTTTATTCGATAGAAGAAAATTTTAGGCGACTCAGATTTCTCTTTCGGGGAATTTCAATTCCACTATTTTTGGTGGTAGTTGCGTTCTGGTTAAAGTTTGTCGGCGAAGATCATATTGTTGTGAAAAGCGAAAAAAATGAATTATTTATTGCAACAACGATCTCACTTGTTTTTTCAATTCTTCTCTTTGCTTATTCATTTCGTTCTCAAAAGAAGACTCGCAGAATTGATGCGGTTAAAGTTTCTGAAAATGTTAGTACTTCATCTGTAAAACAAACTGTGCCACCTGTTGAGCAAACTGTAAGCGAATCGAATAATGTAAAGGAAATACCCCCCCCCGATGATTTACAAAGTGAAATACCAGAGCAGCAAACTACTGAAGAAACTTCGATGGCACTTCCAACCCAAATAGATTCAACTGAAATTGACAGTAAATCAGACTCAAAAGAAATTTCCTTGAGCGAGGAAGGTGATGAATTAGAACAACCTAACAAGCAAACTCAGGGAAATAATGAAATGTCGGACTTGCCTACTGAAGATTTAGATACCCAATCCACAAGTTCAAAAGAAATTTCCTTGAGCGAGGAAGGCGATGAATTAGAACAACCTAACAAGCAAACTCAGGGAAATAATGAAATGTCGGACTTGCCTACTGAAGATTTAGATACCCAATCCACAAGTTCAGAAGAAAATTTATCAGAGGAAGTTATTAAATCTACAATGAATCAGATAGATGCCGCAACTTCAGTAGAAAACCCCAATATTGAGATTTCTGAAAATGAAAAAAACCTTTCTCAGAATACTCTAGTTGAAGATAAGGCAGAATAAGAAAAATGAAGAGATTTTTAAAAGTTTCAACCTTGGTTTTATTTACATTATTTTGTGTTTATATTTTAGAAAGTGCTTGTTTCCGCTTGGTAGAGGGTTATGCAAATTGGAGGCTTTCCTTAGCATGGGGTAAACCTAGCCAAGCAATTTATAATTCATTCCTCAAAAAACTACCTCTCGATCATTTTGCTGAAAGACCCACAGATTCTCCTAAACCTGATCACTTAGGTTACTGGGTTGGGGAAGAAAATGAATACGCAGAAAGTGTTATGAGTTTTACACGCCCCCTTAGGGATTCTTACATGAACTATATTCAAAGTAAGTTTGAACCATTGTCTGATTTTGAAATTCGTGATTTTGAAAGTGTTCATGGCGTTGTTTTACCAGGATTTAAGAAATTGGCGACCGTAATGGATGTTCAATCACAGAAAGCAAGAAGAGTTGGCGATGGGCTAGAATTTGCAAAAGGCATATTTATAAAGATTGTCTTTAAAGATTTTACTGATTCTTACAGAGAAGATTTTTCGAACCTTGAGGCAAGTTTTGGTTTTATATTAGAGAGAGGATTTGGTTGCCTAGTTTTACCTGTCACTTCCAGCTCTGACTTGCTTGATAAGATAACACAATGGCAACGTGATGAAAGTTTATTAGCAGAGAATTTATATGCCTGGGCGGACGGAAAGGCCGCCTCAATTTTAATGGAATCCTGTCAAATAAAACCAAATTGCTGGAAGGCGATAATGATCACAGATCCTGATGAGTTTGTGGCTCCTCCTACAGACATGACTTTACCTTGGGTCTATTTTGAAATAGACGATGAACGACGAATGAATGAAGACGGGTTGGATTTACTCTATAGTTGGGTGAAAATGGCACGATCAAATGAAAATCTTTACACTTCAAAATTAGGCGGATTAGTTCGTATCAACGAAAACTTTCATGCGAGAAAAGCCTTACCATCCTCGTTCGCTTCTTATGTACTTCATTGTGCAAATTTCATTGAAGATATGAAATTGGATAATAATTCTTTCAAGAAAGAAGTTGTAAGTAATGTTGATACAATCTCCAAGCAACCCACAAATTTCGATTCTACTGTAATTGAAAGCAACCCACAAATTCAAACGGTTAATAATTTTGATTTAAGCAGGATTGAAGAGTCTATAAATGAAATTGAAAAACAGGATGAAATTAATCCTAATTTAAATACTCCAAGTTTTGATTGTGAAATAATTCGGGGATATAGACAGATTCATGCCGCAGATGTTAAACTCAAATTAGTTAGTAATCGAGATTTGATTATAAAACTAGGTTTTGGGTTCGAAGAAATGGGTAAGGGTGTTATGAATCAAATTCGTACAAAAGATCCTCTTTTTTATCGTTATTTTAATTCTTTAAGGGCAATAGAAGAATCTCCTTTGAATTAAATTAATATTCTATCAAGACTCTACTTTAGAAGTCTGATTAATTATAAAGTTTCCTTACTTAAATTAGTTAAGAATAAAAATGAAGTGATATGCTTGATGT
The DNA here is from genome assembly GCA_018645475.1 of Opitutia bacterium. Classification (GTDB taxonomy): domain Bacteria; phylum Verrucomicrobiota; class Verrucomicrobiia; order Opitutales; family Seribacteraceae; genus Seribacter. Next base: position 39,899 of record JABGWU010000235.1, read on the forward strand.
CATAAAAAATAAACAAGGAGAAAAAATTGATTACACTTTTCATTACGGTTCTCAAAAAAATCGATATCTCTTGATTGTGGGCCACGGAGTAACAGGAGATAAAGATCACTCTTTGGTAGCTGGATTGTCTGAAAATGTAGCCAATGAAGGGATGTCAGTTTTACGCTTTTCTTTTTCTGGTAACGGTGAATCTGAAGGTAGGTTTCAGGAAAGTACCATTTCAAAAGGAATTGATGATCTGTATGCCATTTTAACTACTGCTACTAAACAAGGATGGCGCCCAATTTATGCAGGGTATGATATGGGTTCAGCAATTGGGGTGTTAACTGCTTCTATAGATTCACGAATTCAACTTTTGATATCTCTCGCAGGAATTGTAAAAACTCAAGTTTTTAGCCAAGCTGAATTTGGAGTAGTTTCGCCCAATAATGCGTACATGCGGGGTGATCCGAAATGTCCTTTATCTCATGAATTCGTTGATGATATGAAGCAGATTAATAGTGTGCTACCAAGGGCTTCAAGTGTGGAGATACCTTGGCTGTTAGTTCATGGAACAGCAGATGAAATTGTGCCAATAACTGACTCGCATTCGTTAATATTAAACTTTGAAAACTCTCGGGAATTAATTGAAATTGATGGTGCGGACCATCTCTTTTCTGGGGGCGCAATCAATATATTATCTGAATCTGTTATAGATTGGTTAGGTCGTAAGTTGCAGGCAAATTAGAAGTTTTCAGGTAATATCATTTAGAGCAATCTTATACAAATCGAGTTACACCAGGAATCGGTGGGTTCGGAACTGGCAGTTTCATTTCCCAGTCAAATTTTGATGGAACGAGTGATTCTTTTGAGTTCAGTGCATCATGAAAGCTAATTTTTTGTCCAGTATAAGCGACCATTCTTCCTAGTATTGCAACCATTGTACTTTGTGCTGCTCTTTCCCCATCATTGAAAACTTTGCCATTTCGAATGGATGCAAAGAGTTCGTCATGTTCAGTTTGGTACATGTCATTATTTTCTCCTCTGTATCTCCAAGAATTATCACCTGCATCAATAAGATGTCTATTTTTAGCGGAACAAAATCCTTTGTTTCCAAAAAGTTCTAATTCATAACTCCCAGCTGCTCCATTCTGTTGGCGAGAAAAGTGGTAACCACGAGGGCCATTTTCCCATTGATATGCAACTGCAAAATGGTCGTAAATATTTCCATATTTATCCATGTCATCGTAAACTTGTCTACCTCCGGAACCTTCAGCATGGACGGGCAATGTATCTCCCATTGCCCATTGCATCATATCAATACAATGAACCGCTTGTTCAACAATGGAGTCTCCTGAAAGCCATAAATGTGCATTCCAGTTTCTTGTCTGTGCCTCCAGGTCGCTCCACCCATCTTCTCGTTTCTTTTTCCAAACTTCTCCTCCGTTATAGGTGCTGTACATGGCATTAACATCTCCAATGGCACCATCTAAAATGCGCCCAAAAACTTCTTGTTTCGGTTTGTGGTGCCTCCAGCAGAACCCCGACATAAAACTTAGGTTTTTCTCTTTTGCTTTCTTGGCAAGTTCAATCACTTTTCGAACTCCTTTGGCATCTACCGCCACTGGTTTTTCAAAAAAACAATGAACACCTTTTTGAATAGCATATTCTAAGTGTTGAGGTCTAAACGCAGGTGGAGTAGTTAAAATTACTACATCAACACCCGAATCAATGACTTTTTTATAAGCATCAAAACCAGTAAAAGTAGTTTCATCTGTAACCTGATATTTGTCGCGACCTCGAGCCTTAAGAATTCTACTACGTAATTTGATTCGGTCTTCAAAAAGGTCACCAATTGCTGTAAGGGCTACATTCGGATCTGCATTCATTGCCTGTGCGGCCGCTCCGCTTCCGCGACCTCCAATTCCCACTAAGCCTATTTTAATAATTTGGTCATTCTGTGCAGCTTTTCCAATGTAAGGCGAGGTAAGAATTGTTCCGGCAGTAATTGCGGAACTTGCTTTAACAAAATTTCGACGAGAAGATGAATGATTCATTATTAATTTCTATTATATAATATTAGTTAATTTTAAAGTGATTAATGGTAAAATATTAAATTTCTTTTACCGAGGGAGGATCCCGAAAGGCAAAGAAGAAGATCAATAATACAACTGCGGCCATAATTGCGGGGAAATACCAAACTGCTTCCCAATTCATCTCTTCTGCAATTTTTTGTTTGGAGTTCCACCATCCATTAAGTTCTCCTCCAACAAACATTCCTGCTCCAAGAGTCACAAAAGCAATAAACCCTTGTGCGCTTGAACGAATATCTTTTGGGGCTACTTTATCGACATAGAGTTGACCGGTAACAAAGAAGAAGTCGTAGCAAATCCCATGAAAAATGACTCCTAAATAAAGCAGGGCATGTGTTTGAGCATCTGCATTTGCGAAAAGAATATAACGAAGGACCCAAAAGCACATACCAATCATTAGCATTTTTTTAACACCAAGTTTACGGAAAAAATACGGTACTAATAGAAGGAAGAAAATTTCTGAAACCTGTCCAAGGGTCATTACACCTTCCGAATTAGATACGCCCATTTCCTTAAGAAATCCATTTGCGGATTGAAAGTAGAAAGATAGTGGAATGCAGGTAAGGAACGAACAAAGTATAAAAATAGCAAACGATCTGTCTTTCATAAGCCTGAATGCCTTTAGTCCAAGCACTTCTCCTGCAGTCACTGCCTTCCCTTTCATTTTGGGGGGTGTGTGAGGAAGTGAAAATGCATAAAGACCTAGAGCAAAAGAAGCAATCGCACCAATTTCAAAAGTTCCAGGTGTAAGTGAAATCGAACTCCATTCGTCCGGAGGTGGATTCCCTCCTAAAAAGGCTGGCCACGAGATTTTGTATATTCCATCCACAAAGAAACTGCTTCCAACTAATATTCCTGAAGCAATCCATCCGATGGTTCCTAAAGTACGTATGGGAGGGAATTCTTTCTGTGGATCTTTCATGTTCTGAAAGGAGAGGGAATTAGCCAACGCAAGGGTAGGCATGTAAAAAATTAAATGCATCAGTAAATAAGGGTAAAAACTTTCCCAATTATTGGCTTGTCCGATCATCAATAAGCAGGCACCTCCTAAAATATGAAGCCAGCCATAAACTTTTTGGGTCGGGAAAAATCGATCGGCTATCATTCCAACAATAAAAGGCGAAATAATTGCGGCTACTCCAGTGGCAGCATAAGCTGTTCCGCGCAGACTGGCTTCAATTTCTAAAGTGCCAAGAAATGTCCACATCGGGACATACCAAACCCCCCAGATGAAGAACTGAAGAAACATCATAATGCAAAAACGAAAAACTAGTGATGTACTCATGTTGTTCTTAAAGTTAACAACATTTTAATAACTGCCAAGAATTAATTACATATATGTAATTAATGGCTGAATGTTAAACAAATTAGATACAGGTGTTACTTTTGTGTTTGATAGAAGATCAGAATATGAAAGGATTAGAAATCTTTTTATCTTAATTTTATTATGCTTATAATCAAAAAATACTTATTACTATTACCCCTGTTTTGTTCTTTTTTAACCGGAGAGACAAAAAAAGTAGTCTTTGTTGCTGGTGCAAAAAGTCATGGATATTTTTCCCATGAACATATAGCCGGATCCAAGCTGCTGGCTAAGCAACTTGATAAGGCTAATGTGGGTATAAAATCTATTGTTATTACAGACAATGGATACCCCAAGGATTCTAATGTCTTCAAAGATGCAGCGGCAGTCGTTGTTTATTGTGATGGAGGAGGTCGGCATCTGTTAAATGCCCATCTTAAGGAATTTGATAAGGTCATGAGGAGGGGGGTTGGTTTAGTTTGTCTTCATTATGGAGTTGAGGTACCGAAGGGTGCACCGGGTGATTATTTTCTTAAATGGATTGGTGGGTACTTTGAAACCAATTGGTCAGTAAATCCCCATTGGGTGGCAGACTTTAAATTATTTCCAACTCATCCAATTAGTCACGGTGTGAAACCATTTATAATTAAAGACGAATGGTACTATCATATGCGTTTTCAAGAAAATATGAATGGGGTAACTCCCATTCTCTCTGCTTTACCATCCGAAGAAACCTTGAAGAGGAAGGATGGACCACATAGTAATAATCCGCATGTGAGAGAAGCGGTTATAAAGAGAAAAGAAAAGCAACATGTTGCTTGGGCTTATCAGCGCGGAAAAGATTATGGTAACGGTAGAGGGTTTGGTTTTACCGGGGGGCATAACCATATCAACTGGGGTTCCGACAACTTTCGCAAACTGGTTTTAAATGGAATTATTTGGACGGCGAAAGGTAGAGTTCCGCCAGCAGGTGCATCCTTAGCCGAACTGACAGTTACTGATTTGAGGGCAAACCAAGATTATGCTCCCAAGGGTTGGAGTGATACTCAGATTTTTGATAAGTTAACTACATTCAATCCAAGTCGTTCAAAGGAATAGTAATTTCCGTAAATATTAAAAATAGTTCCATGAATTAAAAGTTCAGTGTAACAACTTTATTTTTTTATTTAATTTGGCACTACTTTGGGTGTCCGATAGTAATTTTATAGCTTGCTAGTTATATGGATCATTATTTCGATTGATCTATGTTAAATTTACAAACGCTTAAAATCTTACCTTTTACTGAGCTTTTGAGTAAAGGTTATGAATCTACATTTGGAAATCAACATCCAGAATATATTAATTTCCTAAAAATGGCGTCTTCTATTTCTTTGGAAAATATAGCAAATGGTGATATGTTGTACCATAATGTAGACCACACAATAATGGTTACATCTGTAGGGCAGGAAATAATTCGCGGGAAACACCTTTTTGAAGGTGGTTTTAGTGCAAAGGATGGACTGAATTACTTATTAGCCCTCTTATGTCATGATGTTGGATTTGTTAAGGGTGCGTGTAAAAAAGATGATTTGAAGAATGGATTATTTGATAATGGAGAAGGAAGTATGGTTAAAATTGCTGATACAGGAACCTGTGCCTTGCTTCAACCGCATCATGTTTCGAGAAGTAAACTTTTTGTTCATGAGCGATTCGATAATTTTTCATTTGTGGATTTAGACTTAGTTTCAAATTGTATTGAAAGAACCCGCTTCCCGCTTCCAGATGGAGAGGACTATCAAAATACAGAGGATTTACCTGGCTTGGCTAGGGCTGCTGATTTGATTGGGCAATTAGGTGACCCTGAGTACTTGCATAAAATTCCAGCTCTTTTCTATGAATTTGAAGAATTGGGCATAAATGAAGTAATGAATTGCAAATCCCCAGGTGAACTTCGACGTGGATACGCTCATTTTTTTTGGGGTGAGGTGCATAAGTATGTTGAAAATGGAGTGAACCTTTTACAGGTAACGCAAGAAGGAAAGGAGTGGATCAGCAGACTACATTCTCATGTATTTGACTGTGAGCACTTTATTTTAGAATCTGAAGCAGAGAGTAATTCATGATTTCAATTGTGAAAAGTATTTGATTAGAGCCGTTCCATTGGCAATACTTGCAACTGTCTATAAAATTTTTTATTCGGCTACACCCCTACGATACTAATTAATGAATAATAAAATACTCTGTGTTGATGATGAAGAAGCCATTTTAAAAGGTTTTCAATTAAACTTAAGGAAAGATTTTGAGCTTCATTTAGCCTCAAACGGAGCAGAAGGGTTGGAGGTTTTTGATCGTGAAAAAGGTTTTGCCTTAGTTTTGTCTGATATGCGTATGCCTGAAATGAACGGTGCAACAATGCTTTCTGAAATCAAAAAGAGGGACCCCGAAGTAGTAACGGTTCTTTTAACGGGACATACAGATTTTGAATCTGCTATTGCAGCTGTTAATGAGGGAAATGTATTTAGAATGCTTTCTAAACCTTGTCCGCCGGATACTCTCATTAAAGTTCTTCGTTCTGGACTTGAGCAACATGATTTAATTAAGAGTAAAAGAATATTATTAGATAAAACATTACGCGGTGCAGTCGATGCTTTAGCTCAATCCTTATCTACTGCAAAACCATTGTTCTTTGGCAGGGCTCAGCGAGTTCAAAGACTTTCAAATGAATTGGCCGAAATGATGCAAGTTCCAAACAGCTGGCGAGTTGATGTGGCAAGCGTTTTTTCTCAACTAGGATATATTTCATTACCAGAATCGGTAAGTGAAGATGTATATCATAAACGGGATTTACCTCATGAAGTGAAGAAGTTAGTCAAGCAGGTACCCATCGATACTCAGAATTTGATTAAAAAAATCCCTGGACTCGAAGAAGTCGAAGAAATTCTTCAGAAAATAGATGTTCAGCATCGGTTTGAAAAAGATAATGGTTCAGGGGTGCGAACATTAGCCTCAATTTTAAGAGTTTCATTAGATTTTGATTTTTATGAGGAACTGGGGCATGATAGGAGTGTCATTGTACAAACTCTCAAAAGTAGGGCTAATGATTATGATCCTGTCATCACTGATTCTTTATCAAATTTATTGGTAGTTGCAGAGCGAACTTTTCACCTTGAAGAGGTTGCTGTCAAAAATTTGGAGGTAGGAATGAGATTAGCGCAGGAGCTTCGACTTGATGATGGTTTTCTTGTTGCTTCTTGCGGAGCAGATGTTGATCGCCAACTTCTTAAAGTGATACGAAACTATAATTCTTGTTATGCGGAAAGTCCATTTCCTTCAAAGTTGCAAGTCACAGTTCCAATAGCTCATTAAAATTATTCTCTAAAAAACATTGAAAGTTAGATCATATATTTGGCTACTTTCTTCGGCAAGTTTGGGTGGTGCACTCTTAGTAGGGATTTTGGGCTGGTGGATGTTTCACAGTACCAGCAAGTTAACAAAAGAACTCAATGAAGAAAGTAAAAATTCCGGAAAATCTGCTGGTGAATATTCTGATGTAAAAGACTTTCTGGAAGTTTCTCGAAGTATCATTGTTTCCCTCGAAGTTTACCCCGAAAGTTACGAAGGTATTTTTGGGGTAACTTGGGATCGTTTAACTGCTGCAAAAAAAGGCCTTAATGATATTTCTGAAAAGTATTTAGAAAACTATCCCAAAGTTTTGCTAGAGCCAATTGCAAAAGGACTTAGTAAACTATCATCTGCCATTAAAAAAATGGAGAAGATATCTGTATGGGATGAATCAAAAAATAAGGCAGGTTTAAAAGCAAATAACATAGCAAAATCACAGTTTAACGAGGCAAGAGAAGAACTTGATCGAGGACTTAATATTTTGGAGCAAAAGTCAGAAAATTTTCTTCAGGAATCTCGTGGTGCCCTTGAAGCGAAGGGAATAGAACTTCGCCAAAAAGAAGAGACAGATTTAATTATGTTGATTGTAGCTAGTATACTTTATTTTGTATTGGTATCTTACTTGGCATTTGTGATTTACAAGAGTTTTGCCAGCCCGATCCGTAAGCTTGAATATGCTGCCAAAAATTCTATAGATCATAATAAACCATTCACTTTAAAGGAAACCGGTCCATATGAAATCAGGTCGGTCATTAAAAGACTGCAAGGTCTCATATTGGGATTGGAATCAACTGTCAAAAAGCGAACTGCTTCCTTGCAGGCTAAAACAGTTCAATTACAGGAAGAGATGAACCAACGCAAAGAACTAGAAACTCAATTGGTTCATGCCCAGAAAATGGAGGCAGTTGGGCAACTTGCATCTGGGATTGCTCATGAAATTAATTCTCCTTCACAGTTCGCCAATGATAATATTTTGTTCTTAAAAGATGCCGTAACAGGTTTTATTTCAAAGTTAAGGGGGGAATCAAACGCACCAGATCTTAAGGAACTTCAATTTCTTGCCGAAAATGCCCCTGAAGCCGTGGATCAGGCAACAGAGGGAATAAGCAGAATTACAACGATTGTGAAATCGATGAAAAATTTTGCATACAAAGATGCAGAATCTGCTAAAAAGCCAAGTGATTTAAATCAGGCAATTCAAGCAACAATAGTTGTGGCTACCAATGAGTGGAAATACCATGCCGAATTACAATTAGAATTAGATGAAAATTTACCCTTTGTACCCTGTAATATTGGAGAGATTAATCAAGTTGTATTGAATTTGGTGGTAAATGGAGCTCACGCGATACGAGATCGATTTCAAGATGGTCAAAAAGGAAATTTAAATGTCTCGACCAAGCATTACCCCGATGCAGGTTGCGTGGTTATTTCTATTAGTGATAATGGTGGAGGTATCCCCCAAAAAGTTCAGGCTCGGATCTTTGAACCTTTTTTTACGACAAAGGAAGTCGGAGTGGGTACGGGGCAAGGCTTAGCCATTGCACATAATGTGATCGTCAAATCTCATGCAGGACAAATTTGGTTTGATACCATGGAAGGGCAGGGCACAACTTTCTTTATTAAATTACCCATGCAAAACAAAACGGAGGATAAAAAGTGAAGCTATGGATGGTAAAATATATATTTTCGATCAGCTTTTTTTTCATTATCGGTTGTTCTGAACCTAATAATATTAGTACTTCGGACAACGGAAATTATGTACCATTTCCGAGCGATAAAATGTACGAGGTGAATGAGCATGAGTTTAAAAAATTGAACGCACGCAAAAATTATATCTTGGTAAAACCTGGTGAATTTTGGATGGGTAGTCCCGTTTCAGAACCAGGCAGAAATCAAGATGAATCCAAACATCTTGTTCGTATAAGCAAACCATTCTTAATCAGTAAATTTGAACTTACTAATCAAGAATGGAATGCAAATGTTCCCGCATCAATGAAAAAAGGTAGCCGTGTTTACGAGTTAACCGGTAGAAAACTTAAAAAAATGTGCGTCGGAGAAAATTTTTTGGATGGAAATTTCACAATAACCAATTATGAAAAAAAAAGTTCCCAGGGAAAATATTCTCTCGATTTTTTCTTTGAGGAAGTAGTTCCCAATTCCGGTACGAGAGGAAATTGGGAAATAAAGGAGAAAGACCGTAAAAACTATCAATTAGATAGCGAAAAATTTTTAAAACATCTAGATATTACAGACTACTTGAAAGAAAAAAATATTTCTTCGCATGGTATAATTGGTGAAAAAAATCCAGTTACCCGAGTTTCTCATTCACAAGCAACGGCATATTGTTGGAAACAATCAACACGTGCTCATAAAGAGGGTCGATTACCAAAAGGATTAATTTATCGCTTACCTACCGAAGCTGAATGGGAATACGCTTGTCGAGCGGGTACTACAGGTATTTGTGGATTAGGCAGTGGAGAGCGATTATCTGGGGTAAATGCTTGTTTAAATGGTTCTAGAGCCGAGTATGTTCTAGGTGGTGAAGTAATGTTGATTAATCGAAGGAAGGTTGCACCTATAGATGTGTTTAAACCAAAATATTCCCCCAATGCTTGGGGAATTCATGATATGCATGGTAATGTAATGGAATGGTGCCATGATTATTACTCGCCATATGGTACTAAAAACAAAACGGTTGATCCGTTGGGTTTCTTTAATGGAAGCCGTCGCGTAGTAAGAGGTGGAAGCTTTTATCGAACAGCTCAGCAATGTAGGTCCGCTAGTAGGGCGAGTTATGAACCTTCTTATAGGGGATCTGAAATTGGGTTTCGAATGGTGATAGGATATCGTCTTTTGTAATCAAGGAATTTTTTGGAAGAATGAATTTATCGTTTTGAGTGATTCAGTCGTGGGCAAGGCGTACATTGTAACTCGGTCTACTCGGGCAATATTTATCCCAATGCATTGACCATTTAAGTTAAAAAGAGGGCCACCCATAGCCTCTCTTGGTAGAGGCAAGTCATGTTGTAAGACCGTAGAAAAACTATCTTTTCTCTTTGATACAGGTCCGCTCATTTGTAGGTTTCGATTAAATAAATCAAAAGTAACAGAGCGGTGCCCTAATGTGACGACAAAGTTTTTAATTTCATTGTTTCGAATAAGTTTGATCTGAACTACATCCCCAGGGTCTTTTTTCCCAACTATCTTGATTAATGAATCTTGAGTTTTTACACGTCTATTATCGACATATGTAATAATATCATCTTGTAATAAACCAGCTCGATATGCAGCGGCTTGTGGAACGACTTCCGAAATTTTTACACCCTTGGCTTTTGTATCGTCGTTCACTAGTAGGACACCCATGACACCTCCTTCACGATCAATTTTTCTGTAATTCCCACTTTTAATTCCTACCCGAATTTCATTTAAGGAATAGTGAGCAGCAATAACCCAACTCCCTTCGGTTACATTTTTTTTGGTTTCCCAATTCAATACAGGAAAGGAATTATCTTTGGAGATGAGTTGGTATATAGCTAGGTCATTTTCTTCGAATCTCCTTTTAATTTTTAATGGATATTTTGTACCATCAAAAGTTTCCGCTTCCCTTGCCCCAACGCAGGAACTAGCTTTGGTTAAGATATAACCATCAGGGTGAATGAATCCGCCCAATGCGATGAGTTTATCGTTTCTAAGTAACCGAACTGTACTTTTAAGTGCTGAATCCTTAGCGTTACCAAATGCATTTTGAATAGACTTCCCATTTAGCCGATAGTCGAGTGCTAAGAGTTTTGAACGATTTGAATCTTCACTGTATCCCGCGGAAAAAAAATGAAAAATCAAAATGATAGTTATAGCCCCCTTCACAATTTGCTTCCTATTTTTGAGGCCTTGCACCTAGCGCTAGCTGAACGGAGAGTTCTGTGCTTCCACGATGATATTCTAGTGAGATTAATTCATTAGGTTTCTTTAATGATATAAGTATGGTTAATTCTTCTCGGGAATCGAGTTTTTCTCCATCTAAAGAAATTAAATAATCGCCTACCTTAAGACCGCTTTGTTTTGCAGCACTTTTTTCAACGACGCTGATAATTTTTAAACCTAAGTCAGTTTTTTCACATGCGACCCCTAAGAAACCTTGATCTTGCAATTTTTCAAGAGTTAGTATTTCCCCTTCTTGATAAAAATCCCAATTGATGTGAAAGCACTCAACGGGAACATGAAAGTTTTGATCTGATTCCTTTGAAACACGACTATGTATGGCGATTATATTTCCATTGAAATCAAAAAGCGGCCCACCCGAATCTCCTCCAAGTAAACGACTGTCCGATTGTAAAGTATCTTCATTTTTACCAATTACTCTCCCTAATCTTACCACTACGCCTCTTTTCTTGTCAAAACCTCCTGGATGCCCAATGGCAAAGCACCAATCTCCAACTTTTGATGTTTCCCTTTTTGCTATTGGTGAAAAGGGCCATTTTCCTTTTTGTGTAATTCTTAACATTCCGGCATCTGAAATTTCAGATCCTCCTAGGCTAATTGCGGATACCCTTTTTCCATTAATTAAACGAACATTCATTTTTTGCCCTGTCTTACCAATCACATGTGCTGCGGTTAATACAAGGCCATCTTCAGAAACAATCACTCCACTACCCACCCCGTCGTCTGTTTCAATAGAAACAAGTGCCTTTTTGGCATTTGGTAAGAGTTTTTGCAGTCGGTTTTGTATCTCAATTAAATGCTCGTGATTTATTGGATTAATTGATTTCCATTTTGCATCAGAAACAACATCAGCAGATGTAACATTATTGAAAATGAAACTTAAGAATAATTGCAGAATGATTAATCTCATCTAAATACAACAAAGATGTTTTTGAGAAAACTGCAAACCTGGGGTATGAAAAATTCCATTTAATCTTTTGTTTGAAAAAAATTAATCACTCTTTTGCATAGTATCTTATATTTTGAATTTCGATATAGTAAGATATTCATTTTGTTAAAATTATCATCAACCTGGAGTCGTTCGTAATTTGGTGAAATTTTCTTCTCCGTTGACGAGGTAACTAGCAAAATATCTGGCATTAGTCCTTGTGCACTGCTTTGTGAAATGGAGACTAGAGTATTTAGTATATTTTCTTTTTCAGTAGATAAAATTTCTGATTCTATTTTTTCTATCTCGTTAAAAAGTAGGAATGTAGACTTCAATGTATTTTCAAATAATGGTTCACAAAAAACTGAAATAGAGGGTGTTCCTGCCCACTCATCCCCTTTATAAGGAGAAAAATTAAAATTCTTAAAGTGCCTGTTACCTTTTGAGGGCGCATTAAGAAATCTTATGAATTTAAAAGTCTCATCGGTGTGCGATTCTTTGTTTAAAACGAGTCCATAAACTGGTAATCTTTTGGTTCTAAATTCCTCAAGTTGTAAAATTTGTAAACCATTTTGCAATGCAGTGCTCTTAGTCATAAAACCACCCGATAACTGGTCAGTGTGGAGAAGAGTTGATGCAAGTTCAGATTCAGATTTATAAAACTTAACTTTATAATTATTTTGATAGTGATTATTACCAATCACCTTTTTAATTTCATTCCCAGAGATCGTATTTGCATGGGAAATTCCGATGGTATTATTAAGGTCAAAAATTTCTGCAAGACTTTCAGGTAATAATCTTGAGTTTTTTTGTAATGCAAAAACGATCCAGTCATGCGCAATGGTTATAGCCTTTTTATTTTCTATTCCTTGAGATTCACTCGTTTTGTCATTTCCACTATAAAATACTAATAAATTAGAATCATTTAAATTTTGAGGAAGGGACGAATTAGAATTTTCAAAATAGGAGATATCGATATTAATTTTTAGTTCGTTCTCAAAGTCTTTTGCACAAGCTTCTAGTGGCAGCCTCAAGGATTTTGCACAATAAATATTAATAGTGGATTTATGTGAAGTCTGTGGGGTAATTTGATTCCAAACAACGAACATTGAAGCAAGAACGAACATTGAAAGTAAGGAGAGAGTAATTCCCGTATATTTTGGAGCACGAAAAGTTTTTACCTGACTAGGTTCAAATGGCCTCATATTTAATTTAAAGGAAGAAGAGGTGAGAATTGTGAGGTTTTGAACAATGAGATCACACAATAAAAAAGTATATGAAATTGCTTTGAAATTAATAAAAACAAGTTCATTACATGAATAATATCACATAGAACAGTCAAAATGTCACAACTATAAAAGAATCATTTTTTGATGAAATCAACCTTGCCATTTCTATGGTTGATAATGGAATGTGTTTTCCATTTATGAACTCTCGAATCCGTATTTTTGTCGTCGATGACGAGCAAGACCTTACTGATCTTTTACACTACCAACTAGGTAAGGAAGGCTTTAATGTAAAATTTTCGAATAATCCTTATGAAGCTCTAGGTAATGCAAGAGACTTCAGCCCCGATCTTATTATTTTGGATGTCATGATGCCTGACCTCGACGGTTTTCAGTTATTGCGGATGATTCGTGCCGATAATCTGCTTCAAAAAACTCCAGTTATCATGCTTACCGCAAAAACGGATTTAGAGCACAGGATTAAAGGGTTAGAGCAAGGCGCCGACGATTATCTAGGCAAACCATTTGACTCTCAGGAACTTGTTTTACGAATCCGTTCGATTCTCAAAAGAACCGCAGATCAAAAAGATGAAAACCTAAGCCGTATTATATTCGGAAATCTTCTCCTTGATGAAGAAGATCATAGTATTTCGGTATCCGGAGAGAAAATTGATTTTACATTAACTGAGTTTAAACTGCTTCATTACTTTCTTAAGCGTCGCGGTCGGGTTCAGACTCGGGATAATTTATTACTTGGAGTTTGGAAATTTGACGCGGATATTGAAACTCGGACTGTTGATGTTCACATTCGTCGCGTTCGTCAAAAAATCAAAAATGCTGGAGTGGAAATTGAGACCATCCGAGGAGTTGGATATCGAATGATTGAGCAACTTGTTTAAAGATATGTCCTTACCTATTTGGTTGTTCGTCCTGATGTTAATTGGGTCTTCTTATGCCATCTATGTCTCTATAAAAGCATTTATCACAAAGAAGAAGGAATCTTGGCCCAAACACTTCCCTCAGAAAAGAGAACTCAAAGATAAGGATGAGCAAAGCCGTAGAGATTTTGTTGCCAATGTCTCACATGAGTTGCGCACACCGGTTTCTATTATTAAAGGTTTCGCTGATTCTTTAATCGAAGACTATGAGGTTCTTAAAGATGAAAAACGAAAGCAATTTTTAGCTAAAATTCAAAAGAATGCGAAACGCCTAAATACTTTGGTCGAAGATCTTCTTGCTTTGGCAAAATTAGAAAAGCCCCAAACCACCTTATCCATAGAATTGTTCGATCTCTGTAAGCTCGTTCGAAACATAGAAGAAGAATTTTTACTAAGAAAAGAAACTCCTTTGCCCAAGTTTGTTTTAAAATGTCCAAATTCCCCTGTCTTTACTCGAGCAGACCCAGTAAAATTGGTAAGCGTATTCGAAAATCTTATAGACAATGCAATGCTCCATGCTGAAGGGCTTTCTTACCTAATGATTTGTATAAAGGAAGACACTAAGAAAAAACAGATCATCTGTGAGGTTGAAGACGATGGAATTGGAATATCACAAGAGGATCAGGAGATGCTTTTTGAGAGATTTTATCGTGTAGAAAAAGGGAGGTCTCGAATGAGAGGGGGTACCGGATTGGGACTAAGTATAGCCCGTGAAATAATAAAAGCCCACAATGGAGAGATTTCCATACAAAGTAAAACTGACCAAGGTGCTGTATTCTCCTTCCACATTCCAAAATCTTGAAAATAATAGAGCTATCTATGTCCAAGTTTTATAATATTAATACCACTATGTTTAATTGTAACACAATTGTAACACTCATGACCCAATTATGTAAGACAAGTGTGATTAAATATGTTGATGCACCTGCTTAATTTTTTAAATTTAAAAAATAAAGACCTACTCCAAACTTTTTTGGCGGCAGCAATGTTTGGATGTAATCCTTCGATCAAGGCCGAAACGAGCGATTATGAGGGATTATGGAGTAACGCTGTTCTTTATGAAAATAATGAGAACTCTGTGGTGAGCAAGTTTACCTTAACCGGAAGACTACAAGCAGACTATCATAGTTTTGAAAATGATGTCGATGGTTTGTCAGAAGTTGATTCACAATGGCGTCGCTTTCGGTTTGGGTTCAAAGCCAACCTTTTGGGAGCCATTACTCTTCATTCCGAAGCCAATATGAATCTAAATGAACCCGAACCTCTTTACAGGAACCTGACCGACACTTATCTTTCTTGGACTACAGATGATGGTATGAAGATTAAGGTTGGTAAACAGTCCGCTCCTTTTACCCTGCATGGATCGACTTCCTCTAAGAAACTCTACACTTTGGAGCGTGGGAAAATTGCACGCAATATCTGGTTTACTAATGAATACTTTTCAGGAATTTCTCTATCTGGGAGTAAAGAAAAATGGAGTTATTTAGCCGGCGTTTATTCTAGTGACGAAGGTCCAGAGTTTGATGAAGCTTTCGAATATGGCTCTTTTGCGGTTTTTTCTGCCGGATACAATTTCGAAAAATCTGAATACTTTGACGAATCCCTACTCAGGTTTGATCTTATGCTTCAGGAGGAAGACCCGCACAATCAAACGCCCCACCATAAAAGTGCTTTTTCCGTAGTCGCTAAGCTTAATCAAGGAAATTTCAACTTTTGGGGAGACCTCAGTTTTTCTAATGGTTACGGAAGTCAAAGTGATGTATGGGGAGTCCAGTTCATGCCTTTCTATGATTTCACCGATAAACTACAAGGTGTGTTCAGCTATACTTACGTGGAAAGCGAACTTGCTGGTGGTGTTGATGTTACCCGCTATGAGAGAGATTTATCAGGGACAGGCGACGAAGTGCAGGAATACTTCCTTGGGCTAAATTATTTTTTCTATGGTCATAAATTAAAATGGCAAAATGCGATTCAATACTCCGAGATGGACAATCTCGGAACAAAACAATACGAAGGTTGGGGCTTCACCTCAGGCATCCGTATTAATTGGTAACCCATCAATATTCTTTTTATCCCGCACTCTTTAATTTAATCACAAAATTTAATTATCAATCATGGCTAATGTATCAACTTGGGAATTTATTGTAGGTTTTCTTTACATCTTGGGAGGTCTGGGCATATTTCTTTTTGGAATGCGTGTGATGAGCGAAGGCATTCAAAAAGTGGCCGGAGAAGGAATGAGAAGAATCATGGCAACCATGACTCAGAACCGCTTTTTTGGGTTGGCTACGGGCTTATTGGTTACCTGCTTAGTTCAATCTTCTTCAGCTACTACCGTCATGGTCGTAAGCTTCGTCAACGCTCAACTGCTCACCCTGATGGAATCGATAGGGGTGATTATGGGGGCAAACCTGGGAACCACATTGACCGGATGGATCATCGCAACAATTGGTAAGTTTAGCTTATCAAAGATAGCTCTTCCTATCATCGGGATTGGTTTACCGCTTGTTTTTATGAGCCAACCAAAATTCAAACATACTGGAGAATTTCTGGTAGGTTTTGGCTTACTCTTCTTTGGGCTCAGTGAACTTAAAAATGCAGTACCCGATGTAAAGAGCTTACTGAAGAGTTCGGATCCTGGAGATCAGTTACTTGTGCAAGACATTCAAGGATTTATTGAACAACTTAATAGTTATGGGTTTGGCTCCGTAATTATATTCCTGATCATTGGGGTCTTTCTTACTATTTTAGTTCAGTCTTCTTCCGCTGCTATGGGAATTACGATCATTGTCGCAATTAACGGTTGGATCAATTTCGAGATCGCCGCTGCGATTGTCCTTGGTGAAAATATTGGGACGACGGTTACAGCTTGGCTTGCATCCCTTGGAGGTAATATAAATGCAAAACGGGCGGCACGTGCCCATTTTATTTTTAATATAGCCGGTGTAATTTGGATGTTACTTCTATTTTATCCATTCATTGGTATGTTGGATCAAATCATGCCGGGTGCAATTTACATAGACGATGTGACGCAGGCTGAAGCCACTGCTTATCTAAAGGAAATTGATTTTGAAGGCATACCATCTGAAGATGATTTTTCCAAAGCCAAGAAAGCTATCGTTGATAGGAATATTCCTCTGCACTTATCTCTTTTTCACACTCTCTTTAACCTGACTAATATTGCATTGTTAATTGGATTCGCACCACAGCTTGGTCGATTAGTCGAACGACTTGTAAAGCCGAAGACGCATGATGGGAAGGCTCCGAAACCAGGGAGTTTAGCCTCACTTCACTACGAAGGCTCGGGGGTTCTCCCTAAGACAGGTGAGTTGAACTTAGCTCTCGTCGAAGCAGAAATTAACCGTCTAGCTGCGATTACTCGATACATGTTTGAAGGCTTTGTGGAAGTTTTTGAAAGTCCAGATTCGGATAAGAGTGATCTTATCAAAGAACTTAAAGAACTTGAGGAAAAATGCGATGAGCTCGCATTTGAGATTACACAGACTTTAATTTACTGTACAACTGAAAGCCTTGCCGGTGAAAGAGCACTCCGAGTGACTTCCCTACTTCGAGTAGCAGGAGAACTTGAAGATATTGGAGATTGTTGCCATCGTCTCGTACAATTAGCTCACCGTAAATATAGAAAGAATCGAGTCCTCCCTCAGGAAACCCTTCGGGAGATCAAAGTGTTCTCCGAACAAATTCTGGATTTCATGGAATTGTATCAGACTCATCTGAAGGATGGAAGTATTCCAGATATAGAAAAGGCAGAAGTTATAGAAAATCGTATTGATGCATCCAGAAAATCTCTACGTAAAAATGCAGTTAAAAGAATGCAGGATAAGGAAAACCTGAAGGCTGAAATGATCTACATTGATATTCTGAATGAAATGGAGAGTATCGGAAACGATGCCTTAAATGTTGTTCAAGCCCTAAACCATGTGGTTTAACAAAGTGCGTATATATAATTAGGTAATCCAATCGTCCGACTTGCCTTTTTGGGTGTTTTTGTTGAAATAAATACAGATGAGTTTGCTTAGGGTTAACCAACTTAAAAAATCTTATGTATCTGCCGATGGTGAGAGTACCCGAGTAGTAGATGTGGATGATTTTATTCTTAAAGATTCAGAATTTTGCGGAATGCGTGGTGAAAGTGGTTCTGGAAAAACGACCTTTTTACATCTTCTTGCTGGCATTTTATCTCCAGACAGTGGAGAGATTGAGCTGATGGGAAAAAATCTAAGGTCATTGTCTCATTCAGAACGTGATGGTTTGCGGGCAAGTGTACTAGGGTATGTCTTTCAAACCTTTAATTTACTACAAGGTTTTACCTCTCTAGAAAATTTAAAAATTGCTATGTCATTTGCCGGTTCTACAGATCATGAAATAGCCATTGATTTACTTGGTCGTGTTGGTCTTTCGAAACGCTTACATTACTATCCACACCAACTTTCTATTGGACAACAACAGAGAGTTGCTCTTGCTCGTGCATTGGTCAATAAACCCAAGCTAGTGTTAGCCGATGAGCCAACCGGAAATTTAGACCCATCAAACGCTAGCAAAGCTATTGAACTATTACATGAACTATGTCTTGAGGCTAATTCTGCACTTTTAGTTGTAAGTCATGATGAAGGGGTAATTCAGGGTTTTGATAGACAGGTTGATTGGGGAATAATTAATCACCCAGCTAACACCAGTGAACAAAAGAATCTAATTCGTAAGTGAAAACGAATTTACGCACACTTTTTCTTCTATGCAATCGAGGCGTTCGTCAGTTTGCATTTTCTTCTTTTGTTGCCTCTCTTGCGATTGCGATGGCTGGGGGATTATTTTTGGGAACCTGGAAAATAAAGGAGGGAGCTCAAGAAGCATTTAATCTTTCTTCCGGTGGATTTGATGCCGTTTTAGGTGCCCGTGGATCAAAATTACAACTTATTCTAAATGCTGTTTTCCACCTAGAGGCATCTCCTGGCAATCTTAAGTGGGAGCAATATGAGGTATTAAAAAACACTCCTGGAGTGAAGGAAGCGTACCCACTTGCTGTAGGCGATAATTTTATGGGCTATCGATTAGTCGGCACTTTAAGCTCTCTTTTCCATGACCATGAATGGAAAGAGGGAGTTAAATATAAAGTGCAATCTGGAGGACGCTATTTCTCCGATAATGCAAAAGAAGCCTTGGTCGGGAATTTTGTTGCTAACAAATTAAATTTAAAAATTGGAGATACTTTTAATCCTTATCATGGCCTTACTTATAGGGAAGATAGTAAACATGATGAAATTTATGTGGTTGTAGGAATTTTAGAAGCAACTGGTACACCTTCTGATAAAGTAATATGGATTCCAATAAAAGGAATTCAATTAATGGAAGGTCATGCATCAGAGTATGCGACTTCGGTTAGTGCTGTTTTGGTGAAATTAAAAGGAGCAGCAGGTTTTACCCTTGAAATGAAATATAATAAACAGGGTAATCAAGCGACATTTGCATGGCCAATTGCAGCAACCCTTGCACAATTTTTTGACCGTTTGGTTTGGTTTGAAAAAGTACTCGAGTGGATTGCATACCTCGTGGGTTTAGTTGCTGGACTAATTATTTTAGCAATATTACGAAATTCCTTGAATGAAAGAAAGCGAGAGTTTGCAATTTTACGCTGTCTCGGAGCGAGTAGGGGATTTATAATTAATGTGGTTCTAGGCCAATCATTAATTATTTCTATGCTTGGTGCTTTGGGATCTTTACTAATTTATTTCATTATGAGTGGCGTAGCATCGTATTTTATACGGGATCAAACAGGCGTTCTTTTAGATCCATTCTCCATAGATTTTACCTTTATCTATGTATTTTTTGTAATTTTATTTTTGGGCTTAATTAGTGCGTTACCTCCTGCATTTCTTGCATACCGAGTAGATATAAGTAAAAATTTAAGACCTTTGGCTTAGTATAGTTTGGATAATTATTAAATTAGAGTTAAGGACTTGCGACTTGCTGTTTCTGAGGTAATCCTAAATCCGTTATGTTTAATAAACTTATCCAAATTTTATTTTTTTTGTTTCTATTTTCCTGCACTCAAGAAAATAAGGACGGATCCTCAACCCTTCCCTTACCCGTTGGTGAACCGATTCAAGGGGACCCTATTTTATCATTTGGTAAAGAATCTAACCAAACAGAAGCAATTGTTCATGTAGAAAAAACTTTAAAAACCTCCGAAAAAGAAATCGATGAGGAAGAGATAATTGAAGAAGGACTTGTCTTTAATGGGGTGCGTAAACCCAAGGATGATAATTCCACACAACCTACGATTTTAAGTAATTTGCCTCCCCTTGATGAAAATAGCGGTTATGAACATCTAGATTTTCGTGATTTAGCTAATTTTACTTATGAAGTAAATTGGGAAAAAGATGGTAAGGAATTTGATTTTTCTACTTATTCTAAACGAGTTCCCAAAGGAGTAAGGGCAAAGTCGGGTTTATCTATTGCAGTTGAGGGTTTTATGCTTCCAACCGTGGTTGATGAAAATAATAAGGTAAAAGAATTCCTCCTCCTTCCCGATCAAATGAGTTGTTGCTTTGGAAAAAGTCCGGAAGCAAACGGATGGGTCGTAGTCAGTTCTTCCGCAGGCGTAGAGGTACTAATGGACCAAATAATTCGGGTCTCCGGAACTATTACTGTTGAAGAACGCTGGGATGAGGAATTTTTCGTTGGCCTTTATCACTTGGACTGTAAAGAAATTACGGGTCCTTCTTTGTAAGAAGGATTAAATTATTTCTTTTTAGGTGCCTTCTTTTCTTTTTTTGCTGAACCAACGGACACTTTTTTCATCATATCCGGATCATCGACTGATCCATTATCGGATTTGGAACCTAATTTGATCTTGTCCACGAATTCAATTCCTTCAATGACCTGTCCCCAAACCGTGTATTGACCGTCTAAAAACGATGAGTCATCAAAGCAAATAAAGAACTGACTGTTGGCACTATCCGGACTTGATGAACGAGCCATAGAACAAGTTCCCTTTATGTGCTTACGATCGTTAAATTCCTCTTTTAAATCCGGTAGATCTGATCCACCAGTACCCACTCTTCTCTTACTAAAGTCTTTGGAGTTTCCGTATTCAACATCACCGGTTTGAGCCATGAAACCTTCAATTACACGATGAAAAACAACTCCGTCATACTTTCCTTCACGGGCTAACTTTTTGATTCTTTCAACATGCTTTGGAGCATCGTCCTTAAATAATTCAATCACAACTTTTCCATCTTTGAGTTCAATGATTAATGTGTTTTCTGGATTTAACTTTTCAGTTTTAGCTTCTGACATGGCAAAAGGAAGCAGGAACACGAGTAACGCGAAATACTTCTTCATAGTTTAATGATTATGGTTAGATTAAGGGTGAAATTTGAGTTTTTTATATCAACCCAAAATCAGGCTTTGGTAAAGAGTGAAATTGAATATTTTTTTCGAACCGGTTTACTAAAAGATTAGATTTTAAAATAATCTTATATTAATTGGGTTATGGGTTGCCCTTTATCAGAAAGGGTAAAGGGCCGCCGTGTTGGGGAGTATACGATTTCATCGAGGGGTAAGCCTAGAGTAAAGGCAATAGTAGCGTTGAAGTCGGGGATTTCTACCTTTTGGTCAATTACTTCTCTTCCTTCCTTATCCGTTTCCCCCCAAACCTGCCCACCTTTGATTCCTCCACCTGCTAGCATACAGGAGAAAGCCTTGGGGTAATGGTCACGACCGTCATTTACATTAATATTGGGGGTTCTTCCAAATTCAGTCGCAAGTACAACTAACGTTTCTTCGAGCATTCCTCTTTGTTCCAAATCAGCCAGCAATGCAGAGAGAGCCTGATCTAAAATGGCACATTGTTCGGGAACTCGGGAAAAGTTATTTTGATGGGTATCCCATCCTCCAAGTTGAACTTCCACAAACCTTACTTGTCGTTCAACAAGGCGCCGGGCAAGTAATACTCCCAGACCAAATCTATCTTCGCCATAGGATTCTCTTGTCTTTTCTGATTCCTTAGTCAAATCAAAGGCTGATAAGTCTCCACTCTTCATTAAACGAATGGCGTCGTCATACATATCGGCATAAGAATTTACTTTTGCAGATGCATATTTTTTTACGAAGGATTCATCAAGTTTTTGGGAAAAATCGAGTCTCTTTTCAAATGTATCATTGGTTAGACCCGGGTGCATTTTACTATTTCTAAGACCAGCTTCCGGATCTCCGATCGCGAGAGGTTGATGAGATGATGGTAGAAAGCCTGCAAGTGGGTGACGGCTACCGCCGTTTACGACCACGGCACCTGGAAGGGTAGGGTTAAAGCGACCATCAAGCTTTGTCATCCACGAACCCATTGTAGGGTGCTTAATGGTGGCCCTTTGTGCATAGCTAGTGTGCATGAAATAATTACCCTGCTCATGTGCACCTTTTGTGGATGTCATTCCGCGAATCACGGCTATTTTTTCTGCGTGGTTCGCGAGCAAGGGTAAGTTTTCTGAAAGTTTTAGATGATCAGCTTTCGTGTTAATTGCCTGTGTTGGACCACCGGTTTCGGTGTCCGGTTTTGGGTCAAAGGTATCAATATGGGTCATTCCACCCGACATGTATAGGTAGATGACATTTTTTGCCTTGGGTGCGTAATTGAGCGGGCGGTTTAATCCAAGACCTGCTCCTTTGAGAGGTAGTGAGCCTGCCCATGGTAAAATACTTACTCCGAGAAGTCCTTTTGCAGCTAAGCTAATAAAACGTCTGCGTTCCAATTCTTCCGATTTGTTGATTGTCGCGTCCATGATTTTGTTGAGTTAAGTATTTTATTGAATGAAAGAAAATTGCCTTGTGTTGATCAACGACCAAGCGATACCTCGAAAATCACGATCATTGTAATAGGCAAGCTTCTGTTTTTTATCCTGAATTGATTTCAGGTATTTTTTCTTTTTTTCAGGGCTAACTTTATTGGGAAGTGGTATCTGGTAAGGAACTTTCGGCGTGGTTGTTACCATGGCGAGGGATTGAGATAGTTCTTCTGCAGATGGTTTTCGATTTAGGATCGAAAGAAAGAGGACATGAATTTTTGCTTCAGTGTTTTTTGCCTTGAGAAGATTTTGAGAGAGAGGAGATCTTGGATCAAATAAAGCCTTGTAAAAGACTCCGTTAAGAAGAGTTAATGCCTGTGGCACAGATGATTCACTGGATGAGTTTTCAATAACCTCACGATCTGATTGCCCGAATTCACGCAGGAAATGCCCTGGAGGTGCAGGTGTTTCTATTTCTGCAGCCCGCATTAAATTACTTGAATATCCATTCCATCTATCATCAGTAGATGTTTTACTTTTCCCTCCACGGTAAAGGGATCGGGTGTCAAATTCAGACCCCATTACTAAACTTGCAAAAAGAGACTTTTGTTTATTCCTTTCTTCGCCATATTCTCGTCTTAATCTTGATACGGCCAACCTGTCATCTGCTTCCTGAGCTTCACGAACCTTTAGTTGAATCTCATTCATGTTATTATTAATGCGTGCGTTTTCTTTGGCCCCTTTTTTTGCTAGTTGAATAATTTTTTTCTCCGTTAAATTTTCAACTGTATTTTGATAATTCGCAAAGTTTGTAAGTCGTCCCTCAACTTTAGAGGGGTTCGTTTTTCTTTCATCAACTTCAGGGATGGATAAAGTAACGATCGAGTCCCAGAGCTGTTCTGCACTCATACGCTTAAGGATAGGGGCTTCAAAATAATATTTTTCTACATTAGTAAGCTCGCGACCGATAGCCTCTCTTTCAAAGGCTTCCACATTGTGCAGAATCTTTTGAAATTCTTTAAGATCATACTTCACACGAACCATGAGCGACTCTAGGTGAGTTAATAATTCAGGAATGGAGGATTCTGAATCGTCACGTAAATTGTCCACAGGCTCTATGATTCCGCGGCCAAAGACTTTCTTCCATATTCGGTTAGAAATTACTTTAGTGAAGCGCGGATTATTGGTTGAGATGATCCATTGTCCGTAAGCATCTACTGGATTTTCTATTTCTTTATTCAGGGAGTCTGGAGCAAAAATAGGTTCCGAATCAACTACGCTTTTTGGTTTAGCATCTTCGTATTGATAGTCATGAGGTAAATTGAGTTTTTTACCAGTCTGAGTTGCTCCATATCGAAGGGGTTGTACCATTTCCTGGATCGCCTTTTTTAGGGACTGTGTTGTTTTAGAGCTACTCAATTTTCTTTTATCTGTCTTAGATAAGCCTCTGGTTTGTTGATAAAAATACTGACTGATTTTCTTTTGTAAGCCCTGTCCCATTCGAGTAGAAACTCCATAAGTATAAGACGCCATTTTGTAATACTCCATTTGAGTCCATTTATCAAAAGGGTGGTTATGGCATTGTGCACAAACCATTTGTGTTCCAAGAAAGATTTGAGCGGTGTTGGACATATTATCAAGTGGCATACCGGTGTCTCGTAGGTAATACCCAACGGCACCGTTTTCCCATGGGTATCCCTCTGCTGTTACCAATGAGTATGCCATCTGGTCAAAGGGTACATTTTTCTCGACCTGTTCTTTAACCCAATGGTTATAAAGCTGACCAGCTTGGATTTGATTCCCTCCACGCATTCTCGATTTTAATCTCAGCAAATCAGCCCACCAATTAAACATATGACTATCATAACCTGAAGATTCAGTTAGCTTTTCAATAAGCTGAGATTTTTTTTGGATAGATGTATCGGCAAGGAAGGAATTTATTTCGCCATAAGTCGGAATTCTTCCAACCAAAGAAAGGTATAGTCTTCTAACCAATGCTGACTCACTTATTTTATCGGGTATTTCAACATTTCTTTTTTGGTAAGTGCTGTTTAGGATTTCATCGATTGCCCTTGCTTCTGCTCGAATAATTGAAGGAGAAAATCTTTCCTCGGGTAAGGCTGCAGTTAATGTGAATTGCAAACAAATCAAAAAAACCAAATGGGCAATAGATGTAGTCTTCATAATTATATTTAAACTACAAACTTAGGTAAAAAGTTTCAGCCTTAAAATAACTAAATTTTAGATTTTTATTATTGAACTTGGTACTATTTTATTTTCTGGATCAAATTTAGATGTTACAAGCACTTAATAATAAAAGCCCTCATAAATTGTTAGGTTCTTAAAATTGTTTAGAAGGAATGGGATAATGAAATTATGAAATTTCGCCCGGCTCCATTAAGGCCTGATCCATGTACTCGATAATCAACATTACCCAGATTTTCCACCGCAAGGAAAATCGATGAACCTTCCCCCCATTTTCGTCCACCACTTAATCCCACTAAGGCGTAGCCCGGAGTTCCATCCGAGGGAATGCGTGAAGAATCTGTTTCATCTTTTAATGACAGGTCATCTGCCTGACCAACACCCAGAATGGAAATGTCTCCCCACCAATTAGACTTTGGAGGAGCGTAACGGGTCACAAAATGAATTTGTGGGGGCATAAGCCGGGAGGTTGCCCGGTCAATTGGGTCGTAGTTTCTACCGTCAATGGCAATGGTCCCGGTTGCGTTGTTGTCTAATAATTGTTCTACTTCAGAATCCATTAATGAAATGCGTAGTTGCGAATTCCATGCAGGGGACCAGTTGTGCCCAACTTGAAATTCTACCCCTTGAGTAAAGCCGTTTGCATGGGCTTTTAAAACATCTGATTTTCCAGACTCAATTGGCGAACGAACAATCATATCATAGATCCAGGTATGATAGTATGAAGCTTCCCAGTTCCAAGAATTTGAGCTTCCTTTATATCCAATTTCTGCCTGTAGGAAGTTTTCTGAATCAAGGGAAGTATTGGGTCGCTCGACGGCACTGGTTTCATCGGTTGAAGTTAAATCATATAAACTGGGGGGACGAAAGCCTTGGGATACCCCGCCAAAAACAAAGTTATCTTCTTTTACCTCTTTGCTTATTCGTATGCTTCCAATCAGTTCATTATAATTCTTTATCTCCGGTTTTTGTATGGTCAATGGATCACTATTATTAAGGTAATATCGCTCAAGGTCTGCTTGTATGGATGAAAAGCGTATGCCGGGTTCAATGTTCCAATGGCCAACATCGTAGGTATCGCTCAGGTAAAAAGCATAACGGTCATAGTGTGCATCTGCAGCAAGAGGGCCTTGGGCTAAATCCGTACTTTTTATCTCTGAACTGTTAAATTTGTAACCACCTGAGTTCAATGATTCGTGATGCCATGTGCCACCATATGCGAGCCTTCCACCCCATGGATCATCGGTTTCAAACCGTAGAGATAAGCCGAGATCTTCGAGTCCAAAATACTGGATGTCTCCCCCAATAGGGACACCGCTTGTTGATCCTTTCATTCGGTAACGCTCCTGCTCATGTTTATGTAGGCTTAGGGTAAGTAACCCAGCATCGATCCACCCACCGGCATTCTCCCAAGAAAATTTTCCATAATAAAGATTTCTTTTCTGGTCCAACTGACGCCAAATTTCTGAGCCTGGAATTAGGCCTTTCCAGGTCAAACCATTTATTGTTTTGTGAGTTCGTGGAACATCGTCCATAAACACATTCTGAAAGCCAAGAATGAATCGGGAATCCTCATTTATTTTACGGGATAGTCTAAACTGTGAGCCTCGTGAATCGTAGGCTGTATTTTCTTGTTTACCAATACTCTTACCTCCTTCGAGATCTCCGAAAGAGCGTTCGACATGGGATAGTTCGGCAAACCAATCGGGTGTAGACAAATTGCCTTTGACTCCCGCAGTCCATGAATGTTCAGCAGAAGAAAGCCGACCGATGAATTGGCCGTTATGTGAAATTTCTTTATACGTAAAACGAGGCTCTTCTGATATGATATTAACAACGCCTCCAATCGCATCTGCGCCATGTATTATACCATTGGGCCCGCGAACAATTTCAAGACGATCTGCTCCAAGCATTTCCACCGTGCTCCAATATTGGTTTGGGCCTGAGCGCATCGCTGAATGGTTAATTCTTATTCCATCAACCAACAGTACATTGTGATAGCCGGTAAGTCCACGTATATAAGGAGAAGATTGCCCCAGTGCGGTTTTTTGAACCATGACTGAAGGAATTCCAGATAAAGCTTCGGGCAACGATCTGGCAGTCCTCTGTATGGCATCAGTTTCCAAAGTAGTAATCGACCAAGCGGTTGAATTCAAAGGCTCAGGGAACCCACCTTTGGCGGTAACAACCATTGGTGTAAGTTCATCAATCGCCTCTATTTTGTGAGTTGAGAAGGTAATACTTGGAAAGTTAGCAGTCAACAGGGCAAAAACCAAAGAAGTATAGATACAAAAAGAATTCATGAATCAAAAATTTGATAAAAACAGATTATGTTTTTCTTTCAATGTAGGAATTAGGACCACCTTTATTTAAGAATTTCCGAGCTGTAACCTTTCATCAGAGGCAAGCTTTAAGAAAATCAGGCAACTAAGAATGATGAGAGACGCGGAAGCCCATGAGACTCCACTGGGTCCTAGGCTTGTAAGAATCCAATAGCCCAGGAAGGGTGCTGGTAAGCCTCTCATTCCGGAAAAAAATAAATGCACGCTCATGTAACTAGATTCCCTTCCTTTGGGTGCTATTCTTGTTACCCATAGTGTCCAAACCATTGTACCGCCGCCGGCACCTGTTCCAATTAATGCTGAAGCAAAGCAAAGTGCTGGAAGACCTTCAGATTGGAAGAAAAGAAACAGACCAAAAAGAAAAAAAATGCATGCAAGAATCCTTATGTAGGCTAAGTTAAATTTATCATAAGCCCAGCCCCAAATCGGCGTAGTGCCAACATCTGTGACCAGTGGAACTACCATAGTTATACAAAGAACCACAGTATTGCTGAAATCTAGTCCGTAGGTTGGATTAACTAAGTATTCCACACGAATTGGGATCGTCAACATGACGCCAATACCTGTTAGCATCAAACCCGATAACATCCATAAGTAAAGCCGGTCTTTAATCCCATGAAGAAGATTTTTGGATAAACCTAAGGAATCAGATTCGAGCGGTTTGGATGGAATTTTCAGATGGAAGTAGGCAGTGCCAAGGCAAATCAGGAAAGTGCCAAAGGCTATGAGCTTAAAGTAACCAAGTCCCGAATCCAGAACTAATCCAATGACAAGTGCCGTGGCGCCCCCAGCCGTGGATGAAAGCATGAGGTTGCCAGAAATTCTCCTTCCCTTTTCATTAGGTCGATAATTGTTGGAGTATACATGAACCATCAAAGATGGCACTTGAACAGCAACTATACAGGCTAGCAATACACAAATTACATAAAACCAAGCAGAAGTTGAGATAGCGGAGATTAGAATAAAAATAGCGGTCAAGGCCATTAGGATTGAACAGATCTTGCTGACGGGCAAGTTGCTCTTTCCAATAAGAATTAAAAATAGAGGGGCAAAAAGAAATCCGATTGCTCCTCCACTGGCCAGCAATGATTTTGCGGTATCGGATGCCTCGAAGTATCGAATCGTAACAAGCAGGCATGTGGAGGTAAAACTTGCCTCCACGATGCCATTACAAGTATTTCGCCAGAGATCGAATTTCTGAGTTTTTGAGGCGATATTTTTAGGATGATCTTTGGTCTCCCTACTCATAACTACTTTGCTAGATCTCTCGTAATATCTAAAAATTCATTGGTAATCTTCAAAGTTAACAACCAAAGTTATCTAAATCACAACCCTTTATTACCAGGCGTACTGCCAACCAAGAGTCCATGTGGAATCAAGCTCCAGTTGGACACCATTTACTTTTTGATCGAGAGGTGTTTCCCACTCGGCAGCCAAGCGATGTCCTTTCAGTCCACCGTTTTGGAAATAATAATTAAGACCGAGGCCAAGAGTAGTTATGTCACGCCCGTGATGATCAGGACGATTTGCAGGACTCATCATCTTTTGCATATTAGTTATTCCACTATGACTACCATCTACTTCTTCTTGGCTCGAATAATCTAATTTTAAGGATGCACTTAAGGATTCAGTAATTTTACGAGCTCCCCATAAGCCGGCTTCAAAACGATCTCCTAATGTATAACCCTGATCATTTTCCCCAATTCGAATAATGCCTGCTAATTGAGCACCATAAGAGTAATTTTCGGTTTGTCCAAGATATGTGATGGCGGGATGAAAGTCCCAAGTGCCTGAACCAAGCTGCATGCCATAACCAAGAAAAGATCCGTTGGAATGTTTTTCATCAATCGAGCCAGTGGGTGCACTTAAGCCGACTGAAAGGTGTGCACGACGACCATCGTCCCAGCGTGCAAGATCGTAAAGTCCAGCGAGTTTTATATCTCCAATACCATTTGATTCCATTTTACCCATACTGGTACCTTGCATAATCATTTCATTATCCAAATAATTAAGCATGGCCATAAGCGTCCATTTATCGGAGATGGCATGCATTGCTCCGAACATGTGCATATCCATTGTCATAGACTTGGGTAGCATCATTTTATTATAACCATAAGTACTATTTGCATCTGATGCGGTAATATCATTTGATCCATCCAGTAGTCCCTCCATCTCCATGGTCATATAGCGATAGGATAACATCCACTCGCCCATGGCGTGCATATGGTCACCCATTACAGAAATGGGGGCGTGTCCATCCGGACGGGCTGCAGACCAGGGTCCTTCATGGGCAGTGGAGACAGAGAAGTTTAAAAGAAGGGAGATAAAGAAGAGAGTTAATTTTTTCATTATTGTAAGAGTGTATAAGTTTGAATGTAGATTAAAAAAATACCGAGTATCGATATTTGCATTAGAACAGATGTAAGAAATTCCCTTTTACATCGAAGCGGAAAGGGATAGATCAAATTTTTATTTCTTATGCTCTACTTCGCGGAGGGGGCAGCTCCATTGGATTATATGTTGAGCAAACATGCCAGAGGGTAGGGCATAATTTCCCGATCATTTTTAATCCTTTGTTTGAAATAATTTCAGAATTTGGTGACGCCAATTTTAACTTATGGGAAAAAATTTCCATTGACGGTAAATCTTTTTTTTCAGAGTCATTTTGTTCACTCACAAATTGGCATGCACTACAGGGGTGATCTCCGTTGAATGTCCATTCCACAGATAAGCTGATCGACTGGCTTTCTTGATAAAATTCACCAATCATATTTAACCAAGCCCCCAATTGTACGAAGGCCAATGGCATTCCGCTTATTGTAAGGACAGAAATAAAAGAAAGTAAATATAGAATTCTTTTGGTCATGAAACTGAAGCAGAATCTTAAAATTTAAAATCCAAGAATGTTCAAGGATTTTAAGTTAATATTATCTAAAATTTTCAAAGAGAATCGTCTTTGAAAATTAAAAAAAGATTCGTTCCACTGTCCAATATATTCCGAAAAGAGCGATGGTAAATGAACCGGGTACGACAATCCACTCCCTATAATTTCTCTCATCTTTGATTCGAACTGTTAACAAAAAGGCGGCAATGAGCAAAGCAAGTTGTCCGAATTCGACTCCTAGGTTAAATCCGAACAATCCAATGAGAAGGGAGGTGGGTTCAAGATCAAATCCACTGAGAGCACCCGCAAATCCTAAACCATGAATTAGACCAAAAATAAAAACGATTACTAATCGATATGGTTTGTAGCCTGGAAACATGATATTCTCGATGGCAATTACCGCAATACTGGCCGCAATAATGGGCTCAACAATTTCAGGAGAAATTGAAATGAAGCCCATTGTCGCAAGTCCTAATGTAAGAGTATGTGCCAAAGTGAAGGCACTAACTTGTAAAATAAGAGGTTTCCACTTTCTGGATAAAAGGAAAATCCCTAGTACGAATAAAATATGATCCAGTCCGAGTGGAATAACATGAACAAATCCCTGCCTCATGAATGAGAATAAAGTACTTAGTGAGTCCCCTTTATTCTCCTTCTTAAAACTGATTGCTTCGGCAGTGTTTTCCCCGTCAGCAGTTTGAAAGAAATTATTCAAGTCCAAGATAAAGCTGTCTTCACCCGGAAATAATACATTAACTCGCTTTTGTGGTATACCATTAAGCCGGTTTGTAAATATGATGTCGTAGGCGGCAGATTCTTTGGCACGCACTTGGTAGGATTTTGTTTCAGAATTTAATTCTTTTCGAGCGTAAGCTCGAATGACAAATGTGTCAGTTTCTTCAACGGTGTTTCCTCCAACTTTTCGCTCAAAACCGTAATCGAAATTAGGTAAATACCACTCTCCTTCATTAAAACGAATGAGCAAAGCATCTTTAATCATATCTTCTCCTTTTAAAAGTAAGCCATTCTGATCTTCTAAAGTTAGCCTTTCAAAAGCTTCTAACTCTAACATCGGGACTTCTTCTGGATCGTCAGAAAAACTTCTGGTGTCTAATTCGATAATGATAACAGATGACCCATTTTGTTCAAAATCACCAATAACTAATATATCAGGGATGGGGTGACCGTGCACAAGTGCAGTAAAAAATTGAAAAAGAAAGATGATTTTTAGAAATCTCATGAAGAGCGGAAAAATCTTAGGTTCGGTAGCGCGGGTTAGGTTAATCTATAAATTTAGTAATATGAAGTACTTCTTACTTGTCTATCTTGTATTTGGATATTCAATGATGTTTTCTATTATAACATACTAACCCACAATATTACCCATTATGAAAAAAATATTCTCAATAATCGCTTTACTTGCTTTTGCAGGTTCTGTTTACGCAGGCTGCCCATCTAAGCCCATCCATGGTAAGGTTGTAGGTTTTGACAAAGAGTCAAAGACCCTTACTGTTGCCCAAGGAAAAAAAGAAAAGAAAATCCAAGTTGGTAGCAAAACTGAAATGGTCGGAGTGGATTGCCCAACTAAGCTTGCTAAAGGTGCCCGCGTTTTGATCGATGGTTGCAACTGCAAGAATAAGACTGCATCCAAGATTGCTTTGTCCAAAGGCAAAGGTAAAAAGAAAGAAAAGAAGGGATAATTTCTTTCCAGTTAACTTTGAGCCTCCGGGAAACTGGAGGCTTTTTTTGTACCTTCTTTAATCGCAGTTTTTTTAGATAGTTTTCTTTCGAAAAAGTATTTTTTGATAATGCCATCTTCTGTTCCAATAAGCCATGCTATACCAAAGCATGCCATTGCAACCACGACCATGGATGCTGCTATCGAGCAGTCCAACCATCGGGCTAGGAAAAAACCACCAAATGAATAAAGAATCGAAAGAGGAAAGGAGCATAAAAGAATTGCGGGCATTCTTGTGAAGAAGAAAGACGCTGTGGTGGAAGGAAAAATTAGCATGGCAATTACTAGAATGACTCCGACTGACTCAAATGAGGCTACTATAGTAACAGCGAGAAATAACATAAGTCCGTAGTGAATTGCTTTTACAGGGAGTCCAAGTGAGACGGATAATGTCTGATCAAAACTGGTTACTAATAATTGTTTATAAAAGATTGTGATGAGCAAAATGATTATCAGGGTAACCAAGCCAATACTCAGGAGTGGTCGGGAACCTATTTCAAGCGAGCCCCAATAAATACTCTCAGCTAGTGGAGTAAACCCGATTTCTCCATATAATAAACATTCCGCATCAATATGTGCGTTATTTCCTAATTGTGTAATTAAGAGAACGCCAAAAGCAAAAAAACTGGTAAAAGTAAGGCCCAGGGCCGCATCCATCTTAAGAGGGGTTTTCTTGTGCAACCATTCGATGCAAAAACTGCAGAGCAAGCCGGCTCCACAAGCACCAATAAACATTGGAAGCAATGCTTTAGACTGGGTAGCAATAAAAGCAATTGCTAGACCGGGTAGAATTCCATGGCTGATTGCATCACCCATTAAAGCAAGTTTTCGGGCTACGATAAAGGTACCAATCAAGCCACATGATAGAGAAACCAATATGCCCATCGAGACAATTTGTGCATTCCAAATAAAATCTTTTGGTGTGGCCCAGGGCATCCCAAAAGTATCGTTGAAATCAAGTGGTGGAAAAAATTCGCTCATGGAAGACTTTTTGCGATCCTTCTATCGATGTAGCCCTGTTCGATATCCTGTTGACTTGGGATCAACTTTCCATGGGGATCTTTGCGTGGATTTGAGAGAATACGTTCAATTTTTCGAACGGTTTCATCTCCCAGAACATGCTCGATTTTTTCAGCGTCTTCATGAACATGGTCGGCCGGGTATTGAACTTCATTGGTTAGGTACAATTCCCATAAGCGGTGGTTTCGAACGATTCGGCATGCTTCACTCCAACCCGTTGGAGTCAGCGACAGGGTATTATCACTTGGGAGGGTTTGATTTTCGCCGCGAAGAAGAAATGCAAAATCTTTTCTT
The DNA here is from genome assembly GCA_018645475.1 of Opitutia bacterium. GTDB lineage: Bacteria > Verrucomicrobiota > Verrucomicrobiia > Opitutales > Seribacteraceae > Seribacter. The sequence continues at coordinate 72,970 of JABGWU010000235.1, forward strand.
ACCAAGTGAACAGACTCCTGATACATTTCTGGCATGCTGATCCTTCTTCGTTTTGCGAGATTGCCAAGTTTGACAGTATCATGAAAAAAGTTATCCGCTTCTAATTCTTGATAAACTGCCTTTAGTGTATTTTCTAAGGCAATTTTACGATCTTTTCCACGCAAGCGTATCCATTGAATGAACAGACCATTTTCATAATGAAGGAAAAGGACGGTAACAAATAATAGTGTAGAACTTAGTACGATAAGTGGCCCCGTTGGTAATCGACTGCCAAGAAATGAGATGTATGAGCCAGTCACTCCTGCTATCATTCCCAGTGACGCCGACCATATCAAAAGTGCCTTCATTTTTTGAGTAATAATGGAAGCGGTGGCAGCGGGAATAATGAGCAATGCGGAAACAAGAATAACTCCGACTACTTGTAACGAGGTAATTACCGAGAATGCTAATAACATCCAAAGTAGATATTGTAGTAGGTCTACTGGTAATCCAATTGAATGAGCAAACCCGGGATCAAATCCGGTTACTAATATCTCCTTGTAAAAAATTGTGGTAATCAAAGCGATCAAGAGACATGAAATTCCCATACTCCAAACATCTGCAGCCGAAAGCCCTGTAATTTGTCCAAAAAGATACCTGTCAATTCCTGACTGATTTCCAAATTCCAATTTTTGAATTCTTGTTAAGAGACATATTCCAACTGCATAGAAGCCTGAAAGAACTAACCCTAAAGCACTATCGAGTCCGACCTTGGTTGATTTTTTAATTAAAGAAATTAGCAATACTCCAAGAAACCCGGCTATCATTGCACCCACAACTATACTGATAGAGTTTTTCGACTGACTCCACAAGAATCCCACTGCAACACCAGGTAAAACCGCGTGAGAAAGCGTATCCCCGAAAAGAGATAATTTTCGGGTTACCACGAATCCTCCCATTAATCCACAGCCCACACCCATGAAAATCACGCCCAAGACAACAACTTGAACAGAATGGTCTGAAAAAGAGAAAAATCTAAGGGTTTTAGAAACCAGGTCCGACCCATCAGCTACCTGTGCGGCGTCCATTTTGAAAAATGGAAAAACCAAAAGAAAAACAGAAAATTTACCTAAAGCATTCAACTTTACATTCTAAGTGATGGAAAAAAGGATTCTGTAAGTTTTTTCTCCACTTGTATGTCAATGCCCGACATCTGAATTTTTTGCCGATTGATCTGCAATTTCAGTAAAAACGGTTAATCGTCCGCCATAGGTTTTTTGTAACAGATCTTTGGTGAAGGTTGTGTTTGCGTCACCATACGCAATCAATCGCATATTTAATAAAATGATTTGATCAAAATATTCCTTTGCATTCGAGAGGTCATGATGAACAACTATCAAAGTCTTTCCCTTTTGTTTTAATTCTCTAAGGAGTTCAATAATAGCATTTTCGGTTACAGCATCAACTCCTGCAAAAGGTTCATCCATTAAATATAAATCACTTTCCTGTGCTAATGCCCGGGCAAGAAAAACCCGTTGTTGCTGGCCTCCGGAAAGTTTTCCAATTTGCCTGTCAGCGAATGGAGACATATTAACCTTTTCAAGACATTCATGAGCTATTTTCTTATCTTTTTTGCTTGTTCTTTTCAACCATCCTGCATGGCCGAATCTGCCCATTAGGACGACATCAAGTACCGACACTGGAAAGTCCCAATCTACCGATTCCCGTTGTGGAACATAGCCAACACGTTGATATGATTTTTTTCCTTTTTTACCAAAAATCTTAACCCATCCGCCGTTTGAGGGAATGATACCCATAATGCTTTTAATCAAGGTTGATTTGCCGGCACCATTGGGCCCAATTATTCCGATTAGTCCGCCTTCTTGGATTTCGAGATCGATTCCATATAGAACGGGTTTTCGATTGTATGATACAGTCAGATCATGCACTTCTAGCGGGAGAAGTGATTTATTCATAATGAATTTCCTCTTAATGCCTTAACAATGGTATTCACATTATGTACCATCATGCCTGCCCAGGTGTTAGCGGGAAAAGATTTTCCATTTGGACCAGTGGACATATGGTCTTTAGAGCCAAGTGCGTCAGAAAATAATTCTCCACCGACTATCACTCCGCATTCATTAGCAACTTCATTGATTGCGTCGGGATTGACGCTGCTTTCAATGAAAATTGCCTTAATGTTTTGCTTTTTAATTAAATCGACCAAGTTTGTTCGGTCGCCCAAACCGGCTTCAGTTGTTGTAGATACACCTTGAAGGGCAACGACTTCCAGGCCCATTGATCTCCCAAAGTACTGAAAGGCATCATGACTGGTAATCAACTTCTTTTGGGATGGTGGAATACTTTTCATCTGGTCAATTGACCAGTTTTCAATGAGTAAGATGTCATCCGTAAATAATTTTAAGTTTCTTAAATAAAAAATTTCCCCTTGGGGATCAAAATTTGATATCATTTTGGTAAATTCATTCGCAATCGAAGACCAAATCTTTGGGTCAAACCAAACATGGGGATCCGGGTGTTTTGTATCCCCGCCATGTTCATTTGGAAATATGATCTGTTCTTTGGGTAAGGCAGAGGTCGCGTCAAAAGTTAAAATCCCCATTTTTTTACCGCTGGCAAGTGCTTCAGAGAGCCTGCCTTCGAGCATCATTCCGTGAAAGATCACAATATCTGCTTTGGATAGTGCAAGAATATCTCTCGAGGTGGGTTTGTAAATATGAGGATCCACTCCTGGGCCCATGAGTGAGGTAATTCGAAATCGATCTCCTGTTATTTTTGTAACCATGTCCCTTAAATGAGTTGTGGTAACAACAATTTGAGGTTTCTCACTATCAGGCAAAATTGGATTCTGGTTATTCGTGAAACCCTGTTCACATGACATAAGTAATAACAGCCATACTGAGAATATGTGGTAACAACCAAACTTGATTAGTGAAATAAATTTATTATGGTATTTAAAAGTCATAATTTTGATTAATCAAAGTAATGCCTTAATTGTTGTTGAGTCAATGTAACATTCGGTTTATGTTTATTATTGTTATGCCAAGTGCTACGGTTGAAAATTACCTCAAATGCATCCTGATGCTATCCATGGAATGCAAGGGTGCCGAAGTACCTATGGGTCTAATAGCAAATTCCCTGGGTGTAACTCCAGGAACTGCTACCTCGATGATGAAAAATCTTCAACGAGAAAAGTGGCTTACCTACAAATCTCGGAAAGGAGTAACACTTACTGCATCAGGAAAAAAACTTGGTATGAGAATGATTAGGCGACACCGTTTATTGGAAACATTTTTAGTTGAAACTCTTGGATTGGATTGGAGTGAGATACATGATGAAGCAGAAGAACTAGAACATTCGATCTCTGAAAAAGTACTTGAACGTCTAGATGTTTTCCTCGGTAACCCGCAACACGATCCTCACGGTCATCCAATTCCAACGAAAGGGGGAGTCATCAGAAAACTTCCTCAAAAAACTTTATTGGATTCTTTATTGGGGAAGAAAATGAAGATTGAATCCATTTTGGATCAGGGGTCTGATTTTTTGAAATTTGCTCAAAAAAAAGGACTCATGCCTGGGAAAATGATTACCATCATAAAGCGAGATAAGATGGCTGACACTATTGAATTACAGTTGGAAAAAAAATCAAAGTTTTCCTTGGGTTTTAAATCAGCGGAAAAGATTTTAGTTTCAGGCTAGTTTTAATCGCTCAACTTTTCCATATTTGGAAAAAAGTATATACATGCAAAAAGAAATTGCCCATCTTGTGAAATATGCACAAGTTGAAGTTATAGTAGAAAATTTGACCTAATTATTCGTTAAACTTCAATCCATACTTAACAATGCCAAGACCTGTAACTTTGTTCACCGGCCAATGGGCCGATCTATCCTTACCAACTTTAGCAAAAAAAGCTTCAGAGATGGGCTATGATGGTTTAGAATTAGCCTGCTGGGGAGACCATTTCGATGTTGATAAAGCCGCGATTTCTAAGAAATACTGCCAAGAAAGATGGGAAATTTTAGGCGATCATAAACTTACTGCATTTGCAATTTCAAGCCATTTGGTTGGTCAGGCGATTTGCGATCTAATCGATGATCGCCATAAATCTATTCTGCCTCCGGATGTTTGGGGAGAAGGCGACCCGGAAAAAGTTCGTAAACGTGCAGCCAAGAAAATGGCTAAGACTGCGAAAGCCTGTCGTAATTTTATGAATGCTAAGCCGGGTAGAGGAAAGAAAGATGATTTTCCGGCTGTTGTGAACGGATTTACAGGTTCAAGTGTTTGGCATTCAATTTATGCATTTCCTCCGACGGATCAGGAATATTGGGAAAAAGGTTTTCAGGATTTTGCTAAACGCTTTGGGCCAATTTTAGAGGAATTTGATAAACATAATGTAAATTTTGCCCTCGAGGTTCATCCCACAGAGATTGCTTTTGATATAGCAAGTGCAGAACGTGCCTTAGCTTCAGTAAAAAAACACAAACGTTTTGGTTTTAATTACGACCCTTCTCATCTTGGTTATCAAGGTGTTGATTATGTAAAATTTATCCGAAATTTTTCAGATCGAATTTATCATGTGCACATGAAAGATGCGTGGTGGGGGCATGGGGACGGAACGGTCGGGGTATTTGGAGGACACACCACTTTTGGTGACCCTCGCCGTCAATGGGATTTCCGTTCAGTTGGACGGGGTGATGTTAATTTTGAGGAAATCATTGTGGCATTAAATGATGTAAGATATGCTGGCCCACTTTCTATCGAGTGGGAGGATGGTCGAATGGATCGACTTCATGGGGCAAAAGAATCTTGCGAATTCGTGAAAATGCTCGATTTTAAGCCAAACGAGATGGCTTTTGATTCGGCATTTGACAAGAAGAATCAGTAATAAATTTTTTCTGATCTCTGCTCAACCCTATAAAAAAAATTTTAAAAAAATGAATAGAAAATTAAAAATGGGAATGGTTGGCGGTGGACGTGGTGCGTTTATCGGTGGAGTTCATCGTCGTGCGGCAAATCTTGACGGTCAAATAGAATTAGTTGCCGGAGCGTTTTCGTCTGACCCGAAAAAATCGAAGCTTTCTGGAAAAGATTTCTTTATCGATCCCTCTAGGACCTATGGTTCATACCAGGAGATGGCGGAAAAAGAGGCTTTGCTACCTGCAGGGGAACGTATCGATTTTGTCAGTATTGTTGTTCAGAACTACTTACATTTTGATGTAGCCCAAACTTTTTTAAAAGCTGGATTTAATGTAATTTGTGATAAACCGGTTACATTGGACCTTGCACAAGCAAGAGAACTCAAAAAGATAATCACCAAGTCCAAAAAAGTTTTTGCTTTAACTCATAATTATACGGGTTATCCCATGGTTAAGCAGGCTCGTAGTATGGTAAAAAAGGGTACTCTTGGAAAAATTATTAAAGTTGTCTGTGAATATCCACAGGGCTATGCGATTACTGCTCTTACGGGAGAAACTAAGGCAATTTCAAATTGGCGAGCAGATCCAAAAATTGCGGGTGTTTCTAATTGCATGGGAGATATTGAAACCCATGCAGAAAATTTGGTTCATTATATATCTGGCTTGGAGATTGATTCACTTTGTGCGGATTTGTCCGTAAATATACCTGGTCGTACCTTAGATGATGATGGAAATGTATTGGTTCGGTTCAAGGGCGGGGCAAGAGGAATAATTTACGCTTCTCAAATTTCTAATGGGGATGAGAATAATTTAAATATTCGAGTCTACGGAACCAAGAAATCCCTTGAATGGCATCAGGAGCATCCGAACGAATTAATTGTTAAGGATGCCCGGTCACCTAGAGAAATTTATCGACGAGGAAATGATTACATAACTGGAGCTGCAGCCGATAGCACGCGAATTCCATTCGGTCACCCCGAAGGTTTTATTGAGGCTTTTGCTAATGTTTATAATTCTGCTATGGTTGCAGTAAAGGACGAGATTGCGGGGAAGTTCCCACGAAAATCCGGTTATGATTATCCAGATATCCGAGATGGAATAATTGGAATGGCTTTTATTGAGACAGTAGTGAAAAGCTCGAAGCTAAAGGAAAAATGGATGAAGTTTCCATCCATTCCTAAATAACCCAAAAATAAATTCTAAGGAGATTAAATGACTATAAAAATTGGAGTAATTGGAGCGGGAGGAATGCTACAGTATCATGCCGCTGGTTTTCGGGCCGCCGGAGCGGAAATCCTTGCGATATGTGACATGAATCAAGCCGCTGCTAAAAAAGCAGCTCAAACTTATGATGTTCCACATGTATTTTCTGATTCTGTGGAAATGCTAGATCAATTAAAAGAGCTAGATGCCGTAAGTGTAATTACTCCCAATCGAACCCACCGTCCTTTGGCCTTGCAAGTCTTGCAGGCTGGGAGACATGTTTTCTGTGAGAAACCACCGGCTTTAAATGCTGCTGAAGTTTCTCAAATGAAAGATGCTTCTGAGAATGCGGGTAAGACGCTAATGTTTAACTTTAATAATCGTGCCCGACCAGAATCTTATGCTTTAAGGCAGTATATTGAAGCCGGCGAAGTTGGACAGATCAATTCGGCTCAGGCAAAGTGGATTAGAAGAACGGGAATCCCTGGTTTTGGGGGTTGGTTTACTAACAAGGAGTTGTCAGGAGGAGGGCCTTTGATTGATCTTCTGCATATGGTAGACTTAGCTTTATACTACATGGATTATCCAGAACCTTCGAGTGTTTTGGCTCAGACTTTTTCAGATTTTATTCAGGATAAGAATTTTAAGGGTCCATGGGGGATTCCGGATGTGGCAGATGGTGTGACTGATGTGGAAAGTGCATCTCACGGCTTCATTAAATTTAAGACCGGGCAAATTTTATCATTCCAAGTTTCATGGGCAGAAATGGTTAAGCGAGAGGAAGTGTCCGTAACCTTTCAGGGGAAAAAAGCCGGTGGTATGATTCGTCGGCTTTTTGCGTCTGATGGATTGGACGAAACTGCAATTGATGATTGTGAATTGTATGTTCAGGAGCATGGCCGTTCCGTTAATCGTTCGATTATAACGGAGACAAATGAAGATATGGGTCGCATTCGCTCCGCGGAAAATTTTGTACGGACAATTGCCGGTGAAGAGCAACCTCTCAACACCCCGGATCAAGCATTGGCGTTAATGAAAATAATTGATGCCACATACGAATCTGCTCAAACGGGTAAACCGGTGGATATTCAATAAGAAGAAGGGTACAAACTTAAGCTGTTTGAATCTTGCCACTTCTGATAATTTCATTCATGGTTAAATTTCAAATTATGGGTAAACAATACAACAAAGTTATCAAGCGACGTCGAAGGGCAGCTTACCTTGCAAAGAAAAAAGCAGCTGTAAAGGAATTGGTTAGTAAATCCAGCAAAGGAACTAAAGCCAAACCAGCAAAGTCAAAAGCAGTCCGTAAGCCAGTGGCAAAGAAAGAAAAAGTTGTTGAGGCGAAACCCGAACCTGTAGCGGAAAAAGCAGGGCCTACCGATGTAATTGGCACGAAGAGTAAGGCAACTACAGATGCTTCTAAAAAGTCACCTAAAAAAGAAACTGCTGTTAAAGAAGAGAAAGCTCAGGTAGAATCAAAAGATTCCGCCGAGAGTTAACATTTTAATAACATGATTTCGGGCAAACATTTTGTTCTGCTCTTGTTTTTTGTTTCATTTATTGTTTCTACTTTTGCACGGGATCAACTAGAGAGAGTTTCATTTAAATTCCTTAGTTCCGATCAGTTAACTCGATTGCCTGAATTTTTCTCAGGTAAGGAATATACAGGCAATAGGATTTTTTGTAGAAGTAGTCCCGAGAGGGAAGGATTGTATTTTTCATTTCCTTTGGATGGAAAACTTTTAAAACTTCCTTCGAACACGACGATTATATTATCAATTATTCGAGAAGGAAAAAAAGAGATAGAAATATTTACATTCAAAATGCCGAATAAGCTTATTGGGAAGAAGTCTATTTTTCTAGGTCTCACCGGTAGAGATTGGCCCATTGGAAATGGCAACCCTGTAGCGTGGCAGATTGAAATCCAAAATTTATCGGAGGAAGTACTTTTTCAAAAAAAAAGTTTTCTTTGGTCTCATGATTGATTTTTAATGATGGATCTTTCATGTCACCTTGGAAGGAATTAATAGAGGCCAGAAATCTTTCCCTCCTTGGATTTCGAGAAACTCTGGAGGGAGGACAAAGCTTTAGTTGGTATCCCACATCTGAAACTTCCTGGATCGGTAGTTTTAAATCTAAAGTAGTGGAGCTAAAGTTTTCAGATAATACGATATTTTGGAGAACATCTTTAAAGCATAAGGCAAGTGAAGCTGAGATTATTAATTATCTTTGGCTTGATAAAAGTTATGAATCCGCTGTCAATAATTTGCCATGGCGAAGTGATTCGGTACTCGCACAGTGTATTCAGGCTTTACCTGGACTCACAATTCTTAACCAGCCACTTGAAGAGACGTTATTTTATTTTCTATTGAGTTCGGCTAAAAGTATACCGCAGATAAAAGAGGCTGTTTTTTTGGTATGCAAGAATTTTGGAACGCCCTTGGGAAATAACTTATGGGGTTTTCCGGGATGGCAGGTTTTATCTGAAGTTGAAGAAAAAGAGTTGAGAGAATTAAAATTAGGGTATCGTGCCAAATATGTTTGTGGAGTGGCAAAGATTCTACAGGAAGATCCTGCATATTTAAAAAAAATATCAAGATTACCCTATCAAGAGGCCAAGTCTAAGCTTATATCCTTACCTGGAGTAGGGCCTAAAATCGCAGATTGTGCACTTCTTTTCGGAGCAAAACAAACGGAGGCATTTCCGGTAGATACTTGGATTTCAAAAACATTGGACATACATTATAATCTTGAATCTTTTAATCCTGTCCAAAAAATTATTTTTGCACGATCTCACTTTGGAAAGTTTTGCGGACTAGCACAGCAATTTCTTTTTTCTGGTGAAAGGTTGGGGTTAATAAAACTGAACTAAATATCCATTTATTTCTAAATAAAAATAATAATCTGCATTCGGATCAGAAGGAAGAGTTTTCTAGTCCGAAAGAGTAGCTTTGGGTATGGCTTCCAATAACTCTCTTGTATATTCGGATTGTGGATTTTTGTACACATCTTCGGCTTTGCCGTTTTCCATGACTTCTCCATTTTTCATTACCATCATGTCATCGGACATAAACTTGACCACGCTGAGGTCGTGAGAAATAAAGAGGTAGGTAAGATTTCTTTTCTGCTGTAATTCACGAAGTAAATTAAGGACCTGTGCTTGAATAGAGACATCCATTGCACTGACGCATTCGTCGCATACAATGAATTCTGGTTCAACTGCAAGGGCTCGTGCCACACTAATTCGCTGTCTTTGCCCGCCCGAGAATTCATGAGGGTATCGAAGGAGAAACTCCGCACCAAGACCAACTTCTTCAAGAAGCGAGACTATTCGATCTTTCCGTTCTGAATGATTGGAGCCGATCCTATGAACGAGCATTGGTTCGACGAGGGTTTGCTCGATCGTCTGGCGGGGATTTAGTGAAGCATATGGATCCTGAAAAATGATCTGCATACGTTTTCGAAAGTGGAGCATATCAGCTTGGCTTAGGTTACTAAGTTCATTTCCATCGTAAAGGATAGAACCCGATTTAGTATTCTGTAGCTTGAGTATGGCACGCCCGAGGGTGGTCTTGCCGCACCCAGATTCCCCCACGAGTCCAAGAGTTTGCCCACTTTGTATTTGAAGGTCTACACCGTCGACTGCTTTGACTATCTTCGGGGGCTTACCGAGAAAATTTCCACCGGTTTGAAAATGCACTGTTAGCTTCTTTACTTGAAGGAGGACATTACTGGTATCACCGCTAGGGTTGTTGTATTTAGTTTCACTTTTAAGCTCAGCAAGTCGTTTATTTGCATCCGGACATTCGCTTAGCATTATAGAACCGTCCTTTTCCACCTGAGTTTGGAGAAAATCTTCCACAGTAGGCAAGATTTGATACTGTGTCTCGAGTGTTGGTCTGCAGGCAAGCAGACCCTTTACATAGGGATGAGATGGTTTCTCAAAGATATCACGCGTCTTGCCCTGCTCAACAATCTTTCCTCGGTACATTACCACCACTCGGTCGGCAATGTCGGCCACTACTCCGAGATCATGGGTTACGAATAGGACTGCGATCCCTAAGTCATCCTTGAGGTCGCTAAGGATCTTAAGGATACGGGCTTGTACGGTCACATCGAGTGCGGTAGTTGGCTCGTCCGCTAATAAAAGATCGGGTTTGGTTACAAGTGCCATAGCGATCATAACTCGTTGTCTCATGCCGCCAGAAAATTCGTGAGGATAGGAGTGTGCCCTTGACTCGGCGTCCCGTATTCCGACTTTTTTCATCATCTCAATAGCTCGAGTCTCCGCTTTGTTGCGTGAAACATTCTCGTGAATGAGGATGGGTTCGGTTACTTGATCGAGAATTTTTAGGTAAGGGTTCAGGCAACTCATAGGATCCTGAAAGATCATTGATATACGTTTGCCTCGAATTTGCCGGAGAAGCGAGTGAGGAAGATTGATAAGTTCTTCGCCGTCAAAGGTCACGGATCCACCCTCCACTTTTGCGGGCGGTTGCGGGAGAAGCCCAAGCATAGTGTGGCAGGTAACAGATTTTCCGGAGCCCGACTCCCCAACAACTCCCACAATCTCGCCTTTATTAATGGAGAAACTAATATCATCCACAGCCCGGTTTGTGCCCGCACGGGTGTGGAAATAAGTTTTAAGGTTCTTTATTTTGAGTAAACTCATCAGTCTTTAGCAGCCTTTACATCGAGGGCATCGCGAAGGCCATCGCCAAGAAAATTTAGAGAGAAGAGGGTGAGGGAAAAGAAAAGTCCCGGTAAAAGAAGAAGTTGTACTTCGGTTTCTAGGAAATTGGCACCTTCCTTGATCAAAACTCCCCACGAACTATTAGGAGATTCTACACCAAGACCAAGGAAAGAAAGGATGGCTTCATACATAATAAAGCCAGGAACTGTGAGGGTTGAATAAACAACGGTCGGACCGAGTACATTTGGAATAATATGTCGAAATAGTATTCGACCTTTACTATATCCTAGTGCAACTGCGGCTTCCACGAATTCGCGTTCCTTAATGCTCATCACTTGGGCCCGCACGATTCGGGAAAGGGTAAGCCAACCTAGAAGGCCAAGGGCGAAGAACAGCGGAACTACATTAGTCAACCGTCCAGTGAATTCTTTGTCCCACTTAAAGTTTCCTACGATCCACTGGGTGACATCTCCTGACCAGTCACTCAATGTTGCCTGCAGGACGATTACGAGAACGAGAAAGGGAATGGCCAGTAATGTATCAACGATTCGCATCATGATCGCGTCGGTTTTTCCACCGGCGTAACCTGAAATGGCACCATATACAATTCCAATGGCAACCGAGACGGCTGTTGCGATTAAGCCGACTAGAATGGAAACTTGGCCACCGTAGAGAATGCGGGCGAAAAGGTCGCGACCGAGAGCATCAGTTCCAAACCAATGTTCTGCGGAAGAGGGAGCAAACTTATTGGTGAGATTAACCTGGTTCGGATCTGTACAAAACCATGCGAAAATAAAACAGAGAGAGAACATAACAACGATCACCCAGAGTCCTCCCATGGCGAACCTGTTTTTCGCCATGCGGGCTCGGGCGTCCTTCCAAAGTGAGGAACCTTGTGGTGTCTTTTTACTTGGATCAGTCATTTTCATTTTTCTAATCCGTTTTCCTTGTGTGTCTCACTCGAGGATCCAATAATCCAGTAAGCAGATCGGCTAGTAGGTTCATCACAACAATAAGGAAACCGAAGAACAGTGATAATCCCAAGAGAAGGAATTCATCTCTTGTTGTGGCTGCATTTACGAAGTGCTGTCCCATTCCCGGAACTTGAAAGATAGTTTCTACGATAAATGAACCGCTTATTAGGGCTGCGAAAGCCGGTCCGAGGTAGGCGACTGCTGGTAGGAGTCCTCCTCTCAGCGTATGTTTAATAATTACTTTTGAGGGAGAGACACCTTTTGCATGTGCTGTTCGGACGAAGTCCTGAGAAAGGACTTCAAGGATACCTCCTCGAGTAAGGCGGGCTAGATAAGCGGCGGAAACCAAACCTAAAGTAAAAGAGGGCAGGAGTATGTCCTCGAGGTTTCCCCAACCAGCCACCTTAAGCCCTGGAATATGAGCGGCCACATAGATTTGTAAGAGTGGGCCGATTGTAAAAGAGGGAATGCAAATGCCCACCATGGCCACGGCCATACAGGCCCAGTCTATCCAGCTATTTTTCCGAACTGCGGAAAGTACGCCAATAGGCACTCCAATTCCGATGGCAAAGGCCAAGGCACAGAGGCCCAGTATTAGAGAATTCGGAAACGACTGAGAAATAATATCGATTACTGGCCTTCCTTTACTGGTGGAAATTCCGAATGAACCCTTCGTTATAATATTTTTAGGATAAGTTATGTATTGTTCCCAAATGGGTTTATCCAGTCCGTAAAGTTTGCGTATGTTTGCTTTAGTCTCCGCCGATATATTTTTCTCCGATGTGAATGGCTCTCCTGGCATGGCCTTTGCCAGAAAAAAGGTAATCGTATACAATGCGAAGAGAACAAGTGCACCTTGAAGTATCCGATCGGTTAGAAAGCGTAGCATAAGATTAGTCTTTTCTATTTTCTAAATCCGGTTGCAAGCGTAGATACTTGTACGGATGATTATCGAGAAGTAGTGGGTTCCACCCCTTTACATCGGGGTGGAGAAGATAATTTCGGGTATACCAATACACGGGTAGTATTGGACGCTCCTTGAGAAAAAGTGCCTCGGCTTGGGCGAGCAGTTCGTACCGTTTGGTTGCTTCTCCAGTTTGAGCAGCCATGCCCAGGATGTTCTCAAATTCTTCGTTGTGCCAACCAGTTCGGTTATTTCCTACGCCTTTCATCCACATATCAAGAAAAGTAAGAGGATCCATGTAATCACCAATCCAACCACCTGCAGCCAAGTCATAATCTTTTTCGAACATTGCAGTAATGTAAGAAGTCCACTCCATTTGTTTGATCTTAATCGTCGCTCCGAGATGCTTCTTCCACATAGCCTGTAATGCCTCAGCAGTAACTTTGGAAGATTCTTTATCCGTGGTCAGAAATTCAATATCTGGTAATCCTTTCCCACCCGGGTACCCCGCATCGGCCAACAACTTACGGGCAAGTTTCGGATTAAAAGTCACGGTGTCAGAGGCAGGATAATTGCCAAAAGGGGGAACCAAGCCACTCGCAGGCTTCTGCCCACCTTTAAGAACATTTTCGATGAGTGATTTTTGGTTGAGTGCGTAAGAGAAAGCAAGACGTACACGCGGGTCGGTAAAAGGTTTATTGTTCACATTGGTTCTGATGAAGTAAGTACCAAGATAAAGCTCGCTACGGACATGTTGGGGATATTTTTTTCGGGAGTATTCTATTAGTTCGGAAGCAATGCTGTAGGTCACATGCATCTGACCATCGAAATACATCCGGTCCTCGGTGTAAAGATTGCCGATAGGAAGGAATCGAATACCGTTGATTCCCACATTATCCCTGTCCCAATATTGGTTATTTCGACTTACTTCAATGTGGTCATTGAATCTCCATGATTTTAGGACGAAAGCCCCGTTTCCAACAATGTTTTCCGGCTTCGTCCATTTTGTGAATCGTTCTCCGATATTACCGTGTTTCAAAACAACATGCTTTGGTACTGGGTACCATGTGTAGTGTTTGGTTATTTCGGGTAAAAAAGGGATAGGAGAATTGAGTTTAATTTTTAAGGTGTGCTTATCGGGGGCAGTGGCACCAAAGTCAATGAGTTCCCAAAGGTCTTTTAATTCATCTTTTTTCAATTCTCCCCGTTCTTTTTTTTCAAAATTCAGATTTTTCATGATGAGGGAGCGACGGACTGAAGGAGAAATATTTTTTGGCCATTTAAAAAGAGATGGGTCTTCCAGAAGATTTTTCAAATTACTAAGGCTTAATTTGTCTAACCCAATAAAATTGAAGGAATTTTCCTCCGCTTTTTCTTCCGGGCCGAAGTCCACATTTTTAAGGGTAGCCCACCAATCCTCGGTAAAGTTGGCGTCTTTACGGAAAAGCAGGTAGGTGCGTTGAGACTTATGATAGAATTCAGCATCTTTAATATAATAAAGCATGAAGGAATAGTCAGAGGCGAGGGCAGGGTTTAGCAGGCGGCGAAAGGAAAAAAGAAAATCATCCGCTGTAAGAGGTTTTCCATCAGACCATCGGGCATCCTTCCGGAGTTCAAAGATCCATTCATCTGGTCGTTTCGAGTCAACAGGATACCATTTTTCGGCGACTCCGGGCATGGCAACTCCATCTTTGGAGGGATGGGCTTCGACCAAGCCTTCAAAAAGTGAACGGATGATATTGCTTTCAAGAACGCCGCTCACAATATGTGGGTCTAGTCCCTTTGGTTCACCACTATTTCCCATGATCAGGATACCATTACGGGAAGCATCATCCACACTACTTGTTTCTCCGCATGAAACGGCAAGTAGACAAAGGAAAACCGGCAGGAAATAATTCCTTAAACTTTTAAAAAGTGCTAAGCTGTGATTTGCTTTTTTGATCCTTTAAAAAAGTGACGACCACTGGATTCTTGGCAAGCAAAAGAATCAGGTAAATTGAAAAGTTCATCGATTTGACTTTGCCCCACTTATAGAAATGGCTATGAATTAATACCCTCAAATGCGAGAATACTTTATCAGAAGACTTTTGTTGATTCCCCCTACTTTATTCGGAATTAGTGTCTTGGTTTTTACTATAACCCGTTTGGCTCCTGGAGGTCCTTTGGAGCAGGCAATGATGCAGATGCAGCAAGTCTCTCAAGAAGGTGGTCGCGGGCAGAGTATCGGTTCGGATCAGTCACTCTCACAGGATCAACTAGAACAAATGAAACGTTTGTATGGATTTGATAAGCCCCATTGGGAGGCTTATCTCATTTGGCTTGGGGTTATGCCCAGAGAAACCGAGTTTCGTCAAATACGGTTCTCAAAATTCGAGTATGAAATTTCCGAAAGAGTAAGGATACCCAGTTTTCATATAGCTGAGCTGGATTGGGATGGTGATGGCTATGTCCAGCGCAGTGAGGTTCCCAAAAACATCTCGCGATATGTGAAATTTGATGAAACCGACCGAAATGACGATGGGGAAATTGATGGTTACGAGGCTGAAAGGATCAACCCCTGGATCGAAGGTGCCAGAGAAACGGTTAACTTTCGCAGAGACGATCAAGGTCGAGTTGAGCTTGTTAATGAGCTTGAACTCCTTGGAAATTGGAGTGCTCGTATGAGGGACCAGGATAAAGCCACTCAAAAATCGGCACCTATTGCAGAACTTTTTCTGACCCGATACGAAGGAGTTCTTCAGGGAAACTTTGGCCAGTCGACAAGATATGGAGAATCTGTGCTACAGGTTATTACAGAACGTTTACCAGTTTCCACTTATTTTGGCTTACTTGCTTTTTTTATCACTTACTTAATTTGTATTCCTTTGGGAGTTTTTAAAGCTGTCCGACACAATCAGTTGTCCGATGATCTTACATCGGTCTTAATCTTTGTGGGCTATGCGGTTCCAGGATATGCCTTGGGTTCATTATTACTTCTTTTTCTGTCTGTGAGTCTAGATCTTCTTCCTATGGGTGGCTTGGTTAGCGATGGCTTTGAGGAACTAAGCCTATGGGGCAAATTCTCAGATTTGATCGCTCATACAATACAACCTTTATGCTGCTATTTAATAGGTGGTTTTGCTTTCGTGACCATGCTGATGAAAAATCATTTGATGGATAATTTGTCTGCAGATTATGTTCGTACGGCAATGGCCAAGGGAGTGTCATTTAAAAATGCAGTTCGCAAGCATGCCTTGAGAAATTCTTTGGTTCCACTTGCGACAAATGTGGGTCATCAAGTTACGCTATTTGTTACCGGATCTTTTCTAATTGAAACCATTTTTGATATAGATGGTTTTGGTTTATTGGGCTTCAATTCTGTAATTGACCGAGATTACCCGGTTGTCATGGGCATCCTTACACTCTCCGCAACACTCATGCTTCTTGGCAATATCCTTTCGGATGCCTTGGTCGCACTGGTTGATCCACGCGTACGCTTCGAATAATCAAAATGTTTCAACTGAACCCACTGACCCGCAAGAAGCTTCGACGATTCCGCTCGATCAAGCGGGGTTACTGGTCATTTTTGATTCTAGTATTTCTTTATTTATTGAGTATAGCCGGCGAGTTATTTGTTAGTAATCGTGCCTTGATTGTGTCGTACAAAGATGAGAATTTTTTTCCTACATATGGAGAGCAAATGAGTGGCAAGGATTTTGGTTTGGACTATGATTATGAAGTTGATTACCGCGAATTAAAAAAGAAATTTGCCAGCGAGAATTCCGATGATTGGGTACTGCTTCCGATTGTACCTTTCGGCCCTTACGAAATGGATTATTTCGAGGAGAATGCCACGGGTTTTTCTCCTCCAAGTTTTGAAAGAGGACATTTTTGTGGAACAGATAAGACCGAGCGGGATGTCTTGGCGCGCTTACTTTATGGTTTCCGAATCGCGATGACTTTTGCTATGGGTTACCTAGTGCTTACTTATTTCATTGCCATTTCCGCAGGTAGTTTCATGGGATATCTGGGTGGAAAGAGTGATATGCTGGGTCTTCGATTTGTCGAAATCTGGGCAAATGTACCTTTTCTTTACATGGTAATTATTTTGGTCTCTGTCATGCCAAGCGGGTGGGGAGTTGGTTGGCAGGTTTCCTCGCTCTTAATTATTATGGTCATGTTTTCATGGACTGGCATGACATATTACATACGAGCTTCAGTGTATAGGGAAAAAGCAAGAGATTACATCGCTGCCGCAAGGGTAATCGGAGCGGGGCCATTTCGAATTATTTTTAAGCATATACTACCTAATGTGGTTTCCACCTTGGTTACTTTTGCACCTTTTACGATAGCGGCAGCGATTTCCTCCATAACTGCACTTGATTTTCTTGGATATGGCCTGCCACCACCCACCCCAAGCTGGGGTGAGCTTTTGAAACAGGGGGTGAGCAACCTGAGAACTGCCCCCTGGATTGTCATTTCCACGGTCACGGTTCTGGTGTGTACTTTAACTCTTGTGACTTTTGTGGGTGAAGCGATTAGAGAAGCTTTTGACCCTAAGAAATTTTCCACTTACGAATGATATGAAAAAAGCAAATTATCTGAATCTCTTATTGTTTATCTTAATAAATTTATTTTTTACGAGTTGCGATAACCCAAAACTTAAACCGCCGCGCGAGGATGATAATTCCGATCGAAAGGAAATGGGTGCAAATAACAGAAATATAGATCGGGAGTTTGCCCGTGAGTTGGCAAGGGAGTTTGGTAGGGAATTCGCCATCGAATTTGCCCGACAAATGAAAGGTTCTTCGAATAAAGTGAATATGGATTTTGCCATGGAGCTGAATTCCACGGAATCTCCTTCAGGCTTAACTGATGGGCAAGGTAAGCCTCATGCTCTGCTTGCTCATTGCTCAGAGGATGTTCTGGATTTTTATCGGAAGCACTCCGATTGTTTTTCAATTTCTTCTATGGATGAAATCCCTCAGGGTTTGATTTGGCAGGACGCGAGTGAAGGGAAGGAATTTTCTTCCTCGAAAGCAAAGAAAGGCGGGACTTGGCAAGTCTACACCAATGACTTTCCTCGTACACTCCGTACTATTGGCCCGGATGCCAATGGTGCATTCCGTTCTTACCTGCTTGATTACAATGTGATTAGCCTAGTCGAAGCACATCCCAATTCGGATAGTTATTATCCCGGTTTAGCTAAGTCTTGGGCTGTTGGGAAGGATGGAAGAACGGTATATTTTCGCTTGGACCCCAATGCCCGTTACAGTGACGGAGAAAAAGTAAAAGTTTCTGACTTCTTTTTCTTCTTTTATTTTATGAGAAGCAAACATATCCAGGCACCTTGGTACAATGATTTTTATGGGAAAGATAAATTTCAAAAGGTCACTATTTATGACAAGGAAACTCTTTCGATCACTTTTTACAAAGCAAAGCCGGATATCATTGAAAGAGTAGCTATTCGGGCAAAACCTGAACACTTTTATGAAGAATTGGATGGTGAATTTCTAAGCAAATATCAGTGGATCCCTGAACCTACTACAGGTGCCTATGCCGCTTTGCCTGAAAATGTGGATAAGGGTAAGTCTATTACTTTGGTTAGACAGAAAGATTGGTGGGCGGATCAAAAGAGATTTTTTCGCTACCGATATAATCCCGAAAAAATAAAAGTGAGTGTTGTTAGGGATCACAATAAGGCGTTCGAGATTTTTCTAAAAGGAGGACTAGATATGTTCGGATTGGCCAAGACTGAATTTTGGTATGACAAGCTTCCTAATGATCATAAATCGGTGCAGAATGGGTATCTTTCGAAGGTGACTTTTTTTAATCAAACACCGCCACCATCTTATGCTCTACGAATCAATTCCCAGAAACCACCCTTTGACGATTTAAATGTTCGGATTGGTTTTCATCATGCGATGAATTTTGACTTGGTAATCAAGAAAATTTTCAGGAGTGATTTTGTTCGAATGAATACAGCTGCTGACGGTTATGGCGGTCGATCCCATCCAACATTGAAAGCGAGAGAGTTTTCGGTTGAACAAGCATTGGAATATTTTGCAAAAGCCGATTTCAAGAAAAGGGGTGGTGATGGAATATTAATAAATTCTGCAGGCGAAAGGCTTTCCATTGAATTACTTACCGGCTACAAAAGATACGAGGATGTTCTCGTTGTGCTTAAGGAACAGGCTAAAAAAGCTGGACTCGAAATTAAACTAAAAGTTTTGGAACAAACGGCTGCATGGAAGGCAGCCAAGGAAAAAAATCATCAGGTTATTTTTTCGGCGTTTAATTCTTTTGTGGAACTCTTTCCAAGGTTTTGGGAGCCTTTTCATTCGGATAATGCGTATGAAGAGGAAGGAGATTCGAAATTCAATGAGGATGGTTCACTGAAAGCTAATCTGACAACCAAGGTAAATACCAATAATTACAGTCAAACGGCGGTAAGGGATATTGATCATTTGATCAATCAATACCGAAATGAAGAAAATTTGGATCGAATCACTGAAATGTCTCATCAATTAAGTCAAATGATTCATAATCATGCCGTTTGGGTACCTGCCTGGAAGAAGCCATGGTTAAGACTTGGACACTGGAACTGGATTAAGTTTCCTGAAGATTGGGGACCTAAAGAGACCAGAGAGTATGAGGAATTTCAAGTCTTTTGGATAGATGAGCCGGAAAAGGATAAAATCCTTGAAGCGATGGCAAAAGATGAGCCTTTTTCAGAAAAACCTACTGTGCGAAATTACGAGAAATATAAATCGAACTGAAATACAAAATTCGTAATCGAATGATCGAAAATAACCAGAATGCACCCTTACTTGAGATTAAGGATCTTTCTGTCCGATTCAAAACAGATGAGGGAGATGTGGAAGCATTGGACAAAGTCAGTTTCGAGATTCAGGCTGGGCAAACTGTTGGGGTAGTCGGTGAGTCTGGTTGTGGGAAAAGTGTCACTGCTTATTCGATCATGCGACTGCTGCCCAGACCGACGGGTAAAATTACTCACGGCAGCATTTTCTTTAAGGGCAAAAACATTCTTGATCTGAGTACCGATGCTATGCGAGATATTCGTGGCAATGAGATCGGAATGATTTTTCAGGAACCGATGAACGCTCTGAATCCTGTGCAAAAAATTGGTAAGCAAGTGAGCGAGGTTTTTCATTTGCATGATGCAAATGGGAACCATCAAGCATGGTCTAGGTCAATCGAGATGCTTAAAGCGGTCGGGATACCTTCACCGGAGGATCGGATGCATGAATATCCTCATCAGTTATCTGGAGGTATGAGGCAAAGGGTGGTTATTGCAATGGCTTTGGCTTGCAAGCCAAAGTTAATTATAGCTGACGAACCTACCACTGCGTTGGATGTGACTGTGCAGGCACAAATTTTGGACCTTTTACAAAACTTACAAAAGGAAACGGGTTGTTCCATTCTGCTAATCACTCATGATTTAGGCGTGATTGCAGAAACTTGTGATGAAGTATGTGTAATGTACGCAGGAAGAATGGTGGAGCGGGCCAAGACGGTTGATCTTTTTGCTCACCCTACGCATGCTTACACTCGGGGGCTTCTTTCTTCCATCCCTCGTCTCGATGGCGTTCCGAAAACCAAACTCGTTGCGATCGAGGGGATGGTCCCCAGCCTCTCCGAACTTAAACCCGGTTGCCGTTTCGCTCCCCGGAGTGGATTGGACCATTCGCAAGAAATGCTTGAGCAGAGACCGCCTTATTTGGAAATCTCGCCCAGCCATTGGGTGGAGGCCTGTCCCGTTTGCTTCAATCCATGAGTGAGAGCGAAAATATTGTGGAGATCAACGATCTTCGGGCTCATTTCCTTGCAACGCTTGGCAAGTACGCCATGAATGAAAGCGAAAACATTTTGGAAATCGAAAACCTGCGGGTTCATTTTCCGGTGAGGGGAGGGGTCTTTCGACGTGCTGTGGGCTCTTGCAAGGCCGTCGATGGAGTTAGTCTTAGTTTGAAAGAGGGGCAAACCCTTGGCTTGGTCGGTGAGTCAGGTTGTGGGAAATCCACTCTTGTCAAGGCGGTCGCTCGCTTGGTCAAGACAACGGATGGGACGGTTAAGTTTCGGGGGAAAGAAGTTCTGGAATCCGGCAGTTCCGGGCTCAAGGCTTATCGTCGAGTTG
>JABGWU010000236.1 GCA_018645475.1 Opitutia bacterium
CGAAATCGTTCCATGCAATCAAAGATCCGGGGTAAGATTCACCCTTGTTCAGTCTTTTGATTTCTTCCTCGTCAAAAGGACGGTTGTAGAGCTCAAAATCATCAATTTTACCATCGAAGTAATCCCCATATTTTCCTTTACCCAAAACTGCGGCTCCGAAATGATAATTATCAAACTGCGTGGCATAGCCCATTTGGCCACGACCGCCCTGTGCCATTTTTTCAGCATTTAAATAAATGGTTGGACCGGTTGCCTGGCCGTAGGAAATGACCACATGATTCCACTGCCCTTTCCTGACCCCTTTTACAACTAATTTCCAGGGTCTTTTTTTCTGTTTCGGATCACCAAAAGATAAGGAACCACTCTCATAAGTTAAACGATAAGCTTCCCCGTTATTTTCATTCCGCACAATTCCCAATAAATCTCCTTTTTTATCGGAGATTGCCTCGAACCAGAGAGAAAGCGTCCATCCGGAAAGTTCTCCCATCGGAGAACCACGGTAATACCCCTTGCTCATGGCGAGGCCTGAACCTAGGGTTGCAAGGTCATTTTTGGCGGGGGGAGTTCGTCCTACTTCGAATTCGACATTAGCCTGAGGCCAAAGGGTAACAGAGGCAAAAAGTGAGAAAATCGAAAAGTGGAAAAAGGCTTTTCGCAATTGCTGTAAAAAGTAAGAAGAGTTCATATAGTTATATTATCGCTGGTTATGGTTTGCACCAAGAGGTATCATCGATTCTAGCTTTGATACGGGCAAACTTTAAAGAATGTTTCACCTCAAGATTTATATTTTAAGTTCCTCAGTTTTTGAGTTCAACCAGAGTGACTTCAGCTTCGTTTAGTCTCAGGTAGAAAAATGGATTGGGAGAATTCTCCAAATGATAAATGGCTATCAGACCAGTTGATTTTTCATAGTATTTTCTAAACCGTGAAAAATCGTCGATGGAGGATTTTAGCCGAATACGATCTCGGCTTTAAATGGACCGCTTTTTGCCACTTATTCCATACGGCTACCTTTTTGAGCTCCCCATTAGTGAATGCGGGTGTTAAGGAATAGCATAGAAAAAAAAGATAGATGAGGGTTTTTTAAGGTGTTTCAATATTCTGTCCATTCCTCACAGAAAAGATACAAGTTTCATATTCTCAATCCTAAATTTTTTACCCTTTTCTATGTAAGGTTTTATCGCAAACGAATCGGTCTGAGCACGATCCAAATATCGTACGGAGATTTGTGAATCTTTGGATTTTAAATCTACTATCTCAATGCGGTCACCTAGGAATACTTTGTCAGATTCGATTAAGTTTTGCCCGTCATTTTTTAGGAGAAATAAATGCCTGAAATTCCCTGAGCCTCCGGAGTCGATATTTGCTATCATTGCCATGTCGATCTTTTCATCTTGATCGAAATCGGCTGAAATTTTATTTATTACTTCAATTTTTAAGTGATCACCGGAAAAGAATCTGTTACTGAATTGTACAGGGTTTCCCTTTAAGTCTTTCATTTGTAATTTGATGTTTTCAAAATTGAAACTCGATTTTTTACTCCGCGGATTTCCGTGATTGGTATCATTTCGGCCGTCGAAATATTTCTCGCGGATCCACCTGGGTTGCCAACGGTCAAGCACCCGTTTTTCGTTGCTGTAGGTAGGCTTGCTGGGTAATGGATTCTCTGAGCGAATAGGGGTAGGGTCTTGGAGAAATTTCCTCCATTCGTTCATTAGTTCCTTCAATCTTTTAAGTTCGTCTGAATAGGAAGGATTCTTGGCTAGGTCTTTTATCTCATGGGGATCTTTTTCCAGATTGAAAAGAAGTTGATGATTGATTTGCGGATAGATATGGAGTTTCCACTTTCCGTCATTAACGCTCCTTTGGTTATCCTGAAAGGGCAGGAAGAGAGATTTTCTGACCTCTTTGGCATTTCCCCGGATGATCTCAGTTAGATCTTCGGAGTCGATTTTATTTTCAGGTTTAACCTTAACCAAATTGCAGAGCGTGGCATAAAGGTCATGCACATAAGTAAAAGCCTCACTCGATTTCCCTTTGGGTATCCCCGGTCCACTTAGGATAAGGGGACATTGCATACTTTGTTCGTATACATTTTGTTTGCCGAGCAGGCCATGACTGCCCATCGCGAGGCCATGGTCCGCGGTGTAGACAATGATGGTGTTGTCGGCATGGCCACTTTTTTGCAGGGCTGATAGAATCCTACCAACCTGTTCATCAAGATGGGTGACTAATCCGTAATACTCAGAAAGTTGATCACTGATCATTTTCTTTGTGCGTGGCCATGGAGCCAAGCCCTCGTCCCGTCCGGAGGTAGCTTGTGGCGCATTCTGAAAAGGATGCTGTGGGAGAAAGTTTTTCGGCAGTGGAGGCCGATTCTTGTAATAGATCTCACGATATTTTTTGGGTGGATTGCGAGGGTCGTGGGGAGCCATGAAAGAGACATAAAGAAAGAATGGATTTTCTTTTTCGCCTTTTTGAATGAAGGATATCGCATCATCTGCGAATACAGTACTGGAAAAGGCTCCTGCCGCTCTTTTATCGCTGAGTTTTCCATCCTTCAGATCCTGAACCTTGAAGTTGGTATGATCCGCCATACCCCCCATATAAACGGATCGTCCATTGGAAAAGGATTGATCCAGGGTTTTCTTTCCATTGTGCCATTTACCGATAATGAAAGGCTGGTAGCTTCCGGTTTTTTTTAGTAGTGCGGGAAGAGTTTGGTTCGATCCCCAGTTGGCCTGAGGTTTTTCTTTGGGCAGGGACATCCAATGCTGACCAGTCATTAGCATAGCCCGACTGGCCACACAAACCGCACCACTGAATGAACCGGCACAATAGTTTTTACGAAAACTAAATCCTTCCTTTGCCAGTAAGTCTAAATGTGGAGTCTGGATATGAGGATTGCCGTGAGCGCCAATCGTATCCGCCCGTTGGTCATCCGCGAAAAGAAATAGAATGTTAGGTCTTTTCTTTGCCGGCAGGAAGGTAGCAGAAAGAACGAGAGCCAACACTAACCGGATCATGTATCAGCTTGCTACTTTTTCGCGATATGATTCCACTTCCCAGTTTTCGATGAATTCCCGTGCCCGGTCCGTCATGTATTCAATTCCACCAAAAGCCTTGGAGAGCTTCATGACCTGAGCACCGTCCTGTGCAAAGAGTAGTGCGAGTCCGGCATTTTTTTCCGTTTTACCGAGTCCGTAGATGCGATTTCCATGTATAACCACCTTTGGAGCGAAACCATGCTTGGCCCGATAGTTATCGGCATTTTCCTGAGTGAGCTCATCGGAGAAAGGAAAGGCCCGGGCATAGACCAAATGATCAGGAGTAATCGGTCCGGGAACGCATTCAAAGTGTCCTGATGATTCCACAAAGGCGGCATCTTCTCCAAAAATTGCCTTAATTTTTGACTCCGCTTCAGAATCTTGACCGTTTTCTTCGATACCCAAGTCTTCGTTAATCTCGAGCTTTTCGTATTCTTCCCGGAGTGGATTCATCACGCTGGTGTAAAGGGAACGGATTTCCTCTGCGGTATCCCCAGAAACGAAAATGCCGTGATTTTTGAGCATGATGATTTTGGGAATACGGTTGAATTCAGCTTTGTAGGCATCGATACGATCTTTCAATACCATGCAAAGAGTGTACCCGGCATCAATGTATTCAACCCATAGGGCATCGGGAAAAAGTCGTTTGCAAACTGCTTCCCCATCCTTTGCACAGGTCATTCCATTGACGAGGAGGGCATGCGTGTGAACCACAAACTTAGTTTCAAGGATATTGTGCAGTGGGGCTTCCACCGACGGGCGACCTGCATCGTTGAGAACTGCTTCCCCCATGAAATTCTTAACCAGTTCCTCGCGGGCATGGGGTTCTTCGGGAGTTTCCACATCGTATAGTTCATTGACCTTTACCCGGTTCAGGGTCACGAAGGTGTCTTCCTGAAGTCCGGCGAGAGTGGTCCCTGAGGGTTTGACCCAAAGAGTGCTTTCATCCTTGTAGGAGGTGTTTCCACCACCACCCTTAACATATTCCGGCGTTCCAAATTCGTGAGAGAGTTCGACAATGGTCTTGAGGTCTTGCATAGCAGATTTTTATAGAGAAAACTTTCCTTGCCTGCGAGTGGAAACTCGAAGACATTAATTTCAGTCTTTCATTTTTAAAGGAATTTTGGGCCGGCAAGGACGTTCGTTTCAGTGGCAACCCGGCCGACAAACTGGGACAGTTTCTGGACCGGCACATTCTCCAGGTGACCAAGGAATGTTAATTTCCCGGGTTTCCGTTTGACTGAGCCGATGCTTGGGGCGAGATTAAGCGAAGAGCAAGAAACCCTTTGCACAAAGGACCTTGCCAGAACCCAGTCAAAAAAGGAAACAAGCATGAAAGAGTTCAGCGGAAAAGTCGCGGTCATTACGGGGGCCGCCTCTGGAATTGGTCGGGGATTGGCGGACCGATGCGTCGA
>JABGWU010000237.1 GCA_018645475.1 Opitutia bacterium
CTTGCGTTTATTTGGAGACCAATTTAATTGTGTTATTGTTTTTTCTTCATTGTCGCTGATAAAGTTATCTAAATCTGCAGAATCATTGATTCGTGAAGGTGTACATATATCATGTTCTAACAACATTATAATTTATAATATTTGGATAGTTTGAAGACAGCACCAATAGAAATATTGAGAATATAAATTTTCATTAATACAAAAAAAATTGTACAATTACAGCTACCGCACGACAATTAATCGAAAATTTTGAAAAAGAGTCAAACTTAAGTATCGGAATGATTGTGGGAAAGATTAAAACTACTTAGCATTTGCTATGCCTAATATTGACCTTTTAGTCGGATTTTATAGAATCGAGGTCGACATTCGATAGTGTTTTAAATTAGTATCTTACAAGAATGGCAATAGAAAAAATAGTTGTGGTGGATGATGAGATGATGATTCGTAAGGCGTTGGAGACGCAGTTGCGGAATAAGCGTTATTCGGTTGCTTCTGCTTCAGATTTGAAGGGGGCTCGTAAGATTTTGTCTCGTGATTCGTTTGACTTGGTTTTCTTGGATCTTCGTCTACCAGATGGAGAGGGTACAGATCTGCTTGAGGAAATAACTGCTAAGACCGAAGCTCCTATGGTTGTTATGATGACTGGATATGGTTCAGTAGAATCTGCTGTTTCCTGTATGCAGATGGGGGCATTTGATTATGTGGTTAAGCCTTTTTCTTTCGAACAGATTGAGGTTGTGGTCGATAAGGTTGCTTCTTTTGATAAGATGCGAAGGGTAACCAAGTATTATGTTGAGGAAAGTGATACGAGATCATCCGATATAATTGGGGAGAGTCAACCGGTTCAGAATTTGAAAAATTTAGTCAACAAGGTAGCTAAGACTGAGGCGAGTGTTCTTATAACGGGAGAAAATGGAACAGGAAAAGAATTGGTAGCCCGTGAGTTATACAGGAATAGTATGTTGGCAAAACAACCCTATATTCGGGTGAATTGTGCGGCAATTTCCGAGACTCTTATGGAGAGTGAATTTTTTGGTCATGAAAAGGGGGCATTTACGGGGGCGACTGACAGAAGAGAGGGACGTTTTGAATTAGCGGATGGAGGCACTATTCTTTTGGATGAAATTAGTGAGATTGCTCCCGCGTTGCAGGCAAAACTACTAAGGGTTTTACAAGAAAAGGAATTTGAAAGGGTAGGTGGAAATAAGACCATACAGGTGAAGGTTCGAGTTCTTGCAACCACTAATCGGGATTTGATGGGCGAGGTCAAGAAGGGGAATTTTAGGGAGGATTTGTATTATCGATTAAATGTTTTTCCCATTGAAGTCCCTCCTCTTCGAGATCGAGGTTTAGATATTCTTCTATTAGCGACTTCATTTTTGGCCCGTCATGCCAGGAAGCATGGAATTGAAGAAATTGAATTTTCTAAGGATTGTGTGAAAGCAATTGAATCTCATAATTGGCCAGGAAATGTGAGGGAATTAGAAAATGCAGTTGAGCGAGCTGTCATTCTTGCAGAGAAAGGTAATGCAATTGAAGCAGATCTTCTTGGTCTTCAATCAGCTGGTGGATCTAAGTCAACAAATCCCTCTAAAATTCTAGACATTGAATCCGGAGAAATAGAATCAATGGAAGAAGTGGAGCGGAAGCATATTCAGATTGCGTTGCAAGCTTTTGATGGAAATCGTACGCATGCTGCCGAAAAACTCGGCTTAAATGTACGCACATTACGAAATAAAATTAAGCAATACGAATTAGAAGGGTAGTTCGTTCAGCGGATGCGATATCTGAGAGCTTGTTATTCCTCAAATAAGAGACCAATTTTTTTTGGATCTTCCGATAAGTCAATGATTTCGTTAGGGTTAAATGGGGTACCATCTTTAAGTGTTATTTGGACAAGTTCACCACGGCTGTATTCAGCCTCGTGCCATAAGTCACCATTTTGATTCCATTTTGAAATCCTTCCATCATATTTTCCGTTGGAATATTTTAGGACTGCTTCTTTTTTGCCACTATCATCTAGGGCAGTAATTACACCCGTGTATAATTCTTCAGTTTCTCGGATGTGTAATGTGCCTCCACGATTGGGATCCCCGGCAAATTTTATATAAAATTCTGCCCCAGTTCCTTCCCATTCTGCTAATTCAAGTGCTGCTAAACTTTTACCAGATGCTGCAGCACCTTCATTTTCAAATCTACCAAAATCTTCCAAATCATTTTGAAAATAGCGTTGAGAATAAACATCCCCTTTTTGAGTCCAAATGTAAAAGTATCCATGCCTTTCTCCCATTTTGTATTGAGATTTAGTTTTTAATTTGCCGTTCTCATACCATTCAAAGAAATCTCCATCTGGATATCCTCCGCTAAAACTCTTCATGGCCGTTATCGTTCCGTTTCTCGCTCTAATTTTAATATACCCTGAGTACGCCGAATCGTTTTCTTTTAATTTAATATTTCCTTCGGTATCTAGGGAAAAAGATTCTTTAAACTCATTTTCTGAACCCTCCCAATAAGATTTCTGCTGGATAAAATCGGAGATCGCAAATTGTTCTTCTTCTTCAACTTCTTGAACCACAGCTTCCTGTTCGCAACCAACGATTAAGGTGGCAAGCAATAAAAGGGTCATGTTTGTTTGGATTCGAATTTTTTTTATTAAATTTTTTTTCATATCAAACTTCTACGAAACTGAATGATTCTTTCTTTAAGAACAAGCTGAAATAGTTATTCAAAACGATATAAAACTATTACATTAAAAGAGCTTAATATGTTTTTAAATTTAATAAAAGTAAGCAAAGCCTTGATCGAATCCTAATAAAGTGCCAAGAAAAAGAAATGATAATACCTAAAGCTGACAAGCTCAGTAATAATCAACTTCAAGAAATTGAATCCATTGTTGGAGAATTTGATTGTACTATACTCGAAATTCAAGGCCATAATCAATGTGTCTATGCGATCCTCGGCGATGAAACTCATGCCGTTATGTTTAAGCGAATTGCAGGTTTACCATACATTAGAAAGGTTGATGCTATCGAGTCACCATATAAGCTTATGGATCGTAGGTCAGCTTTATCTAATCACCAGGTTCGAATTGGTCATGTAAATGTTGGGGAAGGCAGACCTTTTATTATTGGTGGACCATGTACTATTGATCCGAATTCTCCACAACTCTTCATTGAAACTGCACATGCGTTGAAGGAGGCGGGGGTGGATGCATTAAGGGGAGGAGTGTGGAAACCCAGGACAAATCCCTATTCCTACCAGGGAGATAATAAGGCGATAGATATTATCCTAAAAGCCCGGGAGGAGACTGGATTGCCTATTGATATTGAAGTAATGGATTCTGCGCAGTTAAAAATAGCTTTAGATTCAAATGTGGATATTTTACAAGTTGGTACCCGTAATGCACTTAATTATTCATTATTGAAGGAGATTGGGGAAACATCTGCAGGAACGAATTCCTCTATTTTATTAAAGCGTGGACGGCATGTTGCTTCCCCTGATGAATTTATTGCTGCAGCTGAATATTTAGTAGCAGCAGGAAATCCGAATGTTATGCTTTGTCCACGCGGAACAACGCCTCCACTGGAGGGATATCGGAATCATCCGGATGAATCGATTTCTCCTCTTTTAAAAAACAGAACATGGGCTCCCGTAGTCGTTGATCCATCCCACAGTGTAGGGCATGCCGAATATGTGCTTGCCAGTTCCTTAGCTGCAATCGCATACGGCGCGGACGGATTGTGCATAGAATCCCATATTGAACCTAGCAAGGGAATAGGAGATGACCCTAAACAGGCAATTACTCCTAGGGAAATGAAAGAACTTATTTTATCTTGTACTCAAATTTGGAAGTATCGATATTTACCAAAGGACTAGACAATAAATCATGCACCCAATCGTAGATCGGGTACTAAATAATTATTTACATAATCTTGAACGGCATCCTCGAGTGAAAACAGATTATAATTATATCCATGTTCTTTAATTTTTTCGATTTTTGCTTCAGTAAAATATTGGTATTTGTCGCGTAAGATTGATGGCATATCCACAAATTCAATATTATCTTTAAGTTTAAGAGCAGAGAAGATTGATTTTCCTAAATCGAGCCAAGTTCTTGCTTGGCCGTTTCCTAAATTAAACAAACCATTTGCCTGGTCGTTTTGTACTAACCAAAGGGTCATTTGAACAGCATCTTTAACATACAGAAAATCTCTTTTTTGTTCGCCATCTCCATATTCCTTTCGATGGCTCTTAAAGAGAGACATTTTACTGGTTTTAACTATTTGTTGATAAGCTTTGCTTACTACGGACCTCATGTTTTCTTTGTGTTCTTCATTGGGGCCGTAAACATTGAAGTATTTCAATCCGGTTATTTTATCGAACCAACCTTGTTCTTTCGCCAGCAAGTCAAATTTATGCTTCGACCAACCATAAAGATTTAGAGGGGTGAATTTTTCAATGTATTCTTCTTTATCGTCCATCCCCATAGTGCCGTCCCCATAAGTTGCCGCAGATGAGGCATATACAAATCGAGAATTGTTTTCGAGTGCCCATTCACAGACATCCTTTGTGTAGAGGAAATTATTATCGTGAAGATAGTCTTCATTTGTTTCGGTAGTACTGGAACAGGCCCCGAGATGTATTACCGTTTTAACTTCAGATACTTCAGAGCTATTTTTGCGTACTAATTCTCTAAAAACCTTTGCATCCAGAAATCGTTGATATTTTAAACTCGCCAAGTTTCTTTGCTTTGGAGAATTCTCTTCGACCCAATCAACTACCCATACATTATCAAGATTTTGATTATTGATGCCCCAGATTGTGGCACTTCCGATTAAACCGGCACCTCCTGTGACTACAGTCGTTCCTTCTTTAATATTATGCATTGGAGAGTTCGATTGATCGATCGTGAGCAGCTTGGGCGGCTTGTGCAACAATGCTTCTTAATTGATTTTTTGTAAAACTTTCAAGTGCAGCTTGGGTTGTGCCGTTGGGAGAAGTGACTCGATTACGCAATTCCTCTGGTTTACAATCGCTTTGTTCCATGAGTTTTGCAGCACCAATCACAGTCTGGATGGCGAGGTCTTTGGCTAGTTCAGGTGTTAGTCCTATCTTCATGCCTGCTTCTTCCAATGCACAGGTGAACTCAAAAATGTAGGCGGGACCACTTCCACTAATCGCTGTTACCCGATCTATATCGATTTCTTCCTTCACGAGTTTAACATCCCCGAGAGAGGAAAGCACTTGTTGAATGGTCTCTTGATCTTTATCCGATGGTTGACTTGCAAATAAATAGCCGGTAATCCCTGTGCCAATTTGACCTGGAGTATTGGGCATGGATCGAACAATATTTCGAGCATCTGGAAAGGATTTTTTCAAACGGGAAAGTGTAATGCCTGCCATAATTGATAAGATAAGTGTATCACTTGAACCTTTGAGTATATCGCCAGGTAGTTCCGTTATTTGTTGTGGTTTACAGCCTAGAACAAGTAGGTTTGGTTTATCTTGTATGAGCTGCGTAATATTTTCATATCTTGTAATTCCAGTTTCTTGAGATAAGCGTTCTGATGTGCCATCATTAGCCGAGCAGCAAGAAATTTCATTTGCTTCAAAAACATTCAACCTAAGTAGGCTTTTTACGATAGCGGAAACCATTTTTCCCGCTCCAATAAAAGAAATTTTATGACTCATGATAAAGGGAATGCTATAATTTTGGCTGAACGGTAATCGTACCTGATAAAATGTCGTGTATACACCTTCTATTTCTATTAAATAAACAAAAGCAAAAGTTCAATAATCCTGGCAAAAGAAAAGGAGTGAGTAAGGTAATCAAAGCAAAGCCTTTGAGTGTTGAGCGAATGAAAGCTTTTATTAGTGTTATATTCTCGCTACCATCTATGTGTTCAGTTCGTAATCCAAAAGTTGCTTTTCCTAAAGTCTGCCCATTGAAAAATATTTCACCCAAACAAAAATAAAGAATAGGCAAACCACATGCTGCAACGAGCATACTCATAAGCATTTCGTAGGTTTCAATAGAAAGCTTTGAATCTTCAATAAATGTGGCCATTTTTGTGGAGTCAAAGCGATCGTCGGATCCGAGTAAGGAAACTTGGTGAACTAGCTGGTTGAATTCTCTTTTGGAATTATCATCATAAAGTTTTGGAATAACCAATGCAATTGCCTGAATTAAAATAAAGAGTAGGACGGCATCCATTCCGAATGCAATCACTCTCTTGGCGAAGGGGGCAGGGGGACATTCCTGCTTCATTTCTTGGGCATCATCTTCCATGTGAAATGTATACTACTTAGACCTTTTGAAGGCTTCTAGGGTATTACCCATCAGCATTGCAACTGTCATGGGTCCTACTCCACCAGGAACAGGTGTTATAAACTGAGTTTTTGAAGCAACCTGTTCAAAGTTTACATCTCCGACTAATCTAAATCCTGATTTTTTGCTTGAATCTTCAATTCTGTTGATGCCTACATCAATTACAGTTGCCCCTTGTTTTACCATATCACCACTAACAAATTGTGGTTTACCAATCGCGGCAATAAGGATGTCTGCTCTTTGTGCATGGCTTTTTAAATCAGGCGTGCGGGAATGGCAGAAGGTAACTGTTGCATTTCCCGGAAAGCCTTTTCGCAAGAAAAGCATGCCTGCGGGCTTCCCCACAATTAAGCTTCTCCCTAGAACAACCACATGCTTACCTTCCGTTGGAATTTTTTTTCGTTTGATTAACTCAAGAATACCAGCGGGAGTACATGAAATAAAAGCATCATCTTGTTCCTGGCATAGCTTTCCTAAGTTTAGAGCATTGAATCCATCCACATCTTTTTTCGATGATACATTGTTGAAAATGATTTTTTCTTCGATGTGGGAGGGCAGGGGAGCTTGGACTAGAATACCATGTACACTAGGATCCAGATTCTCTTTTTCGACTTCTACTAAAAGTTGTTCCTGGGAAATATTTTCGGGAAGGATTTTTAACCTGCTCTTTATTCCAATAGCAGTTGCAGTTTTTTCTTTTTTTCTGACATAAGAAATGGAAGCAGGGTCTTCGCCTACCCGAATGAAAACAACACAGGGTTTAACACCATCAATTTTAGCAACTTGAAGCGTAAGCTCTTCAATAATATTTTGGGCAATTTCATTGCCATTAATTAATTCCATATTGAGAAATATTCGAACCTACTCGATTTCCCGAAGAATTCTGGCTCGAATAACTAAATTATCAGACCCTTCTTTGAGTTGTTCAAGTTTTCCTAAAATATTAACCTTTTTATTTTTCAATGTTATTGGGTCAACAGAGCGAATATTTTGAAAATCTATAAATGCGAGTCTTTTTCCACGAGAGTTTTCCAATTGAAAAGGAAAAGCTGTTTCAAAACCTAATTTCCTTGGCTTCAGAACAAGGGTACCTTCAAAGTTACGATGTAAGTTAACTGCTGGCGGAATTGAAGGAGGTTTCATCGGCAAATTCGCTGGGTCTATCTTACCTTGTTTTGTTTCAAGGGCTTCGAGCTCTTGAATGGTAGTAGTATTTGGTCGATTGTTTTTGGAGTTATCACGAGAGGGCGGAGTAGAATTCCCTTCTGCAGGTCCATCGCTCCATTTTTTTCGCCCCAAAACAACAGGTTCAATTTCTTTTTCCTCGGATTGAATAGATGGGGACTTTTTAGGACCAGCAAATGCATCCGCTAAATTTGGAGAAACTGAATTTTGCTCCTGCCCAAAGGTTATTGTAGGCAATATCAAAAGAATTACAATTCCGCTGATGATGTGCAAAAATATTTTTTTGAATTTTATATATCCCATGGTTTAGAAATTAGGAAACTTCCCTAGGAAAGAGCAATTCAATTTCTTCTTTTTTAAGCAATCTACTTTGTCCTATTGATACATTTTTAATTCCAAGTCCGCCAATTGCGATTCTTCTGAGTTTTTTTACCTTGTATCCAAGATGATAAAAAATTCTTCTGATTTCCCTTTTTTTTCCGTGCCCCATAATGACATCGAGTTTGGTTGAGCGCAGTGATTTTCCTTTGCTGGGTCTAACCTCGTCAATTTTGAGAAATTCTTCTTCTACAACTTCACCGTTTATCAATGAAGATAAGTCCTTAGTATCAAATGGGGTATCTATTTCAATTTTGTACCTTTTTCGAACCATTTGCGATGGATGAGTTAAACGGTGTGCCAGTGTACCATTATTTGTCAGAATGACCATTCCTTCGCTATCAACATCCAGGCGGCCAGCACAGAATAACCTTACTTTTCGATACTTGGATTCCAAGAGTTCGAAAATTAAACGATCTGCGTATTCGTCCTCATTCGAGCAAGTATAACCTTTGGGCTTGTTTACTAAAAGCGTGATATTAGGAGTTTTTTTAACCTGCACTCTTTTCCCATTAACTTTAACAATATCAGATTCTGGATCTACCCTTTGTCCTAATTTTACATCTTCTCCGTTTACGGTAACTATACCATCTTCAATCCATTCCTCACCCTTTCTTCTTGAGCAAAGTCCTGCATCAGCAAGGAATTTTTGTAATTTAGGTCGTTGTGAATTCGGGGAGTTCATGAAAATATACTAAGGTGATAAAATTGTTGGTTGCTAAAAGGTAAGGATTTTTGCATTTTAGAGACGGTGGTCGTCCAAACAATGGAGATGGATTTATTACAAACATATGAGCGAAGAAAACACAAAAACTAAAATTGCTCTCGTAACGGGTGCGGGGCGTGGAATTGGAAAAACAATTGCTGAATCGTTGGCAAGAGATGGCATGCACGTTATATGTGTCAGTAAATCCCCTTCTTCATGTGGTGCCGCCGCAGAGGGAATCAAGGCAAATGGTGGTAAGGCTGAATCGCTGGCAGTTGATGTATCCTCAGGCGAAGAGATAAGAAATGCCTGTGCACAAATTCTAGAAGAACATGAATGCGTTGATGTTCTTGTTAATAATGCGGGAATTACCCGAGATAATCTTCTTTTTCGTATGGAAGAGGATGATTGGATTGATGTAATTAATACCAACTTAAATAGTTGTTTCCATTGGATAAAGGCGATAGGTCGTCCGATGACAAGACAACGCTGGGGGCGAATTATCAATATTTCCTCTGTTGTCGGTCTTACAGGTAATGCTGGGCAAGCTAATTACGCCGCCGCAAAAGCAGGTATGATTGGATTAACTAAAAGCTTGGCACGTGAATTTGCTGCCCGTTCGGTTACAGTTAACGCGA
The DNA here is from genome assembly GCA_018645475.1 of Opitutia bacterium. Lineage (GTDB taxonomy): Bacteria > Verrucomicrobiota > Verrucomicrobiia > Opitutales > Seribacteraceae > Seribacter. The sequence continues at coordinate 9,236 of JABGWU010000237.1, forward strand.
TTGCACCTGGATTTATTGATACAGATATGACTTCTAGCTTAGATGATCGAATTAAAGAAGTAGCTCTGAGTACAGTACCCTTGAAACGATTTGGAAAAGTTGAAGATATCGCAGAAATGGCCTCATTTTTATCATCCGAAAAGTCTTCCTACATAACTGGACAAGTTTTTACGGTTGACGGAGGGATGGTGATGTGAACAAGAGATTAATGTTAAATTTAAACCCAAATAAAAATTATGTCAGAAAATAATGCCGATCGCGTTAAAAAAATTATTATAAGCCAACTCAATGTGAGTGAAGAACAAGTCACCCCGGAGGCTAACTTTATAGATGACCTAGGAGCTGACTCTCTCGATCAGGTTGAATTGGTTATGGCTCTCGAAGAAGAATTTGGTACTGAAATCCCTGAGGAGGATGCAGAAAAGCTTCAGTCCGTTGGGTCTGTAATTGAATATGTTGAGAAGAATTTGTCTTCCTAGTTTTATTATTTAACTCGGGCTTAACTTGAAATAGTCCGATATCATTTTTTAAATGAATCAAGTAGTCGTAACAGGTGTAGGAGTTGTCTCTTCCATAGGCAATGGTATAGACGAATTTTGGAATTCACTTAAATCAGGAAAATCAGGAATATCCGCAGTTACTCGTTTTGAGGCAGGTGACATTGCGAGTCAAGTTGCGTCTGAGGTCACAGATTTCAATCCTGAAGAGTTCATGGACCCGAAGGAGGTTCGGCGTAATGATCGTTACACGCAATTGGCACTTGCTGCATCTAGATATGCATTAGCGGATTCAAATTTGTCTAAGGATTCACTTGTACCAGAAAGGACAGGCGTTCTTGTCGGGTCTGGAATTGGTGGAATGGAGACGATCGAAAAGCAAATGACAACCCTCATCGAGCGTGGTCCTCGTAGAGTCTCTCCCTTTATGATTCCTTCCTTAATTGCCAACATTGCTGGTGGGGTGATTGCAATTGATTTGGGAGCACAAGGACCTAATTTTTCTGTGGTCAGTGCATGTGCTTCGGGTTCCCATGCAATAGGAGAAGCATTTCACATGATGCAGCGGGGATTGGCTGATGTCATCTTTGCAGGCGGAAGTGAAGCTGCAGTAACACGAATTGGTTTCGCTGGCTTTTCATCAATGAAGGCTATGAGTACGAAATTTAATCATGAACCTACTCGTGCATCTCGTCCATTTGATGCAGACCGAGATGGATTTGTCATGGGGGAAGGGGCAGGAGTTTTGGTTTTGGAGACAAAAGAACACGCTGAACAACGCGGTGCTCGAATTTACGCTGAGATTGTCGGTTACTCGGCCACTTGTGATGCATTTCATGTGACTACGCCAGATACCGAAAGTAAAGCTTTAACTAAGTGCATGAATCAAGCTTTGGAGGAAGCAAAAGTTTCCAAAGAGCAAGTGGCATATGTTAATGCACACGGAACATCTACACCTTACAATGATCGTTCTGAAACCGTTGCTCTGAAGAATGTATATGGTGATTATGCAAAGAATGGATTGTGTGTAAGTTCTACAA
>JABGWU010000238.1 GCA_018645475.1 Opitutia bacterium
CAACGATTGACGAATCTCTGGTTAAAGATTGGCGCACCCAATTCCCCGCTGTTAGAGAATTTATTCGATAAACCCTTATCCCAAAAACAGTATCTACGGCGATGCCCAGAGGGATTTGGGCAAGTTAGCCTTCGCTAAAATACGATCTAATTTCCCCAATTCATCCACTGAAAATTGGGTATGGTGAACCGCTTTAACATTTTCCAAAATTTGTGTACTGGAACTTGCACCGATCAGTGCACTGGTAACCCGTTTATCCCTTAAAACCCAAGATAATACCATTTGAGCCAGAGTTTGTCCTCTTTGTCTAGCGTGATCGTTTAATTCTCGAATAACATTAAGATTTTGCTCATTAACCTCATTTTTACGAAGAGGAGAATTTTCAATGGTAAAACGGGAATCTTTCGGAATACCATTCAAATATTTATCAGTCAAAAGACCCTGAAAAAGTGGGCAAAAAGCAATGATACCCATCCCCAGTTCACCACAGGTATCCAATAAGCCCTGCTCCACCCATCGATTAAACATTGAATAATTTGGTTGATGGATTGCAAGAGGAGCAAGGTTGTTCTCCTTACAGATATTAGCTGCTTGTTTAGTAAAATCAGCAGAATAACTGCTTATACCAACATACAGAGCTTTACCCTGTTGCACGGCTGAATCCAATGCACCAAGAGTTTCGTCCAACGGGGTGTCCGGATCAAACCGGTGGGAATAAAAAAGATCAAAATAATCAACCTGCATTCTCTTTAATGACTGATCCAAACTGGCCATCATATACTTTCTTGAACCCCACTCGCCATAAGGACCAGGCCACATATCATACCCGGCTTTACTGGTGATCAGAATTTCATCTCTGGGTAAATCCTTTAAAATTTTACCCACATTGATTTCTGCGGATCCATAAGGTGGACCATAATTATTAGCTAAATCAAAATGAGTAATCCCTGCATCAAAAGCTGCATAAATCATATCCTTCTGATTTTCAGTTGGAGAATCTCCACCAAAATTATGCCAACATCCAAGTGTAATTGCAGGTAACCTTAAGCCCCAACGACCGCATTTCCCATACGGCATCCTACCATCATATCGATCCGGATTAGGAGAGCTTTTCACAAAGACCTTTTAAACGATTTAAATAAAATCAGGATTCGTTTTCTACTGTCTCGTCTGCTAATTCCTGTGAATCTTGTTCGTCTTCTTCCAATTGTTCGCCCAGATACTCACGAACGCTAAGATCACCCACAAAAGAAAGCCCATCACGACGCTCCACAACATGATAGCGTTCAACATATTTTTGAACCACATGTATTTTTGCGTCCAAGGGTTGAACAATCAACAATTGGAGATGAAATTCTTTGAATAAATCCAAAAGGTATTGAGAAAACTCATCGTCTGTCTTACTGAACATCTCATCAACCGCGACTAAACGAAATGTTTCTGTCTGCTTTCCGCCCACATCAATACCATACTGATATGCAATCGCAGTGGCTAAAATGGTAGAAGCCAAACGATTCTTCTCTCCACCTGATTTACCTGCAGCACCACTGTAACTTTGACGAAGTGTATCCTCGTCCTTGTAAAATTCATCGGCCCGAAATTTGAACCAGTTTCTGACATCAATCACTCGTTGAGTCCAATTAATATCCTGCTCTAATTCTGCAAGAAAATGCTCAACCCGATGATAACGTTCCCGACGACGTTCATCCTCATCATCTGCCTCCAAGTCACCTTCCAGTGCATGACGACGAAGTTTTTTAAATTTCCGAACCCCGTCATCGCCCGCATCCTCAAATTTAAGCTGAATATAGGTTTCCTCTTTCCGATCAAAAGTAACTCGGGAAAGATGTTCGTTTAGTTCATTTATACGCTTACGGATTCGATCACGATGAGATTCCAAAGCTTCACTAAATCCAGATACTTCTTCAGGCACCTGCACGCGGAGAAGCTCTTCAAAGCGCAAACGATTTTTAGCTAAATCCTCGTCTTCAATTTGACGACGGATTTCTTCGAAAGAAGCATAGGTCGAATCATTATATCCTTCCTCCAAATCAAGATTGAGCTCATCTCTAAAAGCCTGATTTTTGGCATCTGCAATGAATCGTTGCATAGCAGCCACATTCTTATCACGAAATTTATCCAACCCGGATTCCAGTTTGTGAATCTTAGCGTCCAATTTATGGGAGGCTGAACGAGCGGCCTCTTCAATATCATCTGGTTTTTCAGTAGGTTCACCAAATTCTTCCGCAATTTCTTTAAATAGAGTATCTCTTCTTGCTTCAGCCGCTTCACGGTCCTCTTCATTGGCATCCTTATTTCCAATAGTCTCCTCAATGAATTCGTCCATACTCTTAACTAAAAGAGAACGTAGTGAGGTCATTCTTGAATCGTTTCTTTCCGCCCTTGCCTCTACCCCTCCAATACGTTGCAGAACCTCATCACGAATGTTCTGGCTATCTTCTAACTGAACAGAAGCGGAATCTCTATCCTCTTTGAGTTTTTTTAGAACATCAGAACCACCGACAATTACACGTTCCTCTTCTTCCAAATCAGCGATACGGGTGGCTAAACCTATTTGATCAATATCAGAAAATTCATTGGCACATGCTTGTAATTGAGCACCTGAACGGAGTTTAATCCTAAGAGTCAGTCGCTCAGACTCTGCCTCTCTCATGGCCCGTCCTGAATTATCCAGTTCCTCTCTCCATTTAATAAGCGAATCATCCAAGGTTCTTTGCTTTGGATTAACATCCCATCCCATAACCCAACTCGTGGCATCATCCATCAACCTAGAATCATCCTTTTCCCGAAAAACACCATCGCTCTTAACTAATCCCTCCACTGTCAACGCAAACGGATTTTTGGAAAACTCCTGATCTCTCTCCTCACGACAAATATGAGGAAATCTATCTGCGAGCTCGGACCGCAGCCAAGTTTGTCTTGTTTTCTCGAGCTCCGGTCTGAGTGAAAGCTTAGCAACGACTGAATCGTCATGCAATTTTGGGTTCTTACGATCAGATTGTGGGCAAATAAAAGAAAGTTTTTTCCCTAAATGATTTATTTCAAGAAAAGCTTCCGCATCTTCAGCTAATTTTTGGGGAACAACCACGGTAAGAGAGAAGTCTCTTAATAAACGCTCAATTGGACCAGTCCACTTAACTTCGTCAGGGACGACTTGAATTAATTCCCCAATAAAAGGTAATTCTTTGGCATCACGATCTAGTGCGGTAGCTAACCCTGTTCTCAAACGCGCGATTTCAGAAGGAACATTTGAATTGGTTTCCAAAAGGTACCGGCGTTCATCCTCAAGGGTTTGAACTTTCTCGTTTGCTTTTTTAAGAAGGTATGAGATTTCAGGTATTTTTTCATCAAGTTCTCCAACCTTAGCCTCAATTCTTGGTAACTGCGTATCTAATTCCCGACGCAAACTGAGAAAGTCTTCCTCCTCACGCACGGTGAAACCTTTCTCCCATGATCCGAGATGCCTGTCAAAAGTAGCAGCTCTCTTCGAAACAACTTCTCTTTTGTCACGTAAACGATCCATTTCCGCACCGACTTGCTCTAACCTTCGATTCTCGTCACTGTCCGCAAGTGCTCGTTCTAAATGGTTCAGTTTATCCCTCAAACGATCTACTTCCAAGCGGGCACTTTTCAATCGGGCTCTTTCCGCTTCTTCCTGATGTTTCAATTCCGTGACCCATTCAACTCTTCGATCAAGCTCAGCCTGAGCGTAATAAGGCTCAATTGAATGACGAATTTCCTCTGCATAAGAACGCTCTGTATTTGCCTTTAAAAAAGAATTATGAGTATCCTTAATTTCATCCAATTGCTCCAGTTGATAAGCAGCAGTTTCAATCCTTCGATGAGTGCTCCTTAAATCATCGAATCTTTCCTGTAATGCCGATAGTTTCTCTTTTGAACCACCATCATCAAGCATGTGCTCACGAATAAACTGGGTTAAATCTTTAACATCCTTGATACAGACAGCTTGATTAAAAATCGACATAGGTGAACGATTTCCCAAGTCAGTATCCATAAAGAGCATGGACTCAAATTTTTTGTGATAAGCAGTAAAGGAATCAAAAATAGTAAGACTTCTTTCTTTAATAATACGCCTGATATTATCAACATCTCCAAGATCATTAAAATCTTCATCGATGGACAATTTTCTCTTATCCACGATATAAAGTTTGTCAACTTTCCCACCCGGAAGGCACCACAGTACTTGAGCCACGGAAACATCAGTTTTGTAAGCTTCGTTATAAAAATGAGCAAGTAATACGGTATAAGATTCTCCAGGTTTACGCAATGTTTCCTTCCTTCCCTGCCCCGTAGTCGCGTCATGAATTTCAGAATAAGCTCCTAGTACATAATCCCTTTCATTCCGCTCTCTGCTACCTGCCTGACTGGATGCAACATTGTAATTACGCACACGATTAGGAACAAGCAGGGTAAGTAGTGCATCCACAATTGTGGACTTGCCCGAACCATTTCGACCTGTAACCATAGAAGTTCGCCCATCTGGACGCATGGTGTAAACTTCGTTATGAAACGTTCCCCAATTTAAAAGGGATAGTTCATGAAGTCGGTAACCGGCAGTTGATTTATCCGGTGAAAATTCAAGTTCAAGTTGTGATTCAAACATCTTCGTCCTCCATTTCTTCATCTAAATCAGGAGTTCGTCTCTTGATTTGTTCTCTAACTTCAGCAAGTTTTTCTGGCGGCAATTTTGCCTTAATAATTCTTTCCACCCTGTACAAACCACCATCTCTATCGCGAACTCTTTTCAGGATCCCCCACTCTTCAAACTTCGTAATTAAAGCGGAAATTTGACGATGAATCTTTTTTTCGTCATGCAATTCAGGGTAATATGGGGTCATGGTTTCGCGCAAATCCAAGGCCGATCTATATAGATGATCCCCTTCCTCCTGGTTTTGTTCAAACCGCATAAGTTCTTCCCTGAGCAAAACCATAAAAATTGTTTGGTGATAGGATAGCCGAGTTCGCCTTAAAACTCTGGGCAGTGGGGCTTCAGCGCCATCATCCCACGCATCAGCGTCATCTTCGTTCAATTCATCTCTTTGGCGAACAAATGCATATCCAGCGGAGTCATCCCGTGCAACCTCCATTCCGATTTCAAAAAAATGACTGCGGATTTTGTCCCACTCCGCACCTAGACGGCCCCAAAGGTCTAAATCTTCTTGGTAAATAGGACCGTTCAAAAGACGAACAATCACATGACGATGAGTAATGGCAGGATTCATAATAGATTACGTTGAAAAACAAGTTGTTGAACTTCTACAAAACGAGGTTGTGCCGGTCGGTTAAGATCAATACTGATAATTTCATCTGAAAGAATTTCATGCCTATTATCCTCTCCGGCAATGACTCGATAACAGACCACATCCACAATTCCACGTTCAATTGGGAATTTCTCAACCATGTCAGTCAGGCTAATTTTTTCATTTTCCTCAAGAACTTCATCCACACGATCCCTAAATTTGGCGAGATCAAGGGGTTCACCTACAGAATGAAGAATTTCATTCATCCATTCAGAATCATCCGGAGTAGCCTTTTTAACAGTAGAAAAAGGTTCAACAGCTTTAGGCTCCCAAAATTCAGCCTCCATTAAAGAAAAGAACTGCGGTCTAATATCAATTTCAAAATCCCAATCTTCCGGAGGCATATCGCGCAATTGAAAAGCCTGTTGGCGAATCAAAGTTAATGTATCCCTAATTTGGCGTCCGGATCCGCCCGCATGATCGCCCACAACCTGTCGGAGCTTTCGACTAATCCGACCATAAGCCCCATGGGTAGCACCCGCTTCTCCAAACAACCTTTCACCTAGGTTGGAAAATACTTTATTTGAATCCAGCCCCCGCTTTCGTGCAATATCAGAAGTCTGTTCTGCTAAACCGCGTAATTTACGGGCTAATGCAGGGTTCGTCATCATGGAGCGAAAGCCAAAATAACTTTTCCCCTGGTCACAACCTCTCAATTCTTCATCAGAATCTAGAACATGCTCAACAATATCTCCCTTGGATGCAAGTCCTTGAGCATATAGTTTAGATATTTGCCGGGCATGATCTTTAAAAAATTCTTCAATTGCCCGAAAATCAGAAAGGAAATGTTCGACCAAATCAGAAAGATCATATACTTGATCTCGAATAACATCCTCTCCAAAAATTGGTGCCTCTCCAGTTTCCTGAATTTTGCGTATCTCCTCGTCAATATCCTCTCTCTTTCGAACCAATTCACGAATACGGGCTTCAGGATCCGCATTAACCCCCTGAGACAGGTTTTGCATTTCCAGCATAATTCGATTGAATCGGGATTCAGTGGTTGCGTAACCACGATGCTGCATAGCCAATAAATCCTGCAACCAACTCAATACTTTTTCAGAATGCCGAGTTAAGCGAAAAACATATTCCTCTCGATCTTCGTTAAATGTTTTAGTCAAATAACGGTGTTCCTCATCACACCATTCATCGAGATACTCCTGAGGTAATCGCTTGGGCGCATCAAAATCCTCAAGTTCTCGCATCTGTTCAATATGCTCAGATAGGGTGCCCGTCAGTTCTTCTTCCGAGGCCTCTACTACGCCCCAATGCTTGAATGTTTTAAAAAAGAAACCGGCAACGAAGGAACCCAAGCGCCCCCTCATCAGTCGCAAAGCGGGTGACTCATCAAAAAGGTGCAAAAAGTCTTCGTCCATACTAGTTATATATCACAATTCAGTCCTCTAGAGTGAGAACCTTATAACTCAAGTCAAAGAGAAGTTATTACCAATCTAAATTCTTTGTGAAAAACCTCATAAGCATATCCTTGAAAAAGGTTTCCAAAATGGCGGAAATCTGACTTCCCTAATAAAACCTAATCCCGAAGCCTCAATCTTCTAATCTCGTCTCCTCCTCCAATAAAAAGGGATCCATTCCAGTATGAAATACTTTCTGCCTCTCCCCCTGCATCGTACCTTGCAATCTCTAGTCCAAGTTCTAAATCAAATGCTCTCACTTCATTCAAATTACCCAAAGCTAAGAACAAACGTCCTCGCTCGTCAAAAACAACACCTCTAGGCTCAACGCCCGATGGGGAAAAGTCGACTAAAGTCCAAGAGTCGGCTAAAATCAAATCCTCAGGAATATCATAAACAACGATCCTAGAAGCATCAGGTTCTGCGGCAACCAGTTGTTTACCATTGGGAGTAATGGCCAATCCCTCTACTCGAACTAAATCATCATTAAGAATTCCAACATATCCGATATCTGGTCGTATTCGATATATCGTCCCAGTGTGTGGCGAGCTGACAAATAAATCTCCATTGGGTGCAATAGCTAGATCCTTTACTGAACCAAACCGATAACCATCATAGGAATCGGCAAGCACCTCAAGTTTATGAGCAGTCGGAGAAATTCGAAGCAATTTTCCGGTTCCGGCATCTGCAACCAAAAGCCTGCCTTCTTTATCGACTCTCAGTCCTTCCGCACGAACCGAAAAGTCTCCAATGGGAGAAACCCATTCGGTTAAATCAATAAAAGCCTCTGGTTTTTTATCCGAACTAATGTTAAATTTTCCCACTCGCCCCTCTTTTTCATAATTGGCAAAAAAAAGATCTCCAGCACTAGAAAAAGCTAAACCACCACTTTGCTCAACGGGTGAAATAACCTTTTCTGGTATAACTTTACTAGATGGTGGTAAATTCTCTCCATCCCCAAGATTGGACTTATTTTTAGGACCTTTAGAAATATGCACGCAACCAATGCCTCCCCATGTGATGAGAAAGATAATCGTGACAAACCAATCTAATCTGTATTTCAAGTTAGTTTCAAAAGCGAAATTTCATTAAAACAATGATAACCTGATTTCGACAAAGAAAAAAGATACGAAAAAAATACTTTCTCATTAGAACATGAATCAAAAAACCTTACTTTCAGCAAAAAAAGCATGGAAAGAAGCCGAAGTTATCCTCGTTGGAGCTGGAGCTGGAATGGGGGTAGATTCAGGTCTGCCTGACTTTCGCGGGAATTCAGGTTTCTGGAAAGCCTATCCGCCTCTTGAAAAACTTGGGATTCAGTTTGAAGAAATGGCAAATCCATATTGGTTCATAAAAAACCCTTCGCTCGCTTGGGGGTTTTATGGGCATCGCTTTAATCTTTATCGCAAAACTAACCCCCATCTTGGATTTAAAATACTTTTCGAAAGGCATAATAAGGAAAAGACCCCGATGTTTGTTTTTACATCCAATGTGGATGGACATTTCCAAAGTGCCGGTTTTACTGAAAAGCAGATTTTGGAATGCCATGGTTCATTAATGCATTTTCAATGTCTGGCATCATGCGGCAATCCAATTTGGCAAGTTAAACCAGAATTAATTTTAAATATTGATAAAAATAGCCTGCTTGCAAATGAACCATTACCAAGTTGTCCGGGATGCGGTTCGATTGCACGACCTAATATTCTCATGTTTTCAGACTTTGGTTGGGATAGTCAAAGAACTTATGAGCAAAAACAAAGGTTTGAGAAATGGATCGAGGAACACAAAAATAAAAATCTATTGGTTATTGAGTTTGGTGCGGGTACAAATGTACCAACAGTTCGATTAACTTGCGAACATGTGTATCAATCCATGGGAGAGAATTTCATCAGGGTTAACCCCAAAGAACACCAGTGCGGACTAAAAAACACACTATCTCTGCCTATGGGAGCAGAAGCTGCAATAAAAGCAATTGCCAAGAATCACTGATAAAACTCCTACCTTTATTGCCATTCAAAAACCCTAAAATTGGAATATTCGGAACACCATTACTCAAAATCATTAAACAACAATCGATTTATTTTTCTAATTTAATAAGAAACAAATCTTTCATCTTTTTGGCCGAACCAATCATTTCAAGATCATACTGAACATTACCCGTGGAAATCGCATCTCCACCCCCATGCCCTGTAAGTTCGAAAAGGTAATACGGATCATCCCGGTCTATTTCGATGAGACAAGTGTAAAGCAGGGAGGGTTGTCCAAGCAAACGATCGGGAAAATTATCACTGGAATCTTTTGGAGCATTAATCTCCACACAAAGCACAAATTCATTCCCCTTGCCTGATTGAAGGTATGGGTCAAGGGCAAAGCGGTGTGCTTCCGTTGCCCCACTTACAGCATCTATTTCTCCGGATGGTGTAATTCCAGAAAGCAAGGTATAACGATGGCGCCAAAGTGGCAGAATATGACTTCGTTGAGTTCGGTAATCCTCCCAAAGTGGAACTTCGGAATAAGCAAGGGCCTGCTCAAGAAACAAGGTCTCAATCATTGAACCAACCGTACTTTCTGCCCATACAGCAATGGAGGGTATAGGATTTAAATCTTCACGAAAGCTCAGGTTAATCGATATTCCGCTTCCATTCCCATCCTGACTTTTTCGAACGATCCATTTTCGATGTGGGGCAGGTTGATCAAAACCAACGAGATTTGAAGATCTTACAATTTGTGCACTGTTCTTATGCTCGTAACTATTTTCGGTTAACCAAGATGCAGGAGGCAGGTTATAAATCGATGTGTAAACTAAAAACCCACAGGCAACACCGATTATAAGTACCTGTAGACGGGAAGACAACCTGTGCTTACCCTTTGTAATTCGATTCCTGAAGTACGGCACGCGTGCCACAATATGCAGAATAACTAAAACTAAAGTGACAAATCCTGCAATAATATGAATGTTCGTGACAGAAAGTGAAAATGACTGAAAATATGCCAAAGTCCCAGTAGCAGCTAAGGCCGAAAAACTGAACAAAAGGCCGAAATTGACCAAGTGTCTCATTTAGTCTTAATGTCCGCCCTTACTTGGATTATTAACCGGTTTAGAACCGTCAAAGCCAATTAAATTCCTGAGTTCCTTGATGTGAGACTGACCAATTTCTTTTGGAGACGCGTTATGTTTCTTACATAGCACTGCAGCATAGCCAGTCGCAATTCCCATCTGACCACAGGTATTCATAACCCTTGGTCCGCAGAGTCCAACATGAGTGCAGCTAAAGCACCGACCGGCCATCATTAAATTTGAAAGATTTCTGGAATAAAAACTGCGAAATGGGATAAAGTAGTAACCTCCAGTTTTATGAAACATAGCCGTTGATAGAAAATCTTCCTTGGCTCCTTTTAATTTTCGTTGGTAATGCCCGTCTACCTCACGTTTCTCCACAACAACAGCATCAGGGAACTCTCGCCGTTTAATCGCATCATGCATATCGTATATGTGATCCCCCATTAATCGACGGGACTCACGCTTACCGCCCACATATGAGACCCATTTCAATTTATTCGGTGCATATTTCGGATTTTTCTTAGCATTGAAAAATGAACCGAAAATTGCCCTCAGCATATGATCGCGAATTGCTTCCGCATCATCAATCTGGTTTAAATTATTATCCGAATACTCCCAGTACCATTCTCCCTTAGAAGCAACATGTTTACCAGAGACCGGCATGGCCCATGGAACCTTAGGGAAATCCTGCTTTTGATTGGTTCGCTCGCTATTCCATAAAACACTTGTTCCCATGACCCGGTTATCCGCTTTTTTCGGACTCCACAAATCACCATATTTATCCCACCCTTCATCATGTTGGGAAGCTGCTTCACGGCCATAGCGGTAGTCAGCTCCAGCCCAGTACCCTAGCCAACCGTCTCCAGTCGCATCAATAAAAACCGGGGCACGAAATCTTTTAATCCTACCACTCTTTGCCTCTCTGGCTTCTACACTGCGAATTTCATCTCCCTGTTTCTCCAATCCACACGCTATATGATGAGCAAATAGATCAACACCGGATTCAGCCATACTCTTTTCCCTTTTGACCTGATCCAGCATAGCTTTCTCATGACCATTCGGGTAGTGAACCGTATCTATGGTTTTAAGAATATCAGAGCCATATCCATGAATGCCAAGAGTATGAACCCTAATTTCCTCACTCGCATTCCCTCCAAACAATGGGCGATCCTGAATAAGGGCAACTTTCATGCCTTGCGAACGGGCAGCCAAGGCAGCACCACACCCTGAAATACCTCCACCGACAATTACTAAATCAAATGACATCTCTTCAACCTTCTCGTCTGCACGCCCCGTCAGCTCATCCTTCCAGTCAGACAACTCCCTAAGATCATCAGTTGGCAGAACTGGATTAGCTTCCTGAGTGAAGAAAATTGCATCACAACGTCCATCAAACCCAGTTAAGTCACGAAGAGAAACCTTGATTTTCCCAGCTTTAGCAATTTCAACAGAACCACCGGACTGCCAGTGCCAGGATTTCTCACCTTCACCAAAAGTTACCTGAACAGGCTTGCCTTCAACCAACACCTGAAAGCGTCCTGGTGACTGCCACTCCCCCTTACACCAGTCCCGATTCCTGACCCAGACATTCCATTTACCTGACGCAGGCAGATCCACTACAGTCTGAGCATCTTCAACCGGTTTGCCCATTCCATGGGCCAATAGATAATTTCCACCCATTTGTAAATAATGCTGGGTATCGATTTTCCAACCACCCGTTTTGGCAAAGGAGGATGCCTCAAGCAATACACCTGAACGACTTAACGCAGCACTGGACTTGGCACCCATTAAATAATTAGGAACACTAAGAGAGGCAACCCCGACCCCGCCAATCACACGAAGAAATTCTCTGCGTCTTGAAGTATATTTTTTCATAGTTTTGATAAAATTAAAAAAGGTTAAGAAAGTATATCATTGATAATATGTCCGTGAATATCAGTTAAACGAAAATCTCTTCCCTGAAAACGATAGGTTAACTTCTTATGGTCAACGCCAAGCAAATGCATGATAGTGGCATTCAAGTCATGCACATGAACAGGATCCTCAGTAATGTTGTAACAATAATCATCAGTTGCTCCCATAGAATAACCCTTCTTTACTCCCGCACCGGCTAAAAACACCGTAAAGCAACGGGGATGGTGATCGCGTCCATAATTGGTTTCTGTCATTTTACCCTGCGAGTAAATGGTTCGGCCAAACTCTCCTCCCCAAACAATCAGAGTATCCTCCAACAGTCCTCTTTGCTTAAGATCTTTTATCAATGCAGCAGTAGGCTGATCGACATCGCGACATTGCCCTTTAATTGCATTGGGTAATCCACCATGATGATCCCATCCCATATGAAACAATTGAATGCATCTCACATCGCGCTCGGCCATCCGCCGAGCAAGTAGGCAATTTGCAGCATAGGTTCCTGGCTTTAAAACATCCGGACCATAGCTGTCTAAAATATGCTTTGGCTCCTCGGAAACATCGGTTAATTCAGGCACACTGGTCTGCATTCGAAAGGCCATTTCATATTGGGAAATACGGGCATCAATCTCGGGATCTTTGACCAGTTGATGATCCTTTCGGTTAAGCATAGCCAATTCATCCAACATATCGCGCCTCATTGAACGGTTCATTCCCTTGGGATCCGAGAGATAAAGAACTGGATCCCCGGAATTTCTGAATTTCACTCCTTGGTGTTGAGTGGGAAGGAATCCGGCCCCCCATAGTCGATCGTATAATGGTTGATCATTCGGGCGACCAGTGCCCCAGGAAGTAAGAACAACATAAGATGGCAATTCCGCATTTTCGGTACCTAGGCCATAACTTAACCACGATCCAATACTTGGACGCCCTGCCAATTGATGTCCGGTCTGACAAAAGGTGATCGCGGGGTCATGATTAATAGCTTCGGTGTGCATTGATTTTATGAAACACAATTCATCTGCCTGCTTGGACAAGTAGGGCAAAACATCACTCATCCACTGACCGGACTGCCCATGGCGGGCAAATTTAAAAATACTGGGAGCCACCGGGAAATTTTTCTGCCCCGAGGTCATCGTTGTCAAACGCTGTCCTTTACGAATCGATTCGGGTAGATCCTGACCTCGGACTTTTTCCATTGATGGCTTTGGGTCAAACAAATCCATCTGAGACGGGGCTCCGGATTGAAATAAATAAATAACCCGCTTCGCTTTGGCTGGAAAATTGGGGAAGCCCGACAAGCCAATATCTTTGGCTTGTCCTTTTTGCTGGGATAATAACCCGGCCAGTGCAGTTGCACTAAGAGCCGCCGCTCCGTTGCGTAAAAAAATTCGTCGATTCAAAAAATCCTGAGTCGAGGAAAGGTTTGTTTTGGAAGTAAGTAGCTGACTAAATTGATTCATATAAAAACTCCTAATCTTTTGTTATAACTCGGTCTAAGTTTAAAAGCACATTCGCAGTAACAGTGTAAGCGGCTAATTCATCGAGTTTTAAATTTTCATCCGGTCTTTTTTTACCATGTGAAATCATCTGCTTTGCAGCTTCCTGGTTTTCCTGAAAATGAATTTTTCTTTCTTCAAATCCTTTTTGTAATACAGAAAGAGTCTGCTTATCGGGACTTCGTGATGTGGCCAACCGGTAGCCAGTGGTTAATCGATCACGAATACTTGGGCCTCCTTCTTTCATCATTCTCTCGGCCAGATTGCGTGCTGCTTCAATATAGGTAATTTCATTCATCAAAGCAAGAGCCTGCAATGGTGTGTTCGTACGTGAGCGCTTGGGGGAGCAGACTTCCCGATTTGGTGCATCAAACAAAAGCATCGATGGAGGAGCAGCGGTTCGCTTCCAAAAAGTATACATACTACGGCGATACAAACCCTCACCATCATCCGCCTTATAGTTTGTTAAATTCCCATAACGGTTTGTTTCGGACCACACTCCCTTAGGCATATAAGGACGAGTGCTGGGACCACCAACTTTCTTAATCAGTAACCCACTGCTTGCCAAAGCCTGATCCCGAACCAATTC
>JABGWU010000239.1 GCA_018645475.1 Opitutia bacterium
AAAAAGCAAAACTGTTGGTGATGTCATGGAAAAACTCACTAGGATTTGATTTTATGGGTGCATCCGGGAATACCCAAACCTTTGGAATTGGAGCGCGTTTAGATAGTGATTACGGAAATAAAATTCGTAACTATGATTTTTATTTGAGCTATAATAACACAACCAAAAAGGACCAAAAGATAGTTGATGAAACTAAACTTGGACTCGAATACGACTCTCGCTTTTTTGAACAATTATCTTGGTATTCCAAGACAGACTTAGAAAACGACAAACTCGAGGAAATAGACATTAGGGCAACCTCAGCATTGGGTCTTAAATATTCATGGATTGAAAATACAAGATATAAGTTGGCGGTACGCTCCGGTTTAGCATTTAGATTTGAGGAATATGGATTAAGCAATGCTGAAAATGTTGATGCGTTAGCAATGGACTTCGGTTTAGAATACTCGCACAAAATAAAAGATCTTCTATCTCTTCAAAGTGACATCACATTCATTCCCAGTTTAGAAAAATTCTCAGATTTTTTAATCAGCAAAGATACCGCACTTGTTATTCCTTTAGACAAAGAATCAAACTGGAACCTTCGTGCCGGTCTTGATGGGACATACAATTCAACACCTGTTAAAAACAAGGAGGAATTAGACTTAAAATATTATATGAGAATCGTTTACCGACTGAACTAAAAGATATTTATTATTTATCAGATAAATTCATTCCGTCGAACAAATCACTGAGTTCGAAAAAAAAGCCATACAGTTGACTCACCAATAATATGGCTAACAGAATTAAACCAGTCAGAACGAATCCAGGAGAAAGTTTTCTATTCATTCGGGTATTAAATCTTCCCGTACTCTTCCTCGATTTTCAATCCATTTCAATGTTTTAAGAAAACGAGACTTCCTTTTAATCTTTTCATCGGACGAAACTGAACTCTGTTCCCCTTCCCTCACCATATCTAAATAACTCCTTGCATGAGGGAACTCACTCTTATCAAAACTTAAGACTCTCTCTGCTTTCGCTCCATTACGATCCAAAAAAGATTTTAGTTTCCCATATTCCAATTCTTTTTCTGCATTAAAGTCTATATCTGAAGGAGTAGGTGTGTGTGCTGGATGGTTGGATTTCTTTGTTATCGGATCGGTAAAAGCAATCCTTGGGTTCAAGTGGTTGTCTGGTCGAATTAAAGGTTTAGCATTTGCCCTAAAAGCAACATCACTATGAGAATCCGTGATTTCATTTTCACTACTTAATGGAATATTTTTAAATGAAACTATTTTGGATGCTGAACTAATTTCAGTTTTTGGTTTATCCCTCCTTGATTCATCTAAGAAAGAAATTGAGTTCCTTGGTAAAGGTAACGATTCATTTTTTTGGCTTGAAGCACGGAACCCGATTTGGTGTTGAATTTGGTCCAGATGATTCTCCCCTCCAAGGCTCGAATTAGAAGAGAAAAAACCTGCCTGAACATTTTGTTTATCATCAGTAATCACTTTCTCTTTATTCGAAGGTTCAAGTTCAATTCTTTTTGCATTTTCTGTAGTCAAATCAGAATTTATTGAAAGAGTGCTTACTGGATGGCTCAATTTCGGTGCCAAGCGATTCACTACTTCAAGATTGATTTCCTTACTGTGATTATTTTCAAAAGTATTAATTTGTGTTGGTAAAGAATCTGGCTTTGTTATCTTCCGCTCTTCAATCTCATCCTCATTTTCATCCCCAGGAAGTATCGCGATTGCTTCCGTTTTATTCGAATCCATGGTTCCTGTTTTCGAATGAAAAAATGATTTCAGTCCTAAATCCCCTGATGCTTTAGATCGATCTTTAGGTAAAGAACTAGAATGTGTAATCGTTGATTCCATTTCTTTTGAGATACTATCTCCATCGATCTCAGGGATTGCTTCAATTGCTTCAACAGCAATTGATTGAGATTTATCCTCAATGGTCAATGGTATCACCTCTTTGGGTGGTTCTTTATCTTTTGGATGATCAGCGGATATTATATCTAAATCTGAAGTAGTGTTTTCATCAAAAACAATTGAAGAACTCGCTAACTTACCATTCTCAATGAAAGCAGGTTCAGTCTTCGCAGTAACCTTCTTCGGTGTGCTTTCCTTAGTGTGATTCCTGGCCACATTATCAACAGGAACATCAACAGATGAATTGGGTTTATTGGCACAACCTTCAACAATAAAGAGTATGAGAACACAAATTATAGATGAATGAATTCTCATTACAAAGTTCTACTCAGCAGAGTCATTAGGAAATGGATTCAGTGCCGCGACCAATAAATCGATTAATGAGCAAATTGCCTGCCCTCCTGACTCAGTCGTATCAACTGACATATTAATAACCCCATTTCGTTGGTTTCGTATTTTACGATAAGCCGTTAAATTATCGAACTGATCAAAGCCAAAAGTTTGAGAAAGATCTATCCTTTCAATTAGATCACTGGCGGTTTGAAAATCGAGTCGTTGAAGGAAAATTTCTAAAAACTCTCCATACACAGATTTTAGTGCGTCACCTCTCTCTCCATTTCCTTCTCGAATTTGATCTAGTTTACTCGCAACTTTAAGCCCGAAACCAGTATCTAGAACCTCATTCTCATATTCAAATGCGGAATCCAAGGAAACTTTATCCATTCCAACTTTTGCTTTTAAATGAAGATCAAAGCTTAGATACTCATCAAAAACTTCAAAGAGTTCTTGTTCACTTTCGTTTTTACTAAAAGACTCAAAAAAGTTTTTACCTAAAATGGATAATCCGACATCGTAGTCGTCTCCTGTTAACTTATTGCCAAGATTCGAATTCACCATACTGGCCCCCTGACCAAAATTGAAAATCTGAATCAACTCGTTGTCTAAGAAACCCGGGTCCTTTTGATCCGACCACCAAGATGATAAAACCACAAGACATTGATCATCCATACCTAATGAAACATGTGAAGATCTATGATGAAAAGACATAAAGGAAGGAGAATCATTTTCTTTAACGCTCCATACATTGGAAATACTTTTCAGATCTAATTTACGTAGAATGAATTCTCTCAATCGATCCGGATCACCAATTGGGATAATTAAACCCCATACCACATCTTGGTCTCTACTTTCAGCATGCTCATCCATCGGAAACTTCAGAAAGTACAAAACTCGGCCATGTGGGGTGATACCACACTCTTCCGGTTTCCATGACAGGTTTTCTAGAAATGGAACATTTCTTGTAAAATCATTTGCAACAATTTTGGGTAACCCCACTTGCTCAAACATACGAAGTCCAGAAAAAGAAAAGGTTCCAAAAGCTTTTTCAGGAACATAAGCGAACGCCCTGTCGTCAAATTTCCTGGATGACAAATTGGAAAGAAAAGATGCCTTGGCATGTTTTACAGATTCCGGTTCGGCTGATGCAAAATATTTGTTGTATAAAAACCAAGACGGAAGGGAGATTATAACTAAAAATATAAAAACATTACCAAACGAAAAAAAAGATTTTTCATCAGTACTCCTTTTTTCATCAATCTTGAATGCAGAGGGTGCATTCCCTTTCAACAAGGAAGCATTATATGCAATAACAAGGGTAACTGCTAATGGGTCAAAAACGATAACCAAAATTAAAATGAACCATTTTACAACCCGATTGACCGCCTTACTCATGGCTTCTTCAATAATGAGCGGGTTTTCAGTCTTTTCTGCCTCAGCAACGGAAGGGTCAAATGCTCGAGCAACAAATTTAAATGAACCAATATCAGTTGCTCTTATCTTTGCACCCAATTCAAGAATTTTTTTCTCGGCTTCTTCTTTTTTTAGAAACAACTCGCTCTTCTTGGCTTCTAGTTCCGCTGAACTATCTGGGCCAAAAACGGAACCTTCTTCGCTTAGTGAAGTTATCTTGCGACTAGCTTCCGCAATCTCACTCTCCAATGACTTAATTCTCTCATCAACAGAGGAACGGGCTTGTTGAAGGTTCTGTAGTGCAGTTTTTACATTGTCCGCCTGTTCTGCACCACCAGTTGTAAGAGTAGTGATTTTGGTATTGGCATCAGCGATCTCATTTTGGGCCTGAACAATTCTCTCATCAAAGCCTTGGTATCTTTTATCCAAGTCATCCCGGGCCTTCTGTGCTGCATTGCTAACAACAAGTAAACTATTCCGTAATGCCTCTCTTTCCTGTGCCTGAGTTTCTAAAAGTTTAGCTGCTTTTTTAAAACCGTCTTCTTTCAAAAAACCACCAGCTCCCATATCTTGATATACTTTTACCGCAGCGTCTAATTGGGCAACTCGTTCACTAATTTTAACTTCCTTTTCGAGTTCAAGTTTGATCCTATTGTCAATTTCTTCCTTAAATGGAATTTTCTGGCTTTCCAAACTCGCGATGTCCTTTCTTCTGAGATCAATAAATTCTTCAATTCTTTTCTTCTCCTCTTCCCTGCGCTCCCGTTCGCCAACAATCATTTGATCAGCTTCTTCTGCTAGACGGGCCTTCGCATCTTCCGCAGAGCCAATATCTTTTCGTCTCTCCTCAATATAGCGTTCCAGACGGGTTCTCTCTTCGGACTGCTTTTCTTCTCGTAATTGAGATCCCTTTTTTCCCGATGCCTGATATGCTTCAATTAAACGATCATATTCAATCTGCTGTCTTTGTGTACTGGCAATTTCCTTCTCGAAACCCTCTACCTGACTCAAGGTTTCCTCAAAGGCTTGAGATAAATAACCATAAATCCCTGCTGATGTTATCCCAATAAGCAATAATACCGCAAAAGAGAGATAAGTTCGAAGAGTCCGATTACAGCTGTGCCAGTTTCGATAAAGAAAGGAAGCTGCAATTAATTTCCCGACCTCTAGGCTAGATGCCATGATAATGATGGGTATGGTAAATGAACTGACTGCACCAAAAGTGAGGGCAATACCCCGAACGCTAAAGTACGCGGCACAACCTGCAATGAACAAGGCCGAACCACCAATCATGAGCGTAAATATGTTCATATCTTACTTTTATCACACAGCCTTCGCTTAAGTGAAAGAAGAAGTTGTTCCCAAAACTACTTTTTATTCACCATTTGATCTTTAACGTTTTCTTTATCTCTCATTTCCATTTTGTTTTGTACAGGAATGGACTTTCACAATTATTTTACAACTATTGATTGGCTTGTCGTTGCAGGTTATTTAATAGCGACCACATATGTTGGGCACTTCCTAAAAGGAAAACAATCAACAATTAAAGACTTTTTCCTCGGCGGACGATCCCTACCTTGGCTCGCAGTTTCAGGCTCTATTATTGCCACAGAAATTAGTGGCGTTACTTTTATTGGTGTACCTGGAATGGTATACGCCGCCGGTGGCAATTTTACCTATTTGCAATGGGGTATCGGCTCCATTATTGCCCGCATTATCGTGGGAATCTTTTTTGTACGTCTGTTTTACGAAAAAGAAATATACAGCCCCTATGATTATATGGGAAATCAATTAGGGGAAGCAGCCAAAAGACTAGCTACCCTAATTTTTCAAATAGGAGGAATATTGGGGCAAAGCGTACGCGTTTTAGTTGCCGCTCTGGCTCTAAAAGTTGTTACCCCTTTGGAATTCCACGAATGCATTTGGATTATTGGTATATTCGCAGTTGGCTGGACATTAATGGGGGGAATGCGTACGGTTATTTGGACCGATGTCATGCAGTTTTTTCTATTTGTCGGTGCTGGTATACTCTCACTTATCTGGATAATTTCCTCGTTAGATAATGGTTGGAATGAATTTATTGAAGTTTCAGGGGAAGCCGGGAAATTTACCCTACTGAATTTCACTACTGATCCGGCAGTTGGCTTCACACTATGGGTTGCGATCATTGCAGCACCCTTTCAAAACCTTAGTGCATTCGGAGTGGATCAATTAAATGCCCAAAGAATGTTCTGTTGTCGCGACGCGGACGATGCACGCAAGGCGATGATTACAAGTTCAGCCGCACTTCTGCTTACCACTCTTATGCTACTTGTAGGTGCTGCACTCTATGCGTATTACGAACCAATGAGGCTAGCTGGATCGGAACCTGCAATTTTTAATGAAGACAGCAATTATATATTTCCAGTTTGGATAGTCACTGAATTACCGGTTGGACTGAGAGGACTTATTCTT
>JABGWU010000240.1 GCA_018645475.1 Opitutia bacterium
ATGAAATTTGGGTTTCGGGATTACCGAGGTGGAGGTCGATCCAGTGCCCGAGAAACCGTGGGGAGAGTAGCCGCAGGGGCCATCGCTAAAAAACTTTTAGCTCGGGATAAAATCACCGTCACCGGATTCACCCGGCAAATCGGAAACCATTCGGCAACAACCATAAACTTCAAAGAAATTGAAAAAAATATCGTACGTTGCCCCGATGCGAAAACCGCCGAAAAAATGGTCGACGCTATCATGCAAGCCCGTAAAAATGGCGACTCATTAGGGGGAGTGGTCGAAGTGATTGCACGAGGAGTGCCTGCTGGACTGGGAGAGCCTGTCTTCGACAGACTGGATGCAGACTTGGCCAAAGCCGTCATGAGTATCCCAGCTGTAAAAGGGATGGAAATTGGAGCAGGGTTCCAAACTGCCACCATGACCGGCTCGGAATGTAATGATGTCTTTGTCATGAAAAACAAAAAAGTAACGACCCAAACCAATAATGCCGGAGGAATTCTGGGTGGCATTTCCAACGGAATGGATATCGTTGTTAAATTGGTAGTGAAACCCACTTCATCCATCAATAAAGCTCAAGACACCATCACGCAAAAAGGAAAAAAGGCTGAGATACGCGTCGAAGGCAGACACGATCCCTGCGTTGCCCCGAGGGCTGTTCCTATTGCTGAGGCTATGGTCGCCCTGACCCTCATTGATCATCTACTGAGAAATAAACCTTCCCAGTTGACCTAATCCTCTCTATGAACTGAGCCTGTTATGAGAGTTTGATTCGTCCAAAATAATCCTATCTTTGCAAACGTTCAGGAAAACCTTAGCCGGGTTGAGAAACTTCTTGAAGGTCAAAGCGCCGATCTGTTTGTCCTGCCCGAACTCTTTGCAACCGGATATCAATTCAGAGATATAGAAGAGTCCCGCAGTTTGGCAGAGCTGATTCCTGGAGGCATCACCACTAGTACGCTGACTGCCATCGCAAAAAAAACCAACACCTACATTATCGCTGGCCTTGTCGAGATCGAAGTGGATCAGGTCTACAATTCTGCAGTTGTCACCGGCCCCAAAGGTTATATCGGGAAGTATCGCAAGCTACATCTTTTTGACACTGAAAAAGACTGCTTCCAACAAGGCAACTTGCCACTTCAGGTTTTTGATATTGCAGGCGCAAAGGTAGGAGTCATGATTTGTTTCGACTGGCGGTTTCCTGAAACAGCCCGGACTCTGGCCCTTATGGGGGCGGACTTGATCGCTCATCCCTCCAACCTGGTTCTAACTCACTGCCCGCAAGCTATGATCACTCGTTGTCTGGAAAACCGTGTCTTTGCAATCACTGCAGATCGGTTTGGGACAGAGAATCGTTTTGAGGGTGAAGAACCTCTCAACTTCATAGGGCAAAGCCAAGTTGTCGACCCAAACGGAAATATTTTAATCCGCGCCTCGATGACCGATGAAGAAGTGCATGTGGTCCAACTGGACCTCAGTCTAGCCCGCAACAAATCCCTCAACTCCCGCAACCATATTTTCGATGACCGCCGCATTGACCTTTACGGCCCGCCAGAATAAATACTAGCCCAGCAATCCACGAACGATATTTGAAATTGCTGATGCATCAGGTAGAATGGTGTCCTAACTAAAAATCATACGGCTTCCAAAAATCTGGAATTCGGTTACGACGGAGAAGAATAGAATGGGTAACGAAAAATCACGATTTTTAAAACGAGACGATGGAACTATTTACGATTCTCTAACCAGCGTCACTTGGATGGCAAACGATTCGCGGCTGGATCTGGATAAAGAGGTTTCTTATGCAGAAACAGAAGAATATATAAAAAAAATGAATGAAAAGAAAGTGGGTGGCTATGATGACTGGCGTCTTCCTACTGTTCATGAAGCATCATCCATTTATGATAATGAAAAACTGAACAAGGATTTCAAGGGAAGCGACATTCATCTCGACTCTGTGTTTCCCCTTGGCCCCGGCAACTGTACCTGGACATCATCCACCCGTGGCAAGGAAGCACAAATCTTGTTCTACATGAATGGTTGCGCATACTGGTACGGCAAAGACGATAAAACTATTTCCCATGGAGCACGTCTCGTCCGACGCGACAGCTAGGCGGAAAACCTCCGCTGGTAACTTGCTAACTTACCGCATGTAACAACTTATCTCGTCTAGAGTAAGTTTTGACCCCCTCTTCATCAAAGAGGGGGTTCTATCTCTGCATATCTACGGCTAATCTTTAGTATCCTAACCAAAATCTAACCCAACAGTGTCAAACTAAGGCTATACTTTAATTAACAACAGTAGGTTTTAGCTATGACACAAAAACAGATTCTCGTTGTCGAAGATGAGGAAGACATTCAAGAGTTGTTAAAATACAACCTGGCCAGAGGAAGTCGTCAGAAATTCTCATCTGCGTAAATTTATCGAGCGAACCCTGAGTGGCACCGAAAACGTTGAAACTGACCTGACGATTGGAAATCAAAATGAAATTTTTCTTCAGGCCTACGGTGCAATTCTAAGAAATATACAAGAGAAGTCCATTGGTGCAGTCATTGTTTTAAATGATGTAACCCGCCTAAGACGACTGGAAACAGTTCGCCAGGATTTTGTTGCCAACGTATCCCATGAACTAAAAACCCCCATTACTTTAATTAAGGGATTTGTCGAAACCCTTCAGCAGGGCGCCCTGGAAAACCGTGAGGAAACCGAACGCTTCCTGAACATCATGTCCAAGCAAGCTGAAAGGTTAAATGCTATTATTGAGCATCTATTGAGCCTTTCCAGACTCGAGCAAGGCTCTGAAAAATCAGCCTTCTCTAAGGAGAAAACCACCCTTCTTCAAATCCTGGAATCAGCCATCCGCGATTGTGAACGGAAGGCCCTCGAAAAAAATACATCCATCAAATTGAATTGCGCAGACGAATTAGAGGTGATTGCAAATTCGCCTTTATTGAACCTGGCCGTTCTCAACCTCGTGGACAATGCCCTAAAATACAGTGAACCGGATGGAAAGATTGAAGTGAAGGCCTTGGCAACCGAAACAGCAATTGTGATTGAGGTTCAGGACTGGGGATGTGGTATCGACTCTATACATCTTGCCAGACTATTTGAAAGATTTTACCGTGTCTATCAAGCCCGAAGTCGCCAATTGGGATGCACAGGGCTAGGGCTCGCCATCGTCAAGCATATTGCTCAGGCATACGGAGGTTCCGTCTCAGTCAACAGCACTCTCGGTTATG
>JABGWU010000241.1 GCA_018645475.1 Opitutia bacterium
CAAACTAATAGAGGGGGTGCTTCTCTCATGTAAAAATGAATCAAAGGATCCTCAGAGTCAGAATAACCAACGGGTCTTTGTAAATCTATGGCCTGATCCCCAGAACGATTTAAAATGGGCAGGGTAGCTTCCTCTAAAATCGCAGTCAAAAAATGAGCCACTCCATTGACATGAGCATCAAAAGCGTCTCGCGTGGCTGGCCTTTCCGCCCAAGCCCTTGAAATTGTGATGAGTAAGGATGTTGCAGCAGTCAAAACTAACCCACCAATGGCCAAAGCTAGAAGAACTTCGATCATAGAAAAACCCTTATTTTTCCTCACTGCCTTCTCCTCTGTTCCTGAATTTCCCTTATTTTATCTTTTTTGTCTTCCAATAGCCGAGTTCTTTCACTTGAAAAGTCACCGTTCTGTCCCCATGTGGGCCGAAAAAGGTACATTTGAGAAACACGTTCTCCACCCTCAAATCCGAGTTCTTCATTCCCCTCATATTCAAGTGTAAGGGTAACTTGATAAACATCTAACACATCAGACATTTCCACCTCAGTCTCCCACCTCACCTCACCCATAGATAAAGATTGTATATCACCACCATCTTTTATTTTTTCATAGTCTGGATCCTTAAAAATTTCACCTCGCACCCAAAGTAAATCCTGCTCCATTTCTCTGGTATCCTTCATCACTCGGATTGTACGTGCGGCCACAAATGCTCCATCGACAAGGTAAACTGCAGACAACCCAAACAAAGCCAAAGCGATCAAAACCTCGATCAACATAAACCCATTATTGCGAATCACCTGCACTCGAAAAATCATCTTTCCCTGCTCTTCAGAACATAACCGGAAAAAGGATCAAAATCCATTACCTGTTTCTTATCCCTAAAATCAATCACAACCGAGAAAGGCACGCTACAGCCGGAATGAAAAAAGACCCTTTTAAGGGCAAGATCTTGATCATCATATATGGAATTCCCTCCATCATCTCCGGCCAACGGACCAATCGCTAAAAAAGTAACTTTAGGTAAAAGGGATTCATCTTCTTTAAAATCCTTATCAAGTTTTTTATAAACTCGGTGCTCGGATAATATTTCGCCAAATGAATTAGTGACCAGAAAAGTCGCATTTTCATCAAAATAACTTAAATACGCAGCCCGTTTACTTTCACTTGCATGATATACTGCATCGAGTACCGCTTTTTTAAGAACTCGATCAGGGGGTTCAAAATTACTTCCTTTAATAAATGCTCCGGCATTTCCCGCGACAATTCCAACCAATACCGCAACTAGGGCAAGAACAAGCAATACTTCAATTAGACTGAAGGCACGATTTCGGTACGCCTCATGTACCTTATTCAAATTACTTCCCGGTATCCCAATTTCCAATTATACTGCCATCTGGGGCGGTAGTCGAAATGTCAAAGCTTCCAGTGTTATGTGTTCCCGGGTATTGATAAATATAATCTTTCCCCCACGGATCCTGAAGGTCGGAAGATCGTTTCACAAAGGGTGGCGTACCAACTGGAGGTGTTTTCAGATCATTTAAGCTTTTGGGATATTCTCCAACTAAGGCAAAATAACTCGTTACATACGCCTCACCGGTACTATTTACCCAGGTTTGGGCGGCTTTCACTTTACCTCCTCCGAAAATCTCTCCGAGATTTGACATGGCCAGTCCGGCAACAATACCAATTAAAGCCAAAACTATTAGGATTTCGACCAAGGTAAAACCTTTTTTCTTACGAACAGAACTAGAAAGCTTTTGAGATGAAATTTTCATTAGAATGATTAAATTGATGGAAAGCTCATTTGGCAAGCCTCTTGAAATAAATATCAAAAGGCGTTCTCCAGTCGGAATATACTTGCCTAAAAGGCAATTACATACAATTCAATAGTTATGACACTTTTAGATTATTTACCCGTTCTCATCCAAATTCTTTTGGCTGTCGGAATGGGATTCGGTATTCTTTTTGCCAGTCATCTATTTGGACAACGGGCTCCTGCGGGCAAAATCAAAGATTCTCCATACGAATGTGGCTTAGCATCCGATTCAAAAGGAGAAACCCGGTATTCTGTTAAATTTTACATCACTGCGATGCTCTTCATTTTATTCGATATAGATGTAGTTTTTTTAATCCCCTGGGTGCTCACCCACCGAGATTTAGTTGCAGCCGGAATTCCGATATTGGGGCCGATGCTATTCTTTACATTTGTGCTTGTTGCAGGCTTAATTTACGAATTGAAAAGTGGTGCTCTTGAGTGGGAGAAGTAAGCAAATTTATTCAAATACCAAAACGAGATGTTATCTCGCTTGTCCCACATAAGTATTAGATGCACATTGATCGTTACATCTCGAGCAATCGCATTGTAGACATTTCTAGCAAAAACCTAGCCTCTGCCTATTCGGAACTCCTCGACACCTTCACCACCCATCTTCCCACACCGGGAAAACGTAAAAAAGTACTCAATGAGCTAATCGATCGGGAGAAATCTCTATCAAGTTACTTGGGTGAAGGCGTGGCACTTCCCCATGCTCGGGTGCCGATGAAAAGACCCTATGCCTTAGCTATCGGAAGATGTCCCACTGGACTGACCTTTGAAGGAAAAGATAGCTATGAAGATGTTCGTTTTGTCTTTCTGCTTCTAGCCAGTGAAAAAGCAAAAAACTATCTCTCTTTTCTTGCAGCACTGGCTCGTTCTTTTCAGGACAACTCGGTCATGGACCAGCTTTGGATGGCTCGGGAAAAAAATGAATTTCGTACTGCAGTTCGAAAAGCATTTGCTGGTACGGATGATAGACCCGCAAGAAGAAGAACCAAATTTAACAAACTTCTTACCGATGAGGCTGCAAAAATTGCCAAGGCCGCAGAATGTTCGACCATTTTAATTTTTGCGGATGTCTTCCCCCCGAGCCTTGCTCCACGTATGACTTTCCCTGGGTTCAAAGTGGTTCTCGCAGGGCAGGATGTTTCCGATGACGACAAAGATCATCAGCGAGCCGACGCAATCCTTGCGGTACGAGCCCTTTCCCGTTCTCGCCTTTCACAACTTCGCGCGGCAATTCTTCTTGGCCTAACAAGAGATATATTTGGATTCCAGGATCGAGTTTGCTGTATAGGCGGTATTCCAAACAGTGGCCAATTAGACACGGTTTTGGTCGTGGATGTGGACGAAGAATTCGAATCCGTGATCGGACATGGAGAAGAAATGCTCCCACCCGATGTTTCTGCCGAAGCCCTAGAAAGAATTACTGCAATCGCAACCGACCTCGCCTCTACTGGTCGAGAAGGGAAATCTATTGGTGCCATGTTCATCCTTGGCGATTACAAAGAAGTAAATAAGCGTTCTAAACCACTCATACTTAATCCGTTTCATGGATACGACGAAGAAGACCGAAGTATCCTCAATCCCTTCATGGATGAAACCATCAAAGAACTCGCTCTTATTGATGGAGCTTTCATTGTGCGTGGTAATGGCGTTGTTGAATCTGCGGGGTGTTTAATCCAAGCAAAAGCCGATGACATTGTCCTCCCTGGAGGATTGGGCACTCGACATGCCGCTGCTGCTGCCATAACTCATGTGACAGATTCTCTCGCCCTAGTAGTATCCTCTTCGGGACAGGTAACTTATTTTAGAAAAGGACAGATGTTTACCCTTTTCGATAAGTCAGAAGGCCGGTCTTTATAATGATCAAATGGGGAAAACGGCCGAAACTATTTCTTCCAAAATTGGGTTCTTTGGTGGCTCCTTTGACCCTATTCACTTGGGACACCTTTCACTTGCGAAACAGGCTATTCAATCAGCTAATTTGGACTCCCTTCTTTTATGTCCAGCTTATCACGCACCGCTTCGTGCTGAAAAACCTTTTTTCTCCCCCG
This sequence comes from Opitutia bacterium, assembly GCA_018645475.1. Classification (GTDB taxonomy): domain Bacteria; phylum Verrucomicrobiota; class Verrucomicrobiia; order Opitutales; family Seribacteraceae; genus Seribacter. The sequence continues at coordinate 3,870 of JABGWU010000241.1, forward strand.
AGATAAGATTGAAAATTCTTGAACAGATTGCTCGGGAAACTCCCCAAATTGAAGTTTGTAAGTTAGAGATTGAAAAACGAATGACTTGTTTTACTTACAACACTCTAAAAGAGGTCCAATCCCAACACCCTCAATCTGAAATTATGGTTTTACTCGGAGCCGATCAATTTGAAAATTTATCGAATTGGCAATCCAGCCAAGAGTTAGTTCAAATTTGCAAATTTCTAGTTTTTTCTAGATCAAAAACTGAAATAATACCACCCGACATTCCCGGGCTTTCATACCAACTCATGCAAAACGAATTGCTTGATTACTCGTCCACAAAAATTCGGAATCGCATCAAATCAAGACAATCAGTCAAACATATGCTCCCTGAAGCAGCACATAAATTTATAAATTAATAATTTCAAATACCTAAACTTTTCACCATGAGCGCAGTAATTCCAAAAGGAAAAAAAGAACTTCTTACCAATTTAAAAATTTCATGTGACGCACTGTTGGATAAAAAAGCCGAAGATATTAAACTCCTCTACTTTGGCGAAAAATCCTCACTTACTGATTGCTTTGTAATCGCCACGGGCAACTCAAATCCCCACCTCAAAGCCCTGCGGGACAATGTAGAAAAAACCCTCAAGGAAAAAGGAATTGAATTATTCTCCAAAGATCGTTTCCAACCAAGCGGATGGCTGGTAATCGACGCCATTGATTTTGTTGTTCACCTCTTCTCTAATGAACAACGTGAAAATTATGCGATCGAACAATTATGGAAAGATGCAGATGAAATTTTGCTAAAAGACCTTTGAAGCAAATTTCAAAGAATTAATTACCTTTCTGTTGACCTAATTAATATTTATTTAAGAAATTAATAATGTTCACTCAGTTGCTTCCATTTTTTTGATCCATTATAGTTAACCAAACTACTCAACTTATGACAAATAGACGATCCTTCCTCAAGCATGCTTCCCTTGCCTCTGCACCTTTTATCCTGCCTTCCCATATCTGGGCGGCCAAAGGAGACTCATCCCCCAATAACCGCATCAATATTGCCATTATTGGACCAGGCAAGATGGGTCGTGGACATGCACACAAACTCATTCGTAACCCTCGTGCTCAAATTACCGGATTTGCCGAGATTGCTGATGTGCGTACCAAGCACACCAAGGAACTTATTGAAAAACATTATTCCCAAAATACGCCCGGAGAAAAATGGAAGGGGTTAAAAATAACCAAAAACTATTTGGAACTGCTTGAGGACAAATCTCTGGATGCTGTATTGATTGCCACCCCCGACCACTGGCATGGAGAAGCCACCATTCGTGCAGCTCGGGTCAAAAAACATATTTATTGCGAGAAGCCGATCTCTCTGACGATCCAGGAAGGAAGAGCCATGGCCAACGCAGTCAAAGAAAACAAAGTTGTCTTCCAAACCGGTAGTCAACAACGTACGGAATACGGAGGAAAATTTCGTCGCACTGTGGAAATGGTCCGCAGTGGAGCCATTGGCGAACTAAAAAAAATACGGGTTTGTGTGGGAAATCCACCCGTGCCTTGTGATCTACCGTCCGAAAAAACCCCTGGCGGCATTGACTGGGACGCTTGGCAAGGCCCCGCTCCAGTTCGTGGTTTCAACAAAATCCTTTGTCCAGATGATGTACACAACCACTTCCCTGCATGGAGAAGATATCGTGAATATTGTAACGGGTTACTTGCCGACATGGGAGCCCATCATTTCGACATCGGACAATGGGCAATGGATGCTGATCATACAGGCCCCGTTAAAATTATCCCTCCCAAGGAAGGCACCCGCGACTTAAAAATGATTTACGCCAATGGCGTTGAAGTGGTACATGGCAATACTCCCGACTGGCGCGGTGGAACCATTTTTTATGGAACAGAAGGAACCATTTGGGTCGATCGTGGACCATGGAAATCAGACCCCGAGAATTTAATTAAGGACTACAAATCAACCGTCAGCTTGCGCCAACCCAAGAACCATCATGATGATTGGCTCGACTGCATCCATTCGGGTGAATTGCCCATGGCACATGTGGAAGCTGGTCACCGTACCGCCACTCTATGTCAGCTCTGTAATATCGGATATGAACTTCGCCGTGAACTGACCTGGGATCCGAAAAAAGAAGAATTCGAGGGTGACAAAGAAGCTAATAAGCTCACGGATCGTAAGCGTCGTAAGAAATGGTATAGAGTCTAAATACCGAGAAATTTTAGTCCTCCTTAAACTTCTTTATAATCGGATTTAATAAATACCAGGCAATACCAATGGTGATGATTGCGACTATTCCGGAGCCCTGAACTAAGGCTTGAAGTCCACAAAAACCGAATAGCACCCCGAAAATACCACGGCATCCCAAAGTTACCATATTTTCGTCTGCTTTTTGTTGAGGTCGAGAGGGTCTTTTCCTGGAACTTCTTTCGGAATTGGTGCTATTCGTGGTCTGAGTAGAGAGAAGTTTACTTCGTGCTTTTGCCAAGCTCAAAAGTTCATTCTCTTCATCGGTTAATGAAGCAGCACCATCATCGTATCTCTTATCACGAATACGCTCCAATTCCCGATAATCAATCTCTCTCGCTTTTTTTTGAACTTTTAAACTAGGAATGGGCGGTGGCTCTTCTTCGGTTTTGAATTTCTCTTTTCTGCCTTTGTTCGAAAATTTTCTATTGGTATCTCTTTTTGTTAATTTTAAATCGGGTAATTTTGGATTTTCTAGTTTATCCTCATCGATCTCCTGTGGTTCTAAAATCTTTTCTTTCTCACCATCCAAAGAGTTTTCACTTACTACTGGGCTTTGTTCAGAACCCTCTTCGGTTACATTTTCAGAAACTCCAACTAAAGAAACATCTTCTTGTATAGGTTTAGTTTTTTCATCATTACCCAAATCGGAGACGATTTCTTTTTCTTTATTATCTCCACTTTCACTTTTTTCGCCTCTCTCCGTATCAACCGTAACGATAGACTTTAATTTCTCATTCTCCTCTTCAATTCCTTCAGTTACTTCTTCATTCGCTTGAAAATCTTGACCGAAAATTACGCGTTGGTACAAATTATCTAATGCCAGAACCTTCACCTCAGATTCAAATTCATCTCCTTTTCTTATTCCATCAACCCAATCATTCTCAGATGGCGGAAACAAAATCGAACACTCCAAATCGCAATCCAAAAAATTAGCCACCACCGTTTTTCCCTTTGAATAACTATCGTCTATACGACTTGAAAAGGTACTGCTCGCCTCCACAAAGGAAAAAGAGAGCAGCGCCTTTCCTCCAACCAACGGCTTAATTATTGCCTCAGACTCAGAACTCAACCTCCTGTTTTCTTTTAGGTCCCTTAATGTCTCTATTAATTTTTCTTTATCCACGATAAAATATATCATACACAAAAAAACTATTTTTGTACCATTATAAAATTAAGGAAATTTAGGAAGGCTACTTTTTCCTCCCAATTTTCAGGGAGCAATGGAGTAATTACCAATCATATAATCGTAAAAAATAGGGTTTCCATTTAAACTTTTTAATAGGTATAACCAACCGGTAGTCTGATGCCTATACAAATAGGGCCAAACACTTTTTTGAGTCCACATCCAGCCCCGACCATTTTGCCAAATCCACATTCCGCCTTTCTGATCACTCACCACATAAGCCCAATTCAATTGGGCATGATAAATCCAGTCAACATTTGGAAATTGCTGAAATTGTCCAAACCAATCGGAACTTCTCCACCCTCCCCCAATATTTTGCATATTAGCAAACCACATATTCGGATCGATTTCTTCTGGTGTTTTCAATCGTTTTCTTACTCCAAGTGTTTCACCCATCTCATTTCTGGCATATGCCCGGTAGTAATAAGTCGTGCCGGGTGTCAAATTACGAACCATCACGGAAAACTCAGGAGATTCATCAAAATTATTGGAAGACAACCTGATCATTTCTCCACGGAATAATATATCCTCACTGACTAAAACACCAGATTCCAAAATGGGAGACCCACCATCAGTAAGAACTCGTCCACGAATCAGATAAGTGTTATCCGCATCGGCAACAAAATCCAGAGTCTCGGGAATCGGACGATAAACTTGAACAATTGGGAATGTTCCATTTGAATCCCCATCGGTATTATTTCGATCAATTAAGCCAACATTTCCATCAATCGGTTCATTGGTGATAGGCAATGTAGAATTATTTTCCAGACTTTCATTCTGGTCTACAGTCGGGGGAAGGCCGTTATCTGGAATTGAAGAATTGTGTTCAATGGTCCCGTTCTGATCTACGGGCAAGTTAGGATGGGACACATTCACATCCATAATGAGCACCATAAAAGACTGCTCCACAGATGCGTTATACTCATCCCTTGCCCGCACACGAATATGCAAAGTGGGATCATTATCGGAATTCTCGCCCTCATAATCAAAAACCACTGCGGTTCGAAGGGTTCCATTGGTATCCAAAGAAAATTCGTGATTTGAATCTGATCCATTTCCATCGACTAAATCGAAATGGATGGACGCATTCACATCCGGATCGACCACGGAAAAAGTACCGACGAGGGATCCTATGAGTTGACCTTCCACAATAGTAAGAGGAGTGGATGCATTCAACTCAACTGGATTTGTATTTGCATAAATCCCCCAATTGTATGGCCAGTCTGAATCGGAGGAGAATGTTTTGTGAATCAGACCTTTATTTACATCTGAGACAGCGCTCCTGTCTAACATGTAAGAAAAATTTATAACTGAGGAAATATTCCAATCACTAATATTCTGATTAAAACTTGATGCATCTAAAAACATATTTTCCATACTCACAACCTTACTTACATTCCACCCGCTAACATCTTGATTAAATGAAGATGCATTACGAAATACATTTAACATTGATGAGGCATTCGAAGTATCCCAACTATCGATACCCTGATTAAAAGATGACGCTCCGTTGAAAAGATGTTCTAAACTAACAACTGAGGAAATATTCCAATCACTGATTTTCTGATTAAAAGAAGAAGCACGCTCGAAAGCTGCACTTAGGTTTTGGACACGAGAGACATCCCAGTTTGAAATATCCTGATTAAACAGAGTGGCATCACGAAAAATTCTATACATTGAAAGGACAGAAGAGACATCCCAGTTTCCAATATCTTTATTAAATGAACTAGCTTCCTTAAACATCATAGACATGTGCTCAACACTACTCACATCCCATCCACCAATATCCTCATTGAAATTCGATCGACTATCAAAAGCGTTAGACATATCCGTCACCGCGGAAGTATTCCATTCGCTAATGTGACCGTAAGTGGCAGTAGCATTGACTTCATCACTGAACCACAAATTGACCGCGGTCTGAAAATTAGCATTGGTCAAAACTTCCTTGGGCTTCTCCATTTGATAGAGAGTTTGCACTTCGAAAGCTGAAAGTGCCCGGTCATAAATGTGGACTTGATCAATGGAACCCAAGAAAAATTCATCATTCCTATTCAAAGAATTCGAACCTATAATTAAAGGCATTGAACCATTTGTTTCCAAAATATAGTTAAAGCTCTCTGAAAGAATAC
>JABGWU010000242.1 GCA_018645475.1 Opitutia bacterium
CAAAAGTAATCCGTTCATTATTTTAAATAAAGAAATCTCAAAAGGATGGAAGAGTTGGTATAATTCCAGTCTCATTCCATCTAGCTATACCATACATTCATCTTATCCTGTTGATATATATGCTCAAGGTATTGGTACATTTAAAAATTGTGTTGAAGCATTAATTTTTAGAGAACCTGATTTTCAAAACGAATATTATGCACCAGGATATGGTTTAATAAAAATTTCAACACCTTGAATTTACTATGCTACAAAAACCTAATTTGAATACCCACAAATGGAATTGGAATTTTCTTAACTTTTTCACAATGTTAGGGATGCTTTTTTTACTACCGTGTAATTCTAGAGGTAATGATGCGGAAAAAATTGAAAAATACAAAAGAGAAATTGATTATATTTCCGCAAAAATTGACCGACTTGAAGAAGAATACAAACAAACAGCCAATGATATTGATACAGTTGAAAAAAACATTGAAATAACATCTCTAAAGTCAGACGGAGAATCATCTCAAGTTTTTAGTAAAAAACCGGAAAACAAATACCCTATCAATCTGAAATCAAAAGAATATAAGAATCCAAAAAACAGCAGGATTTATAGACTCAAACAAACATTCATAGAAATCCAAGATGGCTTGAATAAGTTGAATAATAAAAATTACAGACCGAATTTTGATAATACCACTAAAATAGAAAGTGAAACTCTAAATAAGGTTTTCGACTCAAATCAAAAAAAAGAGTCAACCGAAATAAAGCAAAACAGATCATATTATTTATCCTTCAGACCAAGTATTCACCTTTCAAATGACTTGGATTATAAATTCGCCCATGGACCTAGCGGCAAAATTAAAACTGATAACGGCTACGGTCTTTTCTTAGACTTAGATAAAAGAATAGGCAGTGGAAAACTTGGACTTAGTCTGGGTCTCCACAGAACTTTTTTGAACAACCTGTATTGGATGAACAACGACTATACTGGCACGGGGGAATCTACTGCATATCAACTTTTACTAACTACAGGTTACAACTTTCAATTATCTGATTTAATTACTCTAGAAGTAGGTTCAGCATTGGGTTTCACAAATCGTCACGACCATTATGAATTGGAACTGCTATCACCGAACTCTCTCAATGATAACAACCTCAATTTCAACGGGCAATTAAATCTAAAACTAGCCTTTCAGTTGATCGATAATTTTTCGTTGTTCACTGGTTACCGATTTACTTATCTTGGATCTTCGGGCTCATTTGGTGAAATGTATTTAAATTCGTTCGAAATGGGATTAGGTTGGAAGATATAAACAAAATCAATCTGGATTTATAGCTGTTTGAATTTTAAGATATTGAAATTGATAACCATTTTCAGGAAGAACTTGAGAGATGACTTTGCGACTTTTCAAAACTAACTCGGCAGAAGTTCCCAGAAAGAAAGCACCAAGATGTACAGCAAAACTGGGTGCAGGAAGACCTAGACCAAAGGGAGCGTAATGCTCTCTCATCACACTCATGAAGTCAGAATTTGTGATCGGATTAGGGGCTGTTAAGTTGACTGGACCAACAATAGATTTAGTCTCCATTAAAAAACGAGCAATTCCTACCCAGTCATCGATATGCAACCAACTCATCCATTGAGAACCTGGTCCTTGGGCACCACCTAATCCAAGTTTCGCAAAGCGTTTCATAACCGGAAAAGCTCCTCCACCTTTTCCGAGAACGATACTAATTCTCATTGCTACTTGTCGAAGACCACTTCTTGAATGACTGAAGAATTCTTTTTCCCAGGCCCGCCCAACTTCTTCGGAAAAACCTTCGGCATTTCCTTTACTTGATTCATCATGAGGGGGTAAATCACCTCTTTGATCACTGTAAATCGTAGCAGTACTTGCATTAAACCAAGCCTTAGGAGGGTTTTTACATTGGGCAATCCCCTCCCCCAAAACCCTTGTCGAATCAATCCGAGAATTGAGAATCAGTTCACGATTTTCTTGCGTGTAACGACAATCCACTGAGCGACCAGTTAAATTGAACAAAGTATCCGCCCCCTCTAATTCATCAGTCCATTGAGCTAAATTTTTCCCATCCCATTCAACTAACCTGCCCGACAACCGGCTTGCTTGATTTCCCTCTCTTCCCAAAAGAACAACTTCATATTCATCAGCAAGCAGGGAATGGGCAAGAGCCTGTCCAAGAAACCCTGAACCTCCTGCAATAACAACTTTTTGTTTCTTCTCCTTATTCACTTAAATATTTTTGAATGCTTTTATAGTCCTATCTACGCCTTCATCATCAATATGTAAGTGAGTCACCATTCGGACAAGATGGCTTCCAATCGCTAAAACATCAATTGACTTAGCAGCCAAA
>JABGWU010000243.1 GCA_018645475.1 Opitutia bacterium
TAGGGCAAGTTCTGGTTTAGAGAACTTCTCCTAAGTGAAAATGAATCCTTTATAGATTGCTCACCGAATACTGTATTGATAACAATAGCTACTTGCTTTGCCTCAATGGCCTCCACAATATTCGGAGACCCTTCTTTGACTTTATTAATTGATGCTACTTTAACTCCATTTTTTTTTAGATAATCAGCAGTGCCTTGGGTTGCGATTAAATAGTAGCCCAGCTCCTGCAACCCTTTGCCAATAACAACGGTCTTTTGTTTGTCAGAATTTCTAACGCTGATAAAAGCAGTTCCCTCAAGAGGAAGCTTAATCCCGGTTGCCAATTGTTATTTTGCAAAAGCTCGACCAAATTGAGTGTCAATACCCATGACCTCACCGGTAGATTTCATTTCAGGTCCTAGTAGAACATCGACATCCTGAAATTTATTGAAGGGAAAGACAGATTCTTTTACGGTAATATGAGAAAAGGTTATCTCCTTCGTAAAACCTATTTCCTTTAAGCTTTTACCAGCCATGACTCTGGCGGAAATTTTTGCCAAAGGAACACCAATAGCCTTACTCACAAAGGGAATTGTGCGTGATGCTCGTGGGTTCACCTCTATGATATAAATAGTTTCATCCTTAACAGCAAACTGAATATTTATTAGTCCAATAACCTTAAGTTCTCGAGCCAATGAGCAGGTTTGCACTTTTATTTCAGCAATTATTTCAGGTGAAAGAGAAAATGCAGGCAGGGAACAGGCACTGTCGCCAGAATGTATTCCAGCTTCTTCAATATGCTCCATCACTCCGCCGATCACAACATCCTGTCCATCAGAAATAGCATCAACATCTATCTCAATGGCATCTGATAGAAAATCATCGATCAGTACTGGATGTTCGGGTGATGCTTTAACCGCGTGCTGCATATAATATTCGAGGCGATCTTGGCTATAAACAATTTCCATTGCTCGTCCTCCCAAAACATAAGAAGGGCGAACCACTACGGGGTAGCCAATTTCTTCAGCTATTTCTCGTGCTTCCTGATATGAAACAGCGGTTCCATTTTCCGGTTGGTGAAGTCCCAGTGTTTCCAACACTTCTTTAAACAATTTTCTATTTTCGGCTCGGTCAATATCGATGGGGTTTGTTCCAATTATCGGTACTCCGGCATTCATCAAATCCAGCGCGAGTTTTAATGGTGTTTGACCTCCAAGTTGAACGATCACACCATCTGGTTTTTCGACCCTTGCGATATTCATGACATCTTCAAAAGTCAGAGGCTCAAAATAAAGCCTGTCAGAAATGTCATAGTCCGTACTCACTGTTTCTGGGTTGCAGTTGACCATGATCGTTTCATAGCCATCTTCCTTTAAGGCAAAAGCCGCGTGCACGCAGCAATAGTCAAACTCAATTCCCTGGCCAATTCTGTTGGGTCCTCCACCAAGAATCATGATTTTTTTTCTTTGAGTTATATCAGCTTCGCATTCTTCCTCATAAGTGGAGTATAGATAGGGTGTGAAAGCTTCGAACTCTGCCCCACAAGTATCAACTCGCTTATAGACAGGATAAATATTTGCTTTTTTACGACGCTGAAAGATATCCGTTTCCTTACAATTTAGAAGCCCTGATAGATAAATGTCAGAAAAGCCCATCTCTTTTGCTTTCAATAGATCTTCATCATCCAGATTGGAAATCCCATTCAATGCAATTAATTTTTTCTCGAAATTTATGAGGGTATTGATGTTGTCAAGAAACCATGGATCAATACCTGTAATCTGATAAATTTGATCGATGGAGATGCCTCTTCGCAAAGCGGCAGCAACATGCCAAAGTCGATCTGAAAAAGGGATCATCAACGCTGTCAAAAGCTTTTCTTTTTGCTGTTCTGGAGATAAACCAATATGATTTAGGCTGAAACGAAATTTTTCTTCGAAACCATGAAATCCGGTTTCTGTTGAACGAATAGATTTTAGCAGGGCTTCCTTGAATGTGCGGCCAATAGACATGACCTCGCCGACGGATTTCATTTGTGTCGATAAAATTGGTTCTGTTTGAAAAAATTTTTCAAACGTGAAACGTGGGATTTTAACCACACAATAATCAAGCGTTGGTTCAAAAGAAGCGGGGGTGACCTGAGTGATATCATTCTTGATTTCATCTAGGGAATACCCGACCGCTAACTTGGCAGCAAACTTAGCAATGGGAAACCCAGTAGCCTTAGATGCCAAAGCAGAACTTCTGGATACGCGAGGGTTCATCTCGATAACAATCATCTCACCAGTTTTTGGGTCGACTGCAAATTGGATATTGGA
>JABGWU010000244.1 GCA_018645475.1 Opitutia bacterium
ATCTATGTCATCGCTGGAAACGCAACCAGACCGCCAGAATTTCTCAATTCAAGAATCCCCACAAATTGGAAAGATGATGTGCTTTTACAAAATTATGCCTATGGACATATGTCACAGGGTAAGGCACCCGGTGGATGGGTTATGAAAATGAACCCGGATGGCAAAAGTCGGGAAATAATTACCATGGGGTATAGAAACCCATGCGACTTTGCATTAAACCGGGATGGTGAACTTTTTGTTTATGATGCCGATATGGAATGGGATATTGGTGCCCCTTGGTATCGGCCAACACGAATTAATCATGGCATTTCTGGCGGAGATAGTGGATGGCGAGCAACCTCCAAAAAATGGCGTAAATACTTTCCCGACACGGTCGGTTCGGTGGTTGATATTGGCCCCGGATCTCCAACCGGAGTGATTGCAGGAACCAATGCAAATTTCCCCACCCATTACCGTGATGCTTTATTTATTTGCGATTGGACATTCGCCACCATGTATTCAATCCACCTCAAACCAAATGGATCATCTTACATCGGAGAGAAAAGGGAATTTATTTCAAATAATAATGGTTCTCTTGCACTGACAGATGTAGATATCGGCCCGGATGGTAATATGTACTTCTGCGTTGGTGGGCGTGGCGGACAATCCCGCCTTTATAGAATTTCCTACACCGGAAACGCTCCCACCAAATTATCCAAATTGGATACGACTAGCGAACACGCCAAAGCCCGAGAAACTAGGAAAATGATTGAATCATTTCACGGACATACCGACCCCAAGGCAGTCAAAGAAGTTTGGCCCCATTTGGGAAGCAGGGATTATCATACTCGATATGCTGCCCGTATTGCTATGGAATGGCAGGATCCAAAAACTTGGGCAAAGAAAGCATACGCTGAAAAAAATGATTTAGCTGCAATTCATGCATTGCTTGGACTAGCCCGTAGTGATCTCGCTGACAGTCTGGAACCCAGTATCGAACGTCTGCTTAAGGTGGGTTTCAACAAACTGGATAAGACTGGAAAACTTGCTCTTTTAAGGTCCTATTCAGTAATTATGAGCCGTGGAGGAATGCCTACCGCCAACCATGTTAAAGCAGTGGGAGAACAACTCGATTCATTCTTTCCATCAAAAGATGACAACTTAAATGAAGAGCTTTGTAGAGTCTTGTGCTTCCTCAATCATCCATCCGTGGTACGAAAAACAATTGCGTTAATGAAAACAACCAAGGCCCAAATTCCTGATTTTAACTCAGAAATCATGAAACGTAACAAAAATTATGGAGGTAAAATTCTGAGTACTATGGGCGAAGATGTTACTCCCAATGTTCTAAATATACACTTTCTCTTTTGCCTTAAGGATGTGCAGGTTGGATGGACGATGAAGGATCGCAAATCTTATCTAGGCGAATTGCAAAACCTTATGACTAAAAAAGGCGGAAATATGTTTACCGGTTACATTCAGAAAATACGTGAATCAGCCATTGCATCCGTGCCTGATAAAGATCGTATCTCCCTGCAATATCTCATGGGGGAAGTAAAAAGTGTAGACCTTGCCAAACTGCCAAGAGCCAAAGGTCCTGGCGTCGTATGGACAGTTGATTCCGCACTCCAAGTCCTGAACAAGGAAGTACTTGCTGGTCGTGACTACCAAAATGGTAAGAAAATGTTTTCTGCAGGCCTCTGTGTGGCATGCCATCGTTTTGGCAATGAGGGTGGAGGAATTGGACCCGATCTCACAAACTTAGCCAAGCGAAGTGATTATAAGTCCATTTTAGAGTCTACAATTCATCCCAACATGGTTGTCTCCGAACAGTTTGAGCAGCATGAACTAAAGATGAAGGATGGTTCCTTGGTTTTAGGTCGTGTGGTAGCAGAAGAAAACGGAGAGTATTCACTTGTTCAATCCGGTCTTGAACCTCTTAAGTTAACTAAGGTTGATAAAGCAAAAGTTGCATCCAAGGAAGGTTCAACATTATCGATGATGCCCGGTGGTCTAATTAATTCGATGAACGCTGAGGAACTTAAAGACCTTGTTGCTTATTTTGTCTCTGGAGGTGACCGAAAACATAAAGTTTTTCGCTCCTTAAAAAAACTTCAAATCGAACTCATTAGTGCCGTTTACGGGGAAGCAGGTAACCCAAAACGCCAAATGGATGTTAGTAATGCAATTCAAAAACAAATTGATGGTTGGCACTACGATTTTGCTATGACGAATAAACTGGCCGGTAAAGATCCAGCAGGAGGCACAGTTAAAGTCCTTGATTTGAAATACAAACTTAATGGAAAAACCCACTCCAAAAAAATTCGGGAAAACGGAACCGTTTCCTTTATCGATTAATCTTTTAAAAGTCCTGTCAATTAGCATTTGATTTTTTGATCGATAACTCAATTGAAAATATCATAAGCCTTCATGTCTGATCAAAAATTTGGAGGGGCTCTTAAAAAAGGTGAATCCATCCTAGGTCCATGGGAGAAGAGATTTGTTAGCCGTTGGGTAGACCGAATTCCAAACTGGCTTGAGACTTACCACCTAACCATGCTGACCATTCTTTGGTCGGCTTTAGTAATTCTATCCGCATGGCAGGTACGCGAGACCGAATGCGTTCAATGGTTCTGGGGCGTTTCAATTGCCGTGGTGCTACAATATCTTACGGACTTATTTGACGGTGCGGTTGGTCGAACTAGAAATACGGGCTTGGTAAAGTGGGGTTTCTACATGGATCACTTTCTTGATTTCATTTTTCAATGTGCCTTGATTGTTGCGTACGCATTAATTTCTCCTCCCGAATTCAACCTCCAGTGGTGGTTCTTTGCCATTCTAGCCATAACCAGTGGATTTATGGTAAACTCATTTCTTTCCTTCGCAGCAACCAATGAATTTGAAATTTACTTTTTGGGTATTGGCCCGACCGAGATCAGAATTTATTTCATCGCTCTCAACACGGTCATTATTTATTTGGATCCGACTCGAAAGTACTTTGAAGCATTTGTTCCTATATATGCTTTATTTCTGATATTAGGCCTCATTTTTGTTGTTTGGAAATCACACAAAAACCTTTGGAAATTGGATATGCAAGTTAAGGGGAAAAATCACTGACCTTCTATTTAAACATCAATCTCTTTTTAAGATTTTTTCTTGTTTGGATTGGAGTTGATTCTATTTAGAAGAATTAAAAAAAGGATCGAAGTAAGAAGCACTCCTAGAAGAGGTGTTTCAATTCCACTTACAAACTGATCTTTCCAAATAATTTGGGTCTGAGTACCAAGCTCAGGCATACCATCGATAATGGGAACTTCTTTTTTTTCTTCTACACTGGTTAGCCAAAAAGCAAAACGGTATCCATCCTTAACCCACAACCACAAAGATAAAGTAAGTGGGAGTAGACAGAAAATTTCTTTTCTTAAATTCATAAAAAATATAATAAATCAAAAGACATAACTACTTAAAATAGCGAAGGTCAGCTTACTCTAAGAATGCGGCAACTTGGAAAAGTTGCCAATGTATGAATTCTAATAAACAACAGGTTTTAATCTTAATTGTGATATATTTTGATTACTTTTCGTGACTTCTTTTGAATTATTTGGTTAATAAAACCAGTATTTTCAGTCCTCAAGTAAATGTTTTATTTGATTTTTCCAAACCATATGAAAAGAAATCAACCCCATCGGAATTTCACCAATATCTTTGGCATTTACTGTGTAAGCGGAACTCTGAATACCAATTAGCTTTCCATCTTTAAGAATAGCACTACCACTAGACCCGATACGATAATAACCCTTGGCCAAATATTGTAAACCGCTCGAAGTCTGAGCTACTCCGACAACTTCTACCGGGTTGATCAGAAAAAATGGGTCCCCCGGTTTGTGAGGGAAATTATAATGGCAAAGATGAAACACCTCTCCATTCTGAATTCTTGGCTTTTTTTCCGAAAAGAAATCAATTTTGGGAAACGATTTAACACCCTTCGATTCTATTTTAAACAAACCCACATCCATCTGTTCGAGAAATCTGGAGCCGCGAGTTCTGACTAATCTAGCACCAAAATAAATCTCCTTAAATATTGCACTTTCACGATCTGAAAATTTTGTGGTGTGTAAATGAACCTTACCTTTTGGTATATTCTCTTCATTCCCGCGAAAACTAATTCGAAAGTCATCTGAATAATTTCCCTCTGAATCGATCCATGTAATATGTGCCGCTGAAAGAACATGACCTTCTTCGGAAATCACGACACCCTGCCCTCGGCTTTTCACTTCTTTCCCACTTGCTTCCACAACCACAAATGGTTTTGGATCCAGATTCGCCAATCTTTCCAACTTAGAAATTTCATTCTCCGCATATCCACTTACAGGTGTATTGATTATTAAACCTATAACTGCAGATGTAAAAGTGAACGGAAGGTAAAATAGTCCGACAATCTTTCTATTCATAGCAAATGGTTCTGGCTGCAAAATTAAAATTAAGAACTCTTACTTAAGATCAGTAAGAAATTTATTCTTGGATACCTTCTTCCTCTTTTTACGGTTCACTCTTTTCCACTTTCACTGAAATCATGAATGTTCCCATTGATAGCAGACTACTACACAAAAGAATAACCAATGGAGCACTCCATCCCTTTGTTGAAAAAAGTTTACTCGTTATTTCATCGAAATAGTTGCCAACTATATAAGAGTACGATCCTGACTCTGTTAAGAAATAGGCAGAGAGAATAAAAATAGAAAAATTAATTAAAATAATTCCCTGAATAATTCTTTTTCTCTGATCAATGTGCATGGTACTGCTTATTTTGTTGCTTTCATTATATTAGTAATGGAAAGCAAGGCACAACATAAAATAAAAAAGCACACCTATTCAAAAATAAGTGTGCTTAAGTAAACCGATTCGAATCGGTTCATAATTTTAAAATTTAATTATTCGATGTTGGCTCCAACAACAGATGCCATTTGCATCATATTAATGGTTTCGCCTTCCTTTAAATTTCTAAGATCAGTTACCTTTCCAGACTTACTGGTGGCATTAGTGTTCTTAAAGACTGTTAAAAGTTTTGCATCGGCGACAATAAACTTACCAGCATTTTCGGGCTGTCCGTTCTCACTCCGTGTCTGCAACTTATTGGATTTGATGTAATTCCAAAGTTTCTGAGTTATTTCTGTTCTGGGAAGCTCAGTCTCTCCCAAAAATGCTGCTAGATCGCTCTTTAATTTAACTGGTTTACTTAATCCTTTTGCTTCTGCCATTTTGATTCCTTATTGGTTAATTTGTTACAATTGTTTGATTTATAAAAGGTGGATGCCTCAATAATTTATACACCTATGCGTAAATACTGATCTCTTTTATTACAATGACAATCTAATTTAGGCTATTGTGAACAACTAACACAGTCCTAATATTCTTAACAACTAACCTTTTCTTAGTAAAAATTTAGGGCATCCCAAATGAATGACCTCCAAACATCCCCAACAAATAATTCAACCATTATAAAAGAAAGGAAACATACGAATTAAGCATTAGTCTGAACTCAACTGCTATAAGTAATTCGAC
Source organism: Opitutia bacterium (assembly GCA_018645475.1). Lineage (GTDB taxonomy): Bacteria > Verrucomicrobiota > Verrucomicrobiia > Opitutales > Seribacteraceae > Seribacter. Next base: position 5,542 of record JABGWU010000244.1, read on the forward strand.
TTAAGGCTAATTAATTTGAAGGAGAAACGGTTCACAAATAAATTTTCTGAATGACAAAGTTTTTGCTTTTGCCAATCAAAATTAACCCCATTGACTGTGCCGAGTGTTTTTACCTTGGACGGTTGGCTTGAAAATTAGCTAACAGATTTCTCAAGGAGTTCATCTTATATACATTCACTTCGTAAGTCTCGGACCTACCCTCTTTGATAAGCTTTGCCTCCCCGCAAGTGTAACATACCATCAGGTAGTTCACTCCCCCGTCTGAATTCCACATGATCGTATAATCGGGATGAAATGGCCCGCAATCCTTTGGTGGAGAATTAGAATCGGGCATATGAAAACCGCTCTCGTCAAAAAGCAAGTTCATCAATTGGTCTCGGGAGTTTCCAGTAGCTTTGACCTTTGCATCGTAAAACCAATGATCTTCGATTTGCATCACATCGTTCCTTTTCTTTTCCTTCTTAAAGGAAGGGTTTTCACGAACAGGATGAGGAAGTCCTTCCAATACAAAAAGTTCATCAGTCTTTTTAAGAGATTGGAAAACCGATTCCTGGCATCCGGCAAAAAGAAATGCGGTTGTTAGTGAAAAAAGGAGAGATTGCATATGCATTTAGGTCATGTTCTAATTCAAAGGCGTGACATTAATGTTTCTAAACCAAACAGGTTGACCGTGGTACTGTAATCCTAAGTTACCAGTACGAGGTAAATCCTTGAGTGCAGTTTTAAATTTGTTTTTTGAACCGTCAGGATTTTTATTTGGTTCCTTCCAGTCGTCGATAACTACATCAATCACTTTTTTCCCGTTTACTTTGGCTATTATATTCGGACCTTTGCAGGTTAAATCCATCGTGTTCCATTCTCCATCAGGTTTACCTGCTGCAACAATTGGTTCCTTGGCATCATAAAGGGATCCGACGATGTGTTTTCCACTGTACAGCCCAGGAGAAGCAATCTGAATTTC
>JABGWU010000245.1 GCA_018645475.1 Opitutia bacterium
TGGCAACTCGGCAAAGGAATTATTTTCGATTTTGATCCCTCCTGAAAATTTGGCCTGTTTGACTGATTTCGGAGAGTGATGGAGAATGCATGATGTCGCTCCCTTATGGCCTGCTTTAGAGGTGTTATTTTCGGAGTTAAATCGGTCAAAGGGAAGGTGGGCAACCAAGCCCTGAGGGCTGAGGGCTTGAGGGTTTTCTTTTAATTCCCTTTTGGTTTTTTGGGTCCATTTATCAAACGATTTTAGGGATTCTTTCCGCCTGCTTTGAAGTGAACTATTGGCTACTTCAACTGCTTGAGTTGCTTCGGATAATTGTTTTTTACGCTCTGGAGTAACAACCTCTAACATCGGAGCGGTATTTCCACGCCTGGTCTGCATCCCCGGATCCGCGTTGTTATTGTAGAAAGCATAAAATTTAAAATACTCTTCTTGTGAAATGGGATCGTATTTATGATCATGGCACTGTGCACATTCCATGGTCAGTCCCATCCAGACATTCCCGGTGGTTTTTACCCGGTCGACCACATACTCCACACGGAATTCCTCGGCAATGACTCCACCTTCATCAGTAGTTGCATGGTTTCGGTTAAATCCTGAAGCAATTTTCTGGGCATCGGTAGCCTTGGGAAGAAGATCTCCGGCTAGTTGTTCGATCGAAAATTGGTCGAAGGGCATATTGTTTTTATAGGCATTTAGAACCCAGTCCCTCCATGGCCACATGTCACGGGGTCCGTCGTCATGGAAAACGGAAGTATCTCCGTAGCGGGATGCGTCCATCCAAACCAAGGTCATTCTCTCAGCATAAGCATCAGAATTCATCAGTCGATCGACTACTTTTTCGTAGGCATTGGCAGAATGATCGAGCAGAAAATCATTAATTTCACCGGAAGTTGGAGGAAGGCCGGTCAAATCGAAGTAAATTCTGCGAATAAGGGTTCGACGGTCTGCTTCCGGGGAAGGAGCGAGTTTTTTATCATTTAGGGTTTGAAGAACAAAAGAATCGATCGGATTGCGAACCCATTGTGGCAGTTCAGTTTTGGGTTCTTTTGTTTGTTTGACAGGTATGAATGCCCAGTGACCTTCCCATTTTGCACCTTGTTCAATCCATGCCTTAATTGTGTTAATCTCGACTTTGGTAAGTTCCTTCTTGAACTCTGGTGGAGGCATGACCTCATCCGGATCATCAGAGATTATACGATGCCATGCTTCACTATCTTCAACACTTTTTCGTACGAAAGCAGCAATTCCATCTCTCTCTCGAAAAGCTTCTTCTTCCAGATCCAAGCGTAGTTTTGCTTTACGGGATTTTTCCGAAGGACCGTGGCAAAAAAAACATTTGCTTGATAGGATTGGCCTGATGTCACGATTAAATGATATTTCAGCGGAAAACCCTTTGTAAGAAAGCAAGCAAGCGAAGAATAATGAAAAAATAATGGTTAACCGATGTTTTATTCTAAGCATAATTGGAGAGGATTTTCTTTTTAATGGTCTACGGTGAAAAAATGTGTGGGAGGAAGTGGTTCAGTTTTACAAATAACATTAATTAAATAGTAGAACTCGTACGAATTTAGACAAGAAATTACCATCGGTGCTGCAAATAGTTATTACTTTCTAAATTTGATAATATTTATCTTTAATTCACTTTAATTTTTTAATTTTTTTTCCCATTTATGGGAATACTAAGATATACCTACCACATAAAAATGAATGATTTTTTCTATATTTCACACTGAATTACTCCGTAGGAATCAACATTTGCCAAAATAACATCTGTTTTGTTATTCTACACCATTTCCTACTTGTGTAAATTCGAGAGTTTTCAACCCTTTTTGAATGGATTTATTTTGATGGAGGAGTTTCCAAATTAATTGGGTGGAATAGTTTTCAAACATCAGAATAACCAACCCTTTATCAATCCCGAGATAACTCTTTCCTATCCAAGGGAGGTAAGTGGTCGAAGGTTTTCTTGGACAGGGAAGGATATTTCCACGAAGAAAGCTTGTAAGGCATCTCAAAAACAATAACCGGATAGTAAGATTAAATTTACGCATTAGTGTTTTATAGTTTTCTTATTTTATAATTCTAAAAATATGATTTCACATTGATTCAAGTCTCTAATTTATTCATTATTTAGAAAATGACTGAAACGAACCAAGAAGAAGACACAATTAAAAAGCCTGAAGACGAGACGGAGTTATCCTTTGACGCCGTTGATTTGATGTTGGAAGGAGATCTCAAGTCACAGATTAATTACTCTATGGTAAAGGGGATAGCGCAAGCTCTGGATGAAAAGGCCCAAATTTTAATTAAGGCGGAAGAATCTTTTGAACCACAAGAAGAGGAGACTTTTGCCGAAGTTGCGTTGCCCGAAATTGAGGCTATGGCTATGGCTATTTCCGAAGGATGTGTGGATTTTTCTAAAATTCGGTTTTGGGAGGCCTGTGAAACTGCAGAGGTAGCATGGGAGGAAACTAAGGATGCGGAAGGAAATGTCGTGGGTAAAATGCCTTATGGTCATCCGCTGGAAGAGCCTGCTGAAGGGAATCGAATTTTAGCAAATTTAAGACAAATTTCCACTTGGTTAGCGGAAGTTCATTCCCTACACGAGAAAAATGGAATGGGGTGGGTATCCCCTTATGGTTGTCCGGAGGACGGTCAACAGGCCTATGATAACCGATCTAATTCGATCAATAAATTGTCCCATATTATAGAGACGATCGAAAAGAATTTTGACGCCTGAAAAAGCCTTATTCTCTCTTGGTTGTGTAAACTCTGGTTACTCTTTTCGTAATCGAGCAAAGGAGCTCCCAAGGAATGGTTTTTGCATGTGTGGCAAGTTCACTTAACAGTATTTCTTCATTTCCTTGCCTGCCAATCAATGTAACTTTCTGCCCGAGTTCGATATCAGGTGGAGCATCGGTTAGATCAATCAAGGTTTGATCCATGGTTACACGCCCAACCAAGGGATAGGGGTTCCCATCAACCAAGCCAAATGCATGGTTTCCGCAGGGCAGAGGGATTGCGTCTCCGTAACCAGCACTAACAATCCCAATTCTGGAATCTCTTTTCAGGGTAAATTGTCTGCCGTAGCTTAAGCTGGTTCCCTTGGGTAGTTTTTTAATCATAGCCAGTCTGGCATGAAAGGATAGGACGGGCTCAACCGGAAGGTCTGCCAGTATGCTTCCTTGAGGCGGAGATACCCCAAATTGTAAAAGGCCAATGCGTACCGCATTGAAAATGGTTTGCCTGTCAAAAGATCTCAGTGAAGATGAGTTGTCCGCGTGGACCCAGAAATCGTTTTCTTTATGAATTTGAGTTTGATCAAGAATGGAGAGGAAGTGGGCTCTTTGTTCAGCAGTGAATTCTAAGTCACTTGGTTGGGCAAAATGAGTAAGAGCTCCACATAATTTAATCTCTGGACATTTTTTTATTTCGTTTATGAGTTCGATTGCATCTTCTCTCCAAATTCCATATCTCCCCATTCCTGAATCAATTTTTAAATGAGCAGGAATTTTTTTTTGATGTTTCCGAGAAAGAGCACAAAGTCGATCAAGTTCAATTTGAGATGACAAAGTAGGAATTAAGTCAAGTTCCAGCAGTGCTTCATTTTCCTCGTCTAAAAGGGGGCCTAAAATAAGTATGGGCCAACCCGAACCCATTTCTCTTATCTCAGAAGCCTCTTTAACATTTGCTACAGCAAAAAGGTCAATATTACTCTGCATGAGTCGGGCAACCGTGGGGAGAATACCATGCCCATATGCGTCTGCTTTAACAACTGATATATAGCGAACCCGAGGGGGGAGAGAATCTTTAATGAGTCTGAGGTTTCTCTCTAATGCGGCCAAATTAATTTCGGCCCAACTTCTCTCCACCATCATTTACTATGAAGGATTATGAGGGCGAAAGAAATTTTATTTGTGGATTCCATTTTTTAAATTTTGGTGGAGGCGGTGAAAATACCTCCAATTTATTCTTGGCTTCAGAAACAGAGTATAAATCCTCTAATCCTTTGGTTTTATTTAAATCATATTTCAACAATTTCTGTGGTTCAATTGTAGAGACTTTCGTGCGGGAATCTTCCAAATGCAGACTGTCAGGAAATTTTTCAAGTGCCTCTTCGATTTCAAAAATTTCTTTCCTGCCGATCGCTTTTTGATCGGGAGAAGATCGGACTAATCTCCAGCCCAATCGAAAGGGAGCCTGAAGGAATTTGGGAGGTTGTTTAACCATCCTACAAGCCATGTCTAGGGCATTGTAAGAGAAAAGTTTGAGCTCGCCCTGTCTTTCCCATTCCAAGGTTTTAATAAAAGCTAATGCTAAACGAAGTCCAAGAGTTGATCCAGGACCCGCACAGAAAAACACACTATCTACTTTTCGAAGTTTAATATCTAGTTTTTGAATGAGTTGAAACACGCCATCCAACGCCTGGTTTTTCGAGCTAGCTAATTGAGCCCATCCATTCGTTTCGGCTATGCCAACCTGTATTGTAGAGGAAGACACATCTACCACAAGAGGGTAGGATGGACAATGCTCTACGATATTCCCACGCATTTGTTTGTATCTGGAAGGCAAGGCAAGAGGTTGAGTCAGTACCTGCGTCGAAGGTTGGTAGGGGATATACCAAGCTCCTCCCGATATTTAGCAACAGTTCTACGAGCAAGCTTGATTTCTTTTTCCGCAAGTAAATCCACAATCTTTCGATCGCTTAATGGCTTGGTTGGGTCCTCCTGTTCAATAATAGATCCTATAATTTCCTTCACGCTGGTGTTGGATACAGAATCACCGTCTTTCCCCAAATATCCAGGTGTGAAAAAATATTTAAGTGGAAAAGTACCGTGTGGGGTTTTTAAAAATTTATTGGCAATAGCTCTGGAAACAGTGGTTTCGTGAACTTCAATGGAATCGGCTACTTCGGACATAGTCATTGGACGGAGCTTGGAAGATCCTTCTTCAAAAAAACCAGTCTGCCTTTCAATGATTTTTCGGGTGATTCGTTCAATTGTGTTTTGTCTTTGATCAATGGAACTAATAAGGAATTTACCCGCTCTCATTTGGTTGCGAACATATTCTTTTTCTTTGCTCGAAAGCACGCCCTTAGCAATGAGTTCTTTATAAGTCCTATTTATTTTTAATCTTGGTATGAAATCATTATTTAGACTGATAGTCCATTCATCACCTACTTTTTCAACCGTGGCATCGGGCGAAATGGATTGATTATTATCTTCCGAGAAACGTTTTCCGGGAGAAGGATCTAGTTCACTAATTTTTTCAATCGCTTCATGGACGATATCAGTTGGTTGGGAAATTTTTCGTGAAAGTTCGGGTACTCGCCTTCGGACTAAAAGGGGGAAGTAATCTTTAACTATAGTGAACTGATCAGTCTCTTCCCACCCTCGAGATTCCATCTGTCTAAGCAGACAGTCCTGCAGATCAATCGAGGCTATGCCGATGGGCTCAAAGGTTTGTAGTGTTGCCAAAGCTTCCTGCAGATCAGCCAGGGGCATGAGGGAAATTAATGAAATGTCGGAAAGGTTGGAGTTGAGGAAACCATTTTCATCTAAACTTCCAATTAAATACTCAGCTGCATTTCGAACATCTTCATTTATTTCAGTTAATTTTAATTGGTCGAGTAGGTGTTCCTGAAGAGATATCTCAGAAGTTAAGGAATCAAAGAAAAACTTTCTTTTGTCTTGGGCGTCAGTGTTTCCAAGCTTGGCTTCTCCATCAAATTCGTTTTCATAATGTTCTCGTAAATCCTCCTCCATTTCTTTGAGGATCGCAAATTCATCCGAGAAATCTAAGTCTTGGATATCTTCGCCCGCTTCAGATTCCGAATCTGTTTCTTTGGCCTCGGTTTTATTAGGATTTTCTTCTGGGAATTCATCTGTTTTTTCAGATTCGATCTCATCTGGCGAGGGAGCTATTTCATCGGTATCCAAACTTTCATCATTATTGCCCAACTCCTCAAGAAGCGGATTAGTCTGGAGTTCTTCTAATATAGCAGACCTAAGCTCGAGAGCCGGTACTTGAAGTATTTTTAGTGACTGCCTTAATTGGGGTGCCAAGACAAGGCTTTGAGTTTGCTTCTGAACCTGTCGAAGACCTTGTGACTGCATAGCCATAACGGAAAAGTTAGGATTTAATTGTCGGCGAAACGAGTCTCCCCGCGGTGCCACCGAAGGGCGGCATTTTCACCATCATCTCCAAACACATCATAGATATATGCCGCCAGTTTCTCGTTGGTCGGACCGTATCCATCTCCATAAATGAAGCTTTCCAGTTCGGTCAGCATTTCTTCAGAAGATTGATAGCGTTCTTCTCTGGCACGCTTTAAAGATGTTTGGAGAATTTTGTCAAGACGCTTGTCAATGTCAGGTCTAATCTCGCTGAAGTTAGGAACTTTCATTTCGAGGATATTGCGAATGGTATCTTCGGGTTCATATGCCTCGAATAAATTATATCCTAAAAGAAGTTCCGACATAACTATACCACAACAAAAAAGGTCAGCACGATGGTCGGTTACTTCACACCTGGCCTGTTCAGGGGATAAGTATTCATCTTTTCCTGCAATGACATCACCTTCTTTATTGTACATTAAATCAAGTGCCTTCGCGATTCCGAAGTCGGTGAGTTTAACATCACCTTCTTGGGCGATCATAATGTTCTTGGGGTTCACATCCCGATGCACAATTCCAAGTAAGCGACCTTGGGAATCTTTTTTACGATGGGCATATCCCAATCCACGGCAAATTCTAGAGACGATAAAAACTGCAAGGTCGGCAGGAATGTATTGTTCTGTCTCCACATGACGGTCTAGGAATTCTTCCAAATTCCAACCAGTCACAAATTCCATGGTCATGAAATACTGCTCACCGATTTTGCCCAAATGGTAAGTTTGTACGATGTTGGTATGTATCAAGTCGGCAACTAATTTTGCCTCCCCAATAAAGTTATTTCTGAACTCTTCGATTGCGGAATATTCTTCTCTAATGAGTTTGATTGCGACGACTTTTCGGAATCCTCCGATTCCTTTTTGTGTCGCTTCGTAGACCAATCCCATGCCACCCTCAGCAATCTTACGAGTAAGTTCGTAATGTACTTCGTTAAATATGTGTTTCATTTATGCCAATATCACAAAACTAAATTTCATTGAATGGATTATCAAGTAAATAGTTGACTAATTAGGCACAAATTATGGATTTGGCATAATATACGCTACAATTTGGTTGAATTGACACCATCGCATAAGTTGGTATATTGGGGTCAATGATTTCTCTTACAAAAGAAGCAGCAAAACAAATAGAAACCATGTCTGCAGATTCTGGGGTAGATAAACTGCTTCGCATTTTTATTGAACCAGGCGGTTGTTCCGGTTTCGAATACGGAATGTCAATGGATTTGCCTAAAAAGACTGATCAATTGGGGGAAAGCCAAGGCGTGCGATTTGCCGTAGATGGAGAAAGTGTTGAGTATTTGTCCGGGACAGAAATTCACTTTGACGATGGTTTAACAGGAAAGGGTTTTGAGATTCGAAACCCAAATGCTCAAACCACTTGCGGATGCGGCAAGTCTTTCAGTTGAAGAATTTTTTAGTAAAACTATATATTTTTTTAATTATTATCTTTCCCTGTGTTAATTGCATGGGAATGAAGAAAATTGGGCCCGTTCGAATGGAATTAGTCTTCGAGCAAAAGGGCATCACTTCGGGTAGTGAATTTTGGATAGGTTGGAGAATTATTAGGGAGGATGGTTGGCACACTTATTGGAAGCACCCAGGAGATGTCGGGGTTCCCCCTTCTATTGAATGGGAATTACCACCAGGATTTTCAATAGGTGAACTTCTTTATAGTTTACCAGAAAAAGTTAAAATGGGAAATATCCGAGCAAACGGCAATTATGGTGAAACCCTTTTTTTGGCAAAAGCCCATGCACCTCCAAACTTAAAAGTTGGCGAACTGATTACTTTTAATGGGAAAGCATCATGGCTCACTTGTTCTCGTCAATGTAAACCAGGGTTTACTGATTTGAGTGCAGATGTAGAGGTAGTGCCGGAAAAGGTTTTTGATCCTGTTTGGCGGACTAAGTTTGATGAATTTAGAAAGTTAATCCCAAAGCCATTGGGTCCAGAGTGGATCGTCTCTGCATCGGAGCAAGGTCGCTATATCGAACTTGTTATAAGAACTCGAAAGCAGCGAAATGAAAAAGGCCAGGGGCGACCGATCTTCTTTTGTTCCAATCGTTTGATCCGATCCGACGGAAATCAATTTCTAACCATCTTCCATGATAAGATAAAGCTACGATTTGATCGATCAGAATGGGCCGAGGAAAGGGAAAATTTTTTGACCGGTCTGATATACAAAAAAAATGGTTGGGGAGGTGATGTTGAAGGTGAATACTTTTCGCTTCAGGTACCCCTTCTTCCTAGAGAATAAATAGTTTGTTCGAAAATAATAATTATATTTTTGTCCAAAATCATGGAATAAATGCAAATCTATTTTAGATATCTGTAGAAACTTTTATATATTTTTAGAATTGAAATATTTTCAAATTAAACGACTTTAAAGAAATGACATTCAACGCAAAAACTTTTCTTCCCTTATTTTTGGCCTCGGTATTATCATATTTTCCGCCTTTCTTGCATGGTCAGGATTTACCCGGTAATTCTTTGCCCGGGGCATCAACTGGGAAATCGATTCCAGAACCGGGAGATACTCCTGCGGAACCCGAGAAAAAGAAAATGGATCCGGTTATGGTAAAAGAGTTAAAGGATGTGGTAAAAACCAATATTTTTGCCGTTTCAAAGAGAAACATAAATATGGCGTTGAGTACCATTCACCCAGAATCTCCAACCATGGAGAGTTCCAAAGATATGATGACTTACATTTTTGCTCGCCTGCAATTGAAATATACAATTCAGCAATTGGAAGTAAAAGAAATTGACGGAGATGAAGCGAAAGTGGAAGTGTTACAGGTTACGCAAAAGCTCTCTGGGAATGCCGCATTTCGTGATAACCGAGTTAAAATGTTGCACACTATGAAGCGTGATGGAAAAAAATGGAAGATGTTTAGTTCCGAAGCACTCTTTATTGAATACTTAAAATACTGATTTCGATTATTCGGAGGTGGTTACATCTCTTCTAATGTATCGATTCCCAAAATATTCAGACCGATTTCAAGTACAGTTAATGTTCGGGCACACAGGAGAATTCTAAGCGATTTTATTTCTTTTTCCTCAACCATGACCTTGCTTTGATTGTAGAATGAACTGAACTCAGTCGCAAGTTCGTATAGATAAGTTCCCAAAAAATGGGGTTTTAATTCTTTTGCAGTTTGCTTTAAGGCACCAGAGAAAAAAAGAAGTTTGCGAGCTAATTTTTTTTCTGAGTCTGTTGTCGGTGGATATTCAGTGCTATGGTGCTGATTGGGTTTACTTTCGATTTTCCTAAAAATACTATGAATGCGAGCGACTGCATATTGAAGATAAGGTGCAGTGTTTCCCTGCATAGCCAACATTTTTTCCCATGAAAAAACATAATCTAGTGTGCGATCTTGAGATAAGTCAGCGTAACGCACAGCACCCAGCCCAATAATTTTTGCTCTTCGTAAGATTTCAGAGCCTTCGAGATCAGGTTTTTTTTCGATCACCATTTTTTTGGCTCTTTCGATGGATTCGCTTAACAGGTCGATTAATTTAACAGGTTCTCCATCTCTTGTTTTAATTGCCTTGTTATCATCACCCAAAATGGTTCCAAACCAAACATGCTTTAGTAGCGGACAAGCATTCTTTTCTGCGGAAAACCATTTTTGAACCGTCATGAAAAGTTGTTCGAAGTGATCTCTTTGCCTCCCGTCTGTAACATAAATTATCTGATTGGATTGCCATTCATTTTTTCGAAATGCAACCGTGGCTAAATCTGTTGTAGCATAATTGCTCGCACCGTCCGATTTGCGAATTATAAATGGCTGTTTGGAAAATCTCTTGTGATCCGGATGAAAAACAACCAGAGCTCCATCATTCTCCTCGCATATTTTGTGGGCGAGGAGTTGCTCGTAAATCAGTTCAACCTTATCCCTGTAAAAACTTTCTCCCAATGAATGGTCAAATTGGACTCCGAGCATCTCGTAAATGGAAAGAAAGGAATCCATGCTAATATCTTTTATCTTTTGCCAAAGATCGAGGTTTTCCGGATCGCCGTTTTGCAACTTAACCAATTCTCCCCTTGCCTGAATCAGGTTGTCCTCATCATCCTTGACCCAATTATTCCCCTGACGATAAAGGTTTTCTAACTTGGCAATGGGGTCGTTACCTAGCTCACTCAGGGATATGTTTTCTTTTTTGATTGCGAAAAGAAGAATCCCAAACTGCGTTCCCCAATCGCCCAAATGATTATCTCTGATTATCTCATGCCCCATAAAACCGAGCAACCGGGCCAGACTTTCTCCGATGATTGTGGAGCGAATATGCCCCACATGCATTTGCTTGGCAGTATTTGGAGATGAAAAATCAACAACTATTTTTTGTTGGTTTTCAACTTGGATCGCATTTTTAATTGAATTGATGTCGTGAAACTTGTCTATCCATTGCTTGAAAAATGACGAACTTAGTTTGAAATTAATGAAACCAGGTCCCGCAATATCGGTTTCCCATAGGTCGGAATGTGGCAGTAGATCGATCAGTTTTTGAGCGAGTTCTCTTGGATTAAGTCCTGCTTTTTTTGCATATGGTAAAATTCCATTTGCCTGAAAGTCGCCAAATCTTTCATCTGCTGGACGAACCTGAGGGTTAAAGCCAACTTCAAAATCATTACTTTTCGCAGTCGTTTCTCGTATTATGCGATCAATTGATTCGCTCGGATCAAATTCAATAAACATGGTGCGATATCCAAGCATAATAACGGAAAGGGTCAAGTACCACTTGGAATAAAAGACTCGACTAATTTGGACTAATTACCTATTAAATTATCTTTGCCTCATTCTTACACCTCAACCCCGTACAAGGATAAAAAACATGGCTAAAGCATTAAACTCAAGAAATAGTACCCCATCCTTTTCCTATTTAATCGAGAAAAAAAGAGATGGTGGAGAATTCACTGATGATGAAATTCGCTTCCTTGTTGATTCAATTTTAGATGAAGATATGCCTGAGTATCAACAGGCAGCCTGGGTAATGGCAGTTTATTTTCAAGGTATGTCAGCACAAGAGACTGCCTTTTTCGCAGAAGAGATGATGCTTTCGGGGGAGGTGATTGAAATGACAGATGTTTCTCGCCCCAAAATTGAAAAATATTCAACAGGTGGAGTAGGAGACAAAACAACACTAGTTCTTGGACCTTTGGCCGCCGCTGCTGGTGTGGCAATGCCTTTGATGAACGGGGATGACGAAGAATTTCTCACCTCAAATTGTGAGAAACTAGCTGCTATTCCTAAAATCAACACCAAGATTGGTTTGGAAGATTTTGCCACTCAGGTACGAAAAGTTGGCTGCTCATTTTCTGACCGTAACGACGAAATTTCTCCAGTTGAAGGAATTCTTTACAAACTTCGCCAAACTATTGGAGCGATACCATCTATTCCATTCATTACCGCGGGTACACTCAGCCGTAAACTGGCAGCAGGAGCTGAGGGTGTGGTTGTTGATGTAAAGTGGGGTAAAGGATCTTTCATTAAAACTGCGGACGATGCCAAGCAACTTGCCCGCTCGCTCACTCGAGTAGGAAGAACTTTAAAAAGAAGGTGTGTTGCTTTAGTCACTGATGTGAATCAACCGCTTGGTTCATGCGTAGGTGCATCCCTTGAATTGAAAGAAGCCATTGAACTGCTGAAGGGCGAAGGCCCCGAGGATTTACAGGACTTGGTGATGAAGTTGGGAATGGAGATCGTTCGTTTAGCTGGTGTTGCCGGTTCCACGCTTTCTGCGAAGCAAACTGTTCGGAAGCATTTAGAAGATGGAACTGCCCTTCAAAAATTCAAGGATGTTATTGAATACCAAGGTGGTGATACCAGAGTGATTGATGACCCGGAAAAACTCCCCACCGCGAAGCACACTAAAAAATTACCTGCTCCTAAGCGTGGTTATGTACATACCATTGATGCCGGGCAACTCGCTCGTGGTGTACAAATCCTTGCTCATGGTGAAGGAAAGAAATTTGATCCAGCTGCTGGAGTTGCTGAACTTTGCAAGGTGGGGACTCAGATGAAACAGGGAGAACCCCTTATGATCATTCATTATAACGATGAGAAACGATTGAGTGTGGCTATGGAATACTTTAAAGCGGCTTATCGCTTGGCTCCGAAAAGACCAAATCCTGCGCCTCTTGTCGTTGAACGAGTAGCTTAAAAGATTTCGAGTATAAATACTTTTATATTAGATGCCTTCCATTGGAGGGCATCTTTTTTTGTCTAGTTAACCCGACCCAAATAGGATCGGTCGTTTGTACTAATTTTTATGACATCGTCCTTTTTAATGAATAATGGCACTTGAATCGTAATACCAGAAGAGATTGTAACTGGTTTGAGCACATTGCCCGCAGTGTCTCCTCTCAAGGCTTCAGGAGCTTCAATAACTTTTGCTTCAACAGAAGCCGGTAATTCAAGACGAATCGCTTCGCCGTCGACAAGTAAAATATCATAGGTGTTTCCTTCCACGAGAAAATAATCATCCTCTCCAATTACCTCGCTTGGCAAAACTGTATCTTCATAAGTTTCTAGGTCCATAAAGTGGTGACCTTCAGTATCCTTGTAGCTATATTCGAGCTTCTGAGTGGTTGTGTGCAAGAAGTCGACATTATCCGTTGAGCGAAATTTGGTAGTGGTTGTGGAACCACTTTGCAGGTTTCGTAAAGTAGTTTGCACAAATCCTGCTTGCCGTCCTTGAGTACGATGTTGCATTTCTAATACGAGGTGGGGAGCGCCCTGGTAGACCATTACCCTGCCTTTGCGAATATCTGTTGGAGATGCCATGTTAATTTCTTTTTCTTGAAGTATTGTGTAAAGAATAACATGGGTAGTAGATTACGGCGTGGATGCCAACCTTATGTTTTAAAAATTCAAAATTTAATGACTTCAAAAAATTCAACTATTGAAATGGTATCCTGGAATGTGAATGGACTGCGTGCCTGTCGCAAAAAAACCTTTGATTCTTTCATTTCCGAGAAAAGTCCCGATCTTCTATGTCTTCAGGAGGTAAAATTAAATCCAGATGTGATTCCTGATGACGATTTCGGTTATCCATTCAGGCATTACCACCTCGCCGAAAAAAAAGGTTATTCCGGAACCGCAATTTTTTCCAAAACAGAACCACTTTCTATTCGGGAGGATTTACCTGATGAAAAACATGGTGGAGAAGGTCGAGTCATTACTTATGAATTTGACGGCTTTTATTTGGTTAATGTTTATGTACCTAACTCCAAGGGGGATCTTTCCCGTTTGCCCTACCGTTATGATTCCTGGGACCCTGATTTAAAAGACTATCTGCTTGCATTGCGCCAGTCCAAACCCGTTGTACTTTGTGGAGATTTGAATGTGGCCCATCAGGAAATCGATTTGGCTAATCCGAAAACAAATCGAAACAGTGCAGGATTTACTGACGAAGAACGTGAGGGTTTTTCAAATTTGCTGGCTGAGGGCTTTATTGACACTTTTCGCCATGTTCATCCGGAGCAGGAAAACGCTTATTCCTGGTGGTCTTACCGTGCCGGTGCCCGTGCACGGAATGTGGGATGGCGGATTGATTACTTTGTGGTATCCGATGATCTTGCCACCTCGATACGAGATGCTTACATATTGCCCGAAATTGAAGGTTCTGATCATTGTCCGGTTGGACTTTCCCTTGCCCGTGCCTGATTCCATTCAAATGGAAAATTTTTATGCGAGGATATTCGATCTCGCATGCAAAGGGTGGGGGAAGACGCACCCCAATCCTATGGTGGGGGCGATGATTGTAGAGGACGATGAAGTGGTTGCTGAGGGGTATCATGAATGTGCAGGTTCTCCCCATGCTGAAGTTATCGCTTTTTCGAATCTTGGACGGACGCCTAGGGAGGGAGCTTCCATTTTTGTCTCATTGGAACCTTGCTCGACTTTTGGTCGGACACCACCCTGCACCAATGCGATTATTCAATCGGGAATTAAGAAAGTGATGGTCTGCTGCCTTGATCCCAATCCGGAACATTCTGGACGCGGCTTGGAAATCCTGAAGAACCACGGAATTGAAGTAACCCTTGCCCCCGAAAGCGTTCAGGCACGCTTTACCCGGTTAAATTTTATTTTTAACCATCAAATCAAGTCGGGAACCCCCTTGGTCGCTCTTAAGATTGCAGAGACCTCTAATGGAATGGTCGCAGAGAAAGCCGGGCATCCGAGTCCGATCACGGAAGCCGAGGCCCGGATTGATATGATGAATTGGCGTCGTCTTTTTCCGGCAATTTGTGTGGGGGCTGGGACGGTGCTTGCGGACAACCCATCCCTCACTGCACGAATTGGCCGGGAGACCTGGTGTCCGGTTCGTTTGGTGGTGGATTCTCGTCTTTCTACACTTGCTCCTGGGGTAAGCCCTCGAAAACTTTATTTTGATCAATTTACGGACCACACATTCATTTTGACCACAACCTCACTGACAGATGGCCAATGCATTCAACGGGCCGAGGAACTGGGAGTGAAATTGGTTGAAGTGGCAGCCGATAAGGATGGAAGGATGTTGCCTACTTCCTTGCGCACCGTATTGAATAAACTTGAATTAAATTCAGTTTATTGCGAAGGGGGACCTTCCCTAGCACAGTCACTTTTGGTGGCGGATGAGATCGACTACCTTTTTCGCTATCGTTCACCCAAGTTCTTTGATTCACCGGATGCACTGGCCGCACCGGACTTGGATCAGTACGAGCTCAGAGAACCGGTTCAAACCATTCTGGGGGAAGATCGGTTAACCCACGGATTTTTATGAAAACAATTTATCTTGCTTCGGGTAACGCCCACAAACTTAACGAGTTGCAAACAGCTTTGAACTTGGCCGGACTTTCGGTTCGTGTCTGTGGTCCCAACGAGGCCGGTGGCATGCCGGAAGTCGAGGAAACGGGTTCGACATTTGAGGCCAATTCCCTGCTTAAAGCCTATGGACTAAGGGAAGTGGGGCCGTTAGACGCCTGGTATCTGGCTGATGACAGTGGGATTGAAATCGACGCCCTTGGCGGTCGTCCTGGGGTGATCTCCGCACGCTATGCCGGTCTGGAGTGTGATGACGAGGCCAACAATGATAAAGTGCTCGCCGAACTGGAGGGGGTGCCTGTGAGCGAACGTGGAGGGCGCTTCCGTTGCGTTCTTGCCCTGGTCGGGGAAGGAGTGGAAGAAACATTTTCCGGTAACTGTGAGGGAATATTATTGGAGGAGAGGAAGGGAACGGGTGGATTTGGATACGACCCGCTTTTTCATCCGGTTGAAAGCGTATTTACATTTGCGCAAATTTCACTTGATGAAAAAGCCAAAATTAGCCACCGTGCGCGGGCATTAACTAAATTGATCAGTTGGCTAAAGCAACAAGATGTTTAGCTTCAAATACAATGGTTGCTTTTAATTATTGATTTAAAATAAGAGCAGCGATTTGTTTGGCATTTAACCCTTGTCATCGCGAGGGCGTAGCCCGTGGCGATCCACTATGAGTCGTTGGGCACCCAAAACTTTCCGGACGCGTTGATTAAATGCGGTGGATTGCGAGGTCGGTCACTTTCGTTCATTTCTCTCAATGACACAAAGTGTGCTTATGAAAAAACCAATGATTTTATGCTTAATCGAGCATACTTCCCCACCAATCCTTGTTTGGTTTGTAGGTAGGTTCGAGAAATGAGGCGTGCTGTTTTTCCAATTTTTGTTTTCCTTGAGATTTTATGTTTTCCCAACGGGCTTTTCTTTTGGCGGAATCAAATCGAGGATCGAGTTGGGGGAATTGGGCCTTGGTTTGCTTAAGCCAGGTATCCAA
>JABGWU010000246.1 GCA_018645475.1 Opitutia bacterium
GCTTAGTTTGCCCGACCCGAACTCCGCATTATCAAAGATGAAATCAGACTCGCTTTCGACTTGATCGAATAGCACATTGCCGTCTCCAAATACGCTTGAGCGGAAAATGATCTTTCCGCTTTTAAAATCTGCTTCAGAAAAGTCGATGTCGCCATTTCCAAAGTGCACTCGTTTAAAGTCAACCTTGCCATGTCCGAAATCCACACGCTTAAAGGATACTCCCCCTCCTCCAAAAGCAGCCTTATCAAAGGTTAGGGTTCCATCGCCAAAAGTGGAGTAATGAAAATCGACAATACCTTCTCCGAAATTCGCTCCTCTGAAACTGACCTTGGACTTACCAAACTTTGAGCTAATGAATTGAACGGCGCCTGTGTCAAAGTGAATTCCATCAAAATTGGTGGATTGAGTCATAAACTCTGCATACTGGAAATTGGCATCACCTGATCCCATCCTACAATTTTGAAAGTCGGCTTTATCAACTTCAAACTTCGCGTGGTAAAAGGTTAAGGGGCCATCCCCGAAGACACAATTTGAAAACTGGGCATGACTTCCAATAAAATTAGCCAACCTAAAATTGGTTCCATTTTCAGTTTCGAAATACGCCCCATTCGCGCTAAAATCTTTCAGCTCGACATGATCTTCTAAACTCAACCCTGCGTATGCGCGATAAGCATCAAGTGAAAAGTCAATAACGTATCGATGATCCAAATTTATCGACTCTCCAGCCTCGAGTTTTTCGTAAACCTTTTCGGCCTCTACAACTCCTAATATCGTCTTCTCTTTCTTTCTACCAAAAGGATCAACGAGCACAAGTTCCACGCTTTGCTTGCAGTCCTCGAAAGGGGTATCGAGCTTATTTATATGAGTAACTTTTGACAAGGGTATTTTTTCGCAGGGCCAAAGTGCGAAAATTGCGTGAATCCTGATACCCATTTTCCAGGAATTCGGTCAGGGCTTATTCTAACCGAGGTCGGCAAATTCGCGTTAATGTCTAGGTGGATTTTTTTCTTCGCTTTTTCCTTGATTGAATATTGAGAAACTCAACGAGTAGAGAGAAGAAAACCGCGAAATAGATATATCCCTTTGGCACCTCAAAGTGAACGCTTTCCAGGATCAGCATAAATCCAATTAGGATCAAAAAGGAAAGGGCCAACATTTGAAGCGTTGGATACTTATTAATAAACTTACTGATTGGAGTTGCGAAGGCCATCATTATAAAAATCGAAATCACTACTGCGGAAATCATTATGATCAAATCTCCACTCATCCCAACTGCAGTCAATATACTATCGAAGGAAAAAATGATATCGAGTAAAACAATTTGAACCAGAACATTTTTAAATGTGGCCGGCTTTTTATCCCCCGACAGTTCAATCTCGTCCTTTTCAACTTTGTCATGAATTTCAGTTATGCTCTTTGCAACCAAGAATAAGCCGCCAATTGCTAGGATCATATCACGCCCAGAAACTTGATGTTCAAAAACTTCAAATAATGGCTGAGTAAATCCGATGATATAGCTAATGCCGCTTAGCATTAGTATTCGTACGAATAGCGCTAGCACCAGCCCGATGGACCTTGCTTTTGGTTGTTGCGCCTCCGGCAGTTTGTTTGAAACAATAGAAATAAAGATGATGTTGTCGATCCCTAAAACGATTTCCAAAAACGTCAAAGTCAACAAGGCAATCCAAGCCTCTGGTTGTAAAAATATCTCCATTCTAATTTATTTATATGCTACCTCAAAGGAATCAATTGGAAAGGTATGGGCAAAAAAAAAGCCTCTCCTTCCAGAATTTCTGGAAAGAAAGGCCTTAGCTTTTCTTGCTACGCTTAAGCTTCCGCCCAAGTACAAGCAGACGCTTTGCAAATTACTTCTTGAGCTTCAGCATCAACCTTGCCCAAGTCAGAATATTCAGTTACAGTTTCTCCAGAACCGAAATCACATGTACATGTGTAGTCCTTTGAACATGAAGTCATAGAAACAGCAAACGCACCAACAGCAGCAAATTATATTACTTTTTTCATCTTATATAGGGTTAAAAATTCGAGCGCTAAAATAAGGATTTTAGACACTCCGAGTGAAATCAACGATTTGACATAAAAAAACCTCGGCCCATGAAATGGAACGAGGTTTTTAAAAAATGCCTGTGGCTTATTGCTCAGCCCAAGTACAAATTCCGTTAGCTGTACAAGAAGTCTCAAGAGTTTCAGCTTCTGACTTATCAAGTCCGTTGTAATCTACAGAAGAAGTTACTCCGAATGCTTCACAAGTACATGTGTAGTCTTTAGTGCAAGATGTCATTGACAATGCGAATGCACCAACAGCAGCAAATAATATTACTTTTTTCATTTTATAAAGGATTTAAATTAGAGGCGCTAAAGTAAAAGATTTCGACGTTCCGCTAACGTATAGGCCGCAATTCTTGCTTTTTTGTTCCTGAACCTATTTTTAAGGGCATTCTCTTAAAGGCACAATTTCATTTACGATTTCAGCTTGTGACGAAAATGGCCCATAAAAAAAGCCCCTTCGATGTTCGAAGAGGCTTTCTTTATTTAGGGTGGAAGACGGGATTCGAACCCGCGACCCTCGGTACCACAAACCGATGCTCTAACCAACTGAGCTACAACCACCATAAAAGACACCCAAGTAATTTGGGGACGCGAAAATAAAAGTTCAAACGAACTTGTGCTTAACCAAATCATAATTGAGCGTATTTTCGAAAAAAAACTTTCAAATGCCTGAAAATCATGTTTCGCTTCAGCTAGAAGGAATGACATGCACGCATTGTTCCGAAACTGTGAATGGCATAATCTGCCAAGAAGGCGGAGACAAGGTTCATGTCGACTACTTGATGGGAGAGGCTTCATTTGAACTGACCGATAAATCGAAACTTGAGATAATTGAAAAACGGCTTGAGAAAGCGGGCTATGAAACACTAAATGAATCAATCGAGAAAAAGGCGCGATTGAGCACGATCGAAAAGAAGTTCCTTTTCACACTTCCGTTTAGTCTGGTGCTTTTTTCGCACATGTTCCTACCGGCTGAAAACTTCCTAAATATTCCCTTGGTGCAATTCTTCCTGTGCCTCCCGGTATTCATACTCGGACTATTTCACTTTGGACAAAGTACAATTCAGTCCATTCGGGTGCGCTCCATCAATATGGAC
>JABGWU010000247.1 GCA_018645475.1 Opitutia bacterium
GAAGAAGGAGTTGTCCATGAGTCTCTCAATTTTGCGGCTTTAAAAAATATCCCTCTCATTTTCGTCTGCGAAAATAATGGTTACTCGGTATATTCAAACCTTGAGGAACGCCAACCAAAAAGACCAATTACGTCTATCCCTAAATCTCACGGTTGGGAGGTTCATTCTGGTGATGGGAATGATGTTCAAGCTGTTGTAAATATTACCCGTGAAGCTGTTTCTAGAATTCATCAAGGAAGAGGGCCACAATTTCTGGAGTTTGAGACCTATCGCTGGCTAGAGCATTGTGGTCCCAATGAGGACGACCATCTAGGCTATCGACCAGAGCAGGAGCTGCAAATGTGGAAAGAAAAATGCCCCATTAAGCGAACTCGAAAACACTTGCTGGATGAGGGGCTGGTTTCGGAAAGTGAGCTCGTATCTATTCAAAAAACCATTGAGAGCGAAATTCATAAAGCTTTTCAATTTGCTCGATCAAGCCCTGCACCAAATCCTGACACCTTATTCAACTTTTCTAATACAGAAGATATTAAATGCATACCGAGCTGATGTTTGTCGAAGCAGTAAAAGAGGCGATTGATTACTGCATGTCTCAAGATAGTAGTGTATTCGCCATTGGTGAAGGTGTCCCCGATCCTAAAGCAATATTTGGTACTACTCTTGGCCTACGTGAAAAGTATGGATCTGATAGAGTTTTGGATATGCCCTTATCAGAGAATGCTATGACGGGGGTATGTATTGGAAGTGCTTTGTCAGGAATGCGTCCTATTTTGATGCACCAGCGTGCGGACTTTGCATTTCTTTCCATGGATCAAATAATTAACAATGCGGCAAAATGGTATTATATGTTCAACGGTCAAGCAAATATCCCACTGGTAATTCGTATGATCGTTGGTAGAGGGTGGGGACAAGGTCCTCAGCACTCGAATAGCCCTCAGGCGTTCTTTGCTCATATTCCTGGTCTTAAAGTCATTCTGCCAACTAATCCTTATGATGCCAAAGGTATGCTTATCTCCGCTATAGAAGATGATGGCCCGGTTATTTGCATTGAACATCGGTGGACACATCATCTCAAGGGAAGTGTTCCTAATGAACCATATCGGGAACCTTTGGGGAAAGCTCGCATCGCCCGTGAGGGAAAAGATGTGACGATTGCGGCTTTTTCGTATATGACTATTGAGGCTATTTCGCTTGCAGACGCATTTAAAAAACAGGGGCTCAGTGTTGAAGTAATTGATATGCGATGCGCCAGCCCGCTTGATCATGACACTGTTATTAAGTCAGTGCGTAAAACAGGTCACCTTGCGATCCTTGATACGGGGTGGTTGACATGCGGAATTTCAGCCGAATTGTCTGCCCGGGTCACTGAGAAAGGTTTTAAATACCTAAAGCAGTCCCCGCTTCGAATTGCGCTTCCAGATATTCCCACACCAACAAGTGCCTCTTTGTCTGAAAGTTTTTATCAGACAGCTGATATTATCGGCCGAGAAATTTTAAGAATGCTTTCTATAAAAAACTCAGAGGGCTGGGAAAAGGTTTTCCAGGAGCTAAGAGGAAAGGGGCCTTTTGATGTGCCTTACCTAGATTTTAAGGGCCCCTTTTGAGACACTTTTTCTAAAAGAGGGCGCTGAAAACCCATGACCAAAAAAGAAAAAATTATTGTAATAGGTAGTAACTCTTTTTCCGGGGCTTCATTTGTTAATTATGTATTGAATGAAAACCCCCAGGCGACGGTCATTGGAATAAGTCGATCTGTTGAAAACAATGATATTTTTCTCCCCTACAAAAAAAACAACTCAGGCCGCTTTACCTTTCATTGTTTGGATTTAAATATACACCTAAATGAAGTGATAGCTGTTATCAAAGATTTTGGTCCAGACTATATTGTAAATTTTTCCGCGCAGGGCATGGTAGGGCAAAGTTGGGAGAATCCGGAGCAATGGTTCCGTACAAACTGCATAGCCCTAATGAACCTTGCTAATGCTTTAAAAAAAGAAAAGTATCTCAGACGTTTTGTACAAATTTCCAGCCCAGAAGTATATGGTTCCTGTCAAGGAGTTATAAAGGAGGGTGCTCAGCTTAGACCTTCAACCCCTTATGCAGCTTCAAAAGCGGCAGGTGATTTAAGTCTGTTACCTTTTTTTAAGAATTTTGATTTTCCTCTTGTTTACACGCGTGCAACTAATGTGTACGGGCCTCACCAGGCTCTCTACAGAATCATTCCTAAATCGATCGTTTCAATAAAAAATAGCCAGAAGATTCCCTTGCATGGAGGGGGAGTGGCTGTTAAATCTTTTATTCATATTAGGGATGTGTGCGTAGCAACTCTTGCGGTTGCTCGAAACGGGGAGAATGGAGAGGTTTACCATATATCTCCAGATAATGGGAATGTCAGCATTAAAGATGTTGTTCGCCTAATCTGCGAAAAGCTTGGAAAAAATTTTGAGTCATGCGTGGAAAATATGGACGAAAGGTTAGGGCAAGATGCAGCTTATATTATTGATTCAACAAAAATTCGAAAAAAGCTCGGCTGGGAACCCACAATCAGCTTTGAACGAGGGCTGAATGAAGTAATATCCTGGGTGGAAGAAAATTTTGATGAAATTCTAAAATGTCCTCGGGACTATGCTCATAAGCCGTAGCGTTGTTGTGGCCTTTCTCTTTATTAAGTCAAAATAATTTATTATGAAACCAAAAGTGGTAATTCTTGGGAATAGTGGCTTTATTGGAGCCGCACTGGAAAAGGACCTTAAAGGAAAAGGTGAAATTCGGGTCGAAGGTTTCAACTCTTCTGCTCTTGACCTAAGCTTAAAAGAATCCTCAGAAAACTTGGCAAAAATTTTAAACAAGGAGACCATATTATTTATTTTGTCCCGTTCGCGGAAAAAGCAAAATAAAATTGACGGCTTTCAGCATAATATTTTAATAGATCAAAGTATTGCCCGTTGTTTGGAAAAAACTCCAATTAAAAAATGCCTGTATTTCAGTTCTATAAGTGTTTACGGAGAAGCAGTGACTAATAGTGAAATTAAGGAAAATACTCCTGTTGATCCCTCCACCCTTTATGGAATAACCAAGTACGCCGGAGAAAAATTATTACAGATTACTGCTCAAAAGGCAGGGTTTCCACTGCTGGTCTTGAGATGTTGTAAGATTTTTGGGCCTAAAAACTCAGACATTATTTCTTATGGGCCGGACCAATTCATCAATACCATTTCAAAGAATAGTCAACTTGCTCTCTTTGGGGATGGCGAGGAGAAGCGAGATTACTTGTTCATTAAGGATCTCATTGGTATAGTTAAACAATTAGCCTTTGGTGAGGAAAAAGGTGTTCTAAATCTGGCGTCCGGGAATAGTTATTCCTTTAAAGAAATTGCCTTGTTACTTCGAAAGATAACTAATAAGGGTTTTAACGAGATTTGTAGGGAAAGATTAATCCCTGTGGTTCATCAGAGATTTATTGTTGAAAAACTGTTAAAGGTTTGCCCTGGATTTGTATTTACAGATTTTGAAAAAGGTTTGCAAGAAACATGGAATCATATAAGCACACGGACTCCCTTTAATTGAGTATTAAAACCCCAGCCTAAATCTTGTGCAGGCAAGGCCGTGGGGAATTAAAATAAATATAATGTCAGAAAACTACGCATTGGCAAACTCTACCTTAAGCCCTGAGACAATGGTTTATGGTAATTTGATAAGTAAATTAAGGCCTCCTCAGGACCTTATTCTTATTGCTCCTATGCAGGTACCCGAATCTGTCTTTGATTGTGAAACTGCAAATAGACAGGGCTACTTCAATTATCCTCCGGTAGGCCTGCTATACATTGCATCGGTAGCGAAACAAGTGAACCCTGACATTAATGTGAAAATTATTGACCTTAATTTGGAACTACTTCATAGGGCTCAGAAGGATAATTTTCAATATAATTTTTGGGAAAAATATATCTCAGATGTTATTGAGAGCTGCAATTCTCCGTATATTGGTATTTCCTGCATGTTCGATGTAAATAAAGAAGTTTTTATTCAAATCTCTAAGTTTCTCCGGAAAAAATTTCCTGATGCACCAATTATTGGTGGAGGTGTTCAAGCTACCTATGACTATGAGGAGCTTCTGCAGGAAGGTGATTTTGATTTTATTTTTCGGAAAGAAAGTGAAGCACCGTTTGAAATATTTTTAGAAAATGTATGTAAGGGGGATCTGACTAAAAAGCCTGATGGATTATGTTTTATTCATAGTGATCAGGTTTATAAGTTGGGCGAACCGATAGAGGATAGTCCTGTAGAAGTCGATATTAGAGAGTCCTACTCTTTAATTCCTATTGAGAAATATTATAGGTACGGTGGGCTCGCTGTGTTTTCCCGCTTTAACGGCAAAGATAAGCCTTTTGCCACAGTGCTGAGTAATAGAGGGTGTAGGGCGTATTGTACCTTTTGTACGGTTAGAGATTTCAATGGCAAGGGAATCCGGGCTAGAACAGTTGAAAGTGTCATCGATGAGATTAAGTTTTTATGGTCAAAAGGCATTCGCCAAATTGATTGGTTGGATGATGACTTTCTCTGGAATAGGGGACGCACTCTTCATCTCCTCAAAAGAATGACCGAAGAAACTCCAGATATGGAATGGATCAGTAATAACGGATTGATTGCAGCTGCAATTGATGAAGAAATTATGGAATGGATGGTTAGATCTGGCTTGAAAGCATTGAAAGTGGGAATTGAGTCTGGGAATAATGCCATGCTCAAAAAAATCAAAAAACCTACAAGCAAGCGAAAGCTGTTAATGGCTTCGGCGCTATTTAAAAATTTTCCTAAGGTCTTCTACAGTGGAAACTTTATCATTGGATTCCCCAATGAAACTTTTGGGGAAATGATGGACTCCTTTAATTTTGCCAAGCAATTAGGTTGGGACTGGGCAAGTTTTTATATTTGTCAGCCGCTGGTTGGTACCGAAATGTATTCGATGTTTCGAGATTTAGGTGTGAAGCAGATCGAAGGTGAAGATGCTACCAAAGCTTTAAACCCTGGACGCTTAGCTCAGCGAGGTGAGTTTGGGTTGAGTTTTGAAAAGCAGAAAGATGGTATTCTTAGAGGAAGAGATATTTATAAACTTCCAATGGATATTATTCCGAGCGGAGAACAGTTGAACGAAATCTGGTTTACTTTTAATTTTGATATCAATTTCTCAGGAAACCCTCATTTGAATGCTAAGACGGAATTGGATAAAACTATGCGATGGTTCGAATCAATTCTTGCTGGGTATCCTTATGATGCATCCATGGTGGCAGCCTTGGCTTGGGGTGCCAGGTTAATGAATAAGCCGGAGGCTTCCAACGTGTATCAGAATAATGTAGTAAATATACTGTCTAAATCTAATTATTGGCGTCAGCGAAGTGAAGAATTTCCAGAAATTCTTCAAATGGCTGGTCTGTGAAATTTCATGAAAGGGAGAATAGCTAATGGGTAAATTGTTCAACTTGACCAATGCTAATGTTAAACTTTACGATGGTCCTCCTCGTAACATGGATCCTACATTCGGGATTGCTTACTTTGATAAAACCCGTGATACGGGGTACGGTGGGTATCATTACGATGGGCGGTGGACTCCCGTTGCAGAGACTCTCATTAGTCATTATCAGTTGAATGCCGAAAGCAAGGTGTTGGACATAGGATGTGGTAAAGGCTTCCTGCTGAAAGGCTTGTTGGAAGCTTGTCCCGGAATAGAGGTTCGAGGTACTGAAGTGTCCAGTTATGCCATCGAAAACGCGCATCCAGATGTCAAAGGCCTGATAGATTTTGGTAGTGCAGAAAAGCTGGATTATCCCGATAATTATTTTGATTGCGTGACATCGATCAACACGTTTCATTTTTTATCACCTGAAAGTGGAGAAATTGCATTGCAGGAAATGTTACGTGTTTTGAAATACCCTCAAAAGGGGTTTATCCAGGTTGATGCCTTTGTCAATGATATAGAACGAGAACGTTTGTTAGCCTGGGCGCCAATAATAAAGTCTGTTTTTTCAGTGGATGAGTGGCTTGATTTGTTCAAAAAGAAAAATTATCAATCGGATTTTTTCTGGACGTTTGTCAGACCGCAAACACCAGAAAAATTTCAGTAGTTTATGTTTAGAGTTGCTCATTCCATACTCTTGGCTAATCAAAGGTATGTATTGCAACTACGAGATGATAACCCTGCGATACTAGCCCCAAACAAGTGGTCATTGTTTGGAGGCGAGATAAATACGGGGGAGGCTCCGGAGGTCGGAGTTGCGAGAGAAATTAAGGAAGAGCTTTGTCTGTCACCTGAGAATTTTCAGTTTCTCTGGAATTATGAAAGGGTGAATGATTCAGAAGTTCTGACGAGTTACTTTTTTTATGAAGCAGATGTCACCCATATATGGGAACAACATCAATTGATGGAAGGGCAAGCCGCTAGCTGTTTCTACTTTAAGGAGCTGTCTGCCCTCGACATTCCACCCTTTGTCCAAGAAATACTTTTCCGGCACCACGCAGAAAACTAATTATCACTTCTAAAATGCCAGAATCCAGCAGAAACTCAGATTTTATGAAAGCCGCAGTTCTTTACAAGACCGGTGAACCTTTAGTAGTTGAAGAAAATATCCAAATTCCCAGCTTAAATCAGGGTCAGGTTTTGGTTAAGGTGATTTATAGTGGGATTTGCAGGAGCCAGTTAATGGAGGCTCGAGGCCACCGAGGCCCAGACCGGCATCTGCCACACCTGCTGGGACATGAAGGTGCCGGTGAAGTCATTGATACTGCGAAAGATGTAAAAAAAGTTACTAAAGGGAATCATGTGGTTTTGACTTGGATCAAGGGGAAAGGAGCCGATTGCCCGGGGGCCGTTTACACCAAGGGTAATGCGCAAATAAACTCGGGAGGCGTTACCACCTTTAGCAATTATACAGTCGTGTCAGAAAACAGGTGTGTGCCGATACCAAAAACGATTCCTCTGGATGTTGCGACGTTATTGGGTTGCGCGATACCAACTGGTGCAGGTATTGTCATGAACACAGTTCGCCCCTGCCGTGATTCTTCTCTAGCGATTTTTGGAACAGGCGGCATAGGTCTCAGCGCTATAATGGCCACCAAACTGTATGATTGTTCAATCATAATTGCTGTGGATATTGAAGATTCAAAACTGCAAAAAGCTAAAGAATTAGGTGCTACTCATTTAGTAAACGCCCTTGAAGCAAACCCTGTAGAAAAAATTATAGCGATAACCGATGGCAAAGGTGTGGATTATGCGATTGAAGCTGCAGGAAAAGCTAAAGTCATAGAGCAAGCATTTCAATCAGTTCACAATAAGGGTGGGCTCTGTGTCTTTGCTGGTCATCCGGCCTGTAGCGAAAGAATCCAACTAGACCCTTTTGATCTCATACAGGGAAAGCAGATACAAGGTTCTTGGGGCGGAGAATGTAATCCTGACCGAGACATACCGGTGCTTGTTAATTATTATCTAGAGGGAAAGCTTCCCTTGGAGAAATTAATTTCACGCAGGTATAAGCTTGAAGAAATAAACCAGGCATTGATTGACCTTGAGAATCATAAAATAGCCCGTGCTATCTTGAAGATGAATTGACCTGCCAGTATATGTCAAAAAAGATATCGATCGAAAAGCTACTTTTCTCTTGTCTATTGTTAGAGCGCTAAGTTATATTTAATTTTAGTTTAAATTGACAATTGATCTAGGTTGGTTAGTGGAAAAGTGCTTACATAATATATTATAGGAACCATAATCCTTATATAAATGGAAAACTAATAAAACTGATGGAATACTCCAGAAAGATAGAGTCACATGTGAGTACCTCGGGGCGAAATGAATTTGAAGCTCCAGCGCTTAATGCATTAGCCGATCGTCTAAATCTAGCGCATGTTAAAGAATCTTTTTATTTTCCTAAATACTTTGAAATTGAAACGGTAAATGCCTGCAACGCTCGTTGCGTGATGTGCACCATAGATGATTGGGAGAAAGTAAGAAACCCAATTATGAGTGATAAGCTGTTCGAAAAATTTGTCGATGAAATTTCACGCCATCATGAATGGGTGGACCGAGTATGCTTGAATAGAGATGGTGAACCTACCTTGGATAAAAACCTCCACAAAAAAATTAAGTGTTTAAAGGATGCTGGTGTCAAACAAGTCACAATGGCTACAAACGTTCAGTTGCTAGACGAGAAGAGAATTCATCAATATTTGGACGCTGGGCTTGATGATATCATGGTGTCCATTGATGGAATTACCAAAAAGACTTTTGAAGAAATTAGGGTAAATTTGAATTATGAAACTGTTGTTCAAAATGCTCTGAACTTAATCAAGGTAAGAGACCAAAAAAAATTGCCGTTGATTATTCGGTTGCGAATGATAATTCTGGACAGTAATAAACATGAAGTGCAGGACTGGATTTCATTCTGGAAAGATAAAATTGGCTCTAACGATCAGGTATACGCAAAGGCCGCTCATACATGGGGGAATCAGCTAAACAGGGAAACAGAGAAAAACATACAAGCTTATGCGGATAGGCCTTGTATTGCCCCCTTTTCCTCAATGATTATTCATACGGATGGAACCGTGCCGATGTGTTCGATCGACTA
>JABGWU010000248.1 GCA_018645475.1 Opitutia bacterium
AAAATAATTTATATTTCCCATTGCTTTACGTCCACCGGAATTAAATATAGCCTCCGCAATATCTACAACATGAATACGACCTCCAGTATTTTTTGCTAACCACTGGTTAAATTTATTTAATGCAAGATTCCAGCCCAATACTTTTCCCATAGATACATAACCTGCAGGGAATCCAAAAGATCTTCCTGGTAGATTCCCAATCAATATATCTGCTGATGAATTTGATTTAATAGAAGAGAGTAAATCGGAAACTGTATTTTGAGCCACTTCCAGATCACTTTCTTTTATCAAAGATGAGTTTCCTGTATATTTTTGAATCCAGTATTCTGAAAATATAAGGACTATGATATCTGGCTGAAATTCATATATCGATGAAGATGGATCAAAAGCTGTCTGTTCTATTGAATCAAATCCCGGCAAGAGGACTTCAGCTTTTATTCCTTGGGCGGCACAAAATAGTTTGATCATTGGGGAGAAATGATCGGATGTAAAGTCTGAAAGAAAAAGTATCTTTAGATTTGTTGCATTAGGTTTTAATGTTGGTTGTCCCCATTTGGACCAAATGTTGAAAGTTTTTTGGTAAGAAAGGTAGTTATGTTCGGGTTTTATAATTGCTAACCTTAACATGGTTAGAATTTCAATTGGAATGGGAGATTTTAACGCTGCACCTTCGAGAATCGAAATTGCCTTGTTAAACTTTCCGGTGAAAATTTCAGATAAAAATTCATTCAGCATAGTTAATTTTTCAATATAAGTAGTAATGTGGATATACGGCTAGTGTGGTAAATACTTTTTTTGAAATACACGTGTCTATGACTGCTTAGCCCTATATGATAATTTGTAAATATATTATGTTCATGGTAGGATTTTTCAATCTTTTGTGTAAAGTTTTTTCTTAAGGCACCTAATTCCTCAAGCTTTATAAGCAGAGCTATTCAAGGGTTTGTAGTTTGACTAACCAACTTTCAAAAACTATCTTGGTAGGCATTGCTGGGTCAAACAATGCATTCAGTCTATCTCTATATAATCTAAAAGCATTTGCTTACAATGTACCCGAAATTCGAGCTAATTGGGATATATCTGTAATCCAACATCCTTTAATTAATATTAATAGGAAAGATATAGAGGTGCCGCCACTAATAGACCGAATAGTTGAGTCCAAACCAAGTGTAGTTGGGTTTTCTTGCTACATGTGGAACGTAAATGTTTTTAATGAGATTGCCACGGCTCTCCGCACGCGAATTCCAAAGACCAAAATTATATGGGGGGGCTCTGAAATGTCCTCTGATTTTTTGGTGCAAGGGAAGTTCGACAAATTTGAAATGGATTTTTGTGTTTCTGGCGAGGGAGAAGTTACATTCTTAGAGTTTTTGAAAAACCAAACTTTTGGAGTCCCAGAACTTTCAAAAATACCTGGTTTGGCCTATCGAGATAAACCTTCAGAACCATTTAAAATTAATCCCAAGCGTGAAGCCTTAGAAGTATTGCACGACATTCCTTCCCCGTTTTTGACTGGTGTGGTGGATGATGAAGTTTTACTCCGCCCAAAAATTGAAGCTAACATTGAGACACAACGAGGGTGCAACCTGCGTTGTTCTTATTGTACCTATCATAAGGATATGGATACTATTACTTATTCTAGCTTGGATAGGGTTGTTAGTGAGGTAGTTTATATAGTCAATAAAGGCGTTAAAAGAGTTCGGTTTGTAGATGCAAACTTCTCATCAGATTTGAATTACGCCAAAGAAATCATTCGCACCTTTATTGAAAAGCAATTTGAGTTAAAGCTGATGTTTGAACTTATTCCAGGGTTTATAGATGAGGAATTAGCCACATTATTTGAAGAGTTTAGCTGCCTTCACCCATTGAATGATATTACTTTGGGTGTTGGAGTACAGTCAATTAAACTGGAAACCAATAAGGCTATGCGTCGAGGAATAAAAATTGAAAAATTTAACTATACATTTGATTTAATTAAGAAGCATAATTTATTTGCTAAAATTGACCTTATCATTGGGCTTCCCGGTGAAAACCTTACAGATATTGAAGCCTCTCTTGAATATATGATGGAAACAGTTCGCTTTGGCCAAGGGCACTTATTATGCTTTCATGTACTTCGCGGTTTGCCGGGTACCGAACTTTTGGAGATTGCCCAAAAGAAGAAAATGATATTCTCGTCTGAGCATGAACCTCATGTTTTTGTTGAATCGCCAGAACTCCCAAGAAATGATATGTTGAAATGTTTGCGGAGAACAGCAGTGGTGTTTCGTTTAACCAACCACCGTGGTTGGGCAGGGAGAGAATTTGTTAGTGAGAGAAAGTCTGATGATGTCAATATTCGGGATGCCTTTTTCAATGCACGTGAAAAACTTAATCTTACCAATATTGAACTTGTTGACCTTCTTGTCGAAGCATTAATGGATCATCTAAAAGAGAGGAATTCATGGTTTGTTCAGCCGGACTTTCCTTTTGCCGAGACATGGTGGTGGAACTTGTCTGCCTTTGAAGTAAGAAACGAATGGATTCTAAAATATTTGGCAAGTTTGAAGCCACAATCAGGTTTTATGAATTCAACTATAATGAACCCATCTCGAGCATAGATGCCTGTCTTTCAATAGACGCTATCAAATTTTTTAAATTAAATCGATTGCAAACCTTTTTGCCGAAAAGGTAAAGGAGACTTATGAACGACGAACAGCTTGAAATATTAACAGAAGTCTTTAGAACACTTTTTAACAACTCAGAGTTAACTTTAGATGATGGGCTTGTTGCCTCTGATGTTCCAGGATGGGATTCGTTCAACCACATTAATCTAATAATCAATATTGAGGAAGAATTTGGAATTAAATTCACTAATGAGGAAGTTGGGAAAATGCAAAAAGTTGGTGATTTGAAAAAAATATTAGCAATTAAAATTTCTAGTTAAGAAACCTTTTATTATTTTTTAACATGAGAAAAAACCTTGGACTATTTTTATCAGTTATCTGATTACCCAATGTTTAACATTTCTTGCCATTAAAGTATTCTAGAGTGTTATAACTGAAAAACGCTGGTGGCGGAGCCCTTATTTACCAATTTTCCGTTTTGATTGATAGCAGTTAAATTAAGGACAATAGAATTAACTGATATAATAATTCGGGAGACCTCAACCTT
>JABGWU010000249.1 GCA_018645475.1 Opitutia bacterium
AAGGACTTCTAATTTCATAGGTATCATTTGATGGATTCTTACCAGTCCCCAACCAGGAACCGTCTTTTTGTTTTTTGAACTGAGCTCCTCCCTTACTGACAACCTGTTCATTTTCCAAGTTTTGCCACAGGGTCGGAGCACGGTCTTCTGTACCCAACTCTTCACGGGTTTCCTTGATCCATTCATTCAAAGCCGTTTCCATCTTTTTTTCAGCCTCTTTTGTTGCAGATTGAGCCTGTTTTAAGGTTTTCTCCAGTTCCAGAATTCTTTTTTTCTGCTCGCCATTGGATACCTTGATAAAGGGAGGTGTATTAAATCCATTTTTCCCATTGGCTGCCAATACACCACTCTCATCATTTGAATTAAAATAAGCAAAAAATTCAAAGAACTCCTTTTGAGAAATCGGGTCGTATTTATGATCATGGCAACGGGCACATGTCATTGTAAGGGCGAGCCAGGTAGTACCGGTTGTTTCAACCCGGTCAATCACCGTTTCCACAAACCACTCATCCACAATCCGTCCGCCCTCCCCGTTCAACCTATGGTTTCGGTTAAACCCAGTTGCAACAACCTGATCCTGAGATGGGTTGGGTAACATATCACCAGCCAACTGCTCGATAGTAAACTGATCAAAAGGAATATTTCGGTTAAAGGCATTGATTAACCAGTCTCGCCAAAGCCACATATCACGACTCCCATCACTTTGATATCCATTACTGTCTGCATAACGGGCCAGATCTAACCATTCAATCGCCATTCTTTCCCCGTAGTGCTGAGAACCCAGTAATCGATCCAATACTTTTTCGTATGCATCCTCAGAAGTATCAGCTAGAAAATCGTCCACCTCACTCAGGGTTGGGGGTAATCCGGTTAAATCAAGACTGACCCGACGTAACAAAGTTTCCTTATCAGCCAAGGCCTGCATCTGCATGCCTTCTTCACTCAATCGTTTTTGAATAAAACCATCAATAGGATGTTTCACACCTATGACCTTGGGAACCGGTATTCTTCGGGGATTTATAAATGCCCAATGACCTTGGTATTTAGCCCCCTCCTCTATCCATTTTTTTAGAATTTCCTTTTGCTCTAGGGTGATCGATTTCCCACTATCCAAAGGAGGCATATGTTCGTCATCATCATCTGCAAGAAAAATTCGGGTAATCAATTCACTTTCTAAAGGATCTTCTTTTACAATTGCTGGAAAACCTGATTTTCCATCCTTAAAAGCATCGCTTTCAAGATCCAACCTTAGACCTCCTTTTCTCTTTTTTTCATCCGGGCCATGACAATGGAAGCACCCATCTGAAAGAATAGGCCGAATATCACGATTAAATTCCAGCTTTCTTTCCGCCAAACCATTTAAATTAAAAATTAATAATATATGAACAAATATGAAAAACTTCATAAAGATATTATTTAGACTTTTTGCTAGTTTTGATGCAACATTGTTAAAACAAGTTCGATTAAATTATTTTATCAGTTAAACGAAACTCTCTCTCTACATACTCCGTTAAAATAAGTTTTTAACGGAAATAGAATAAATTCACTCGGTTAAACCTTCAAGTTCTTCCCACCGAGAATAAGAGCTAGCAATCTGAACCTCCAACTTTTCCAAGTTTGCCTGATCCCCTGACGGATCACTCTTCGGGTTTCGATAATAATCTGGATTCTGCATGGCCGCGGTTATTTGATCCCGCTCCACTTCCATTTTTTCTATTTGCTTGGGGATTTTAACAAGAGCCTCTTTATCTTTGTTCGAAAGTTTTTTGGATTTCTTTTTGACGGGAACTGCTTTGGGTTTCTTCGAACTACCCATATTTTTAGCATATTCCCTATCAGACAACCATTGATCGCAACCGCCGGCATATTCGGTTACTCCCCCTATTCCATCCAATGCTACGGTCCCAGTAACCACATTATTAAGAAAAGCCCGGTCGTGACTAACTAAGAGCAAAGTACCCTCAAATTGAAGCAGTCTTTCTTCCAATAATTCAATGGTTTCAATATCCAAATCATTGGTGGGCTCATCCATAACCAACAGGTTCGCAGGTTGCAGAAAAAGTTTTGCCAAGAGCAGGCGTGCTCGTTCCCCTCCGGATAACATTTTAGCAGGAGCTCGGGCAGTTTCGGGTAAAAAAAGGAAATCCTTGAGATAGGATAGTATGTGCTTGGAGTTTCCGTTTATGGTTACCGTGTCTCCATTGGGTGCAACATTTTCAGCGACCGAAAGGTTTTCATTCACAATTTCTTTATGCTGGTCAAAATAAGCTACTTCTAACTTGGTTCCATGTTCAATCGTGCCACGGGTTGGTTCAAGTTTTTTTAACATTAACTTAAGGAGGGTGGATTTACCCGAACCATTTAACCCAACCACACCGAGCTTATCCCCACGCCATACAGTGGTTGAAAAGTCATCTACAATCCGTTTTGTATCCCACCCGAAATCGACATCTTTTACAGTAATCACCTTTCGACCAGAAGTCTGCCCCTGATTGGCGGACAGGTTACTTTTTCCCTGTAGTTCTCTTCGATTGGACCGTTCCTCGCGAAGTTTAAATAATGCACGAACCCGGCCTTCATTACGGGTTCTCCGGGCTTGTATCCCCTTACGGATCCAAACCTCCTCCTCGGCCAGTTTCTTATCAAATACTGCATTCTGCTTCTCCTCTGCAGATAATATTTCCGCTTTTCGTTCTAAAAATTTATCATATCC